>JBKBRQ010000027.1:0-18807 GCA_046292055.1 Spirosomataceae bacterium | reverse complement strand
GGTTTTTTCAACTTCAACGAGTGCATTTGCATATTTTTCTCATTTTATGACATGGGTACGTCTATTTTGTTCGCAAAAGTACAAAAAAATACGTGCCTAGACACGTCTATTTGACTTTCTGTACACTTATTGTTCCAATCATTCACACACTAAAATAAGGTTTGAATTCCATTCGCTATCTTATCTTCAAAGTCTAATAAATCTCTTTTTTTCGCTAAACCTCCAGAATATCCTACCATTTCACCCCCTTTTCCAATCACTCGATGGCAAGGAATAAATAAAAGCAAAGGGTTTTTACCATTTGCAGTAGCGGCTGCTCGAATAACCAACGGGTTTCCTAACTCACGCGCTATATCACTATAACTTTTACGCACACCATACGGAATTTGGCGGATTACCTCCCAAACTTGTCGCTGAAACTTGGTTCCTCTTTCATCCAATGGCACAGTAAATTGCCTTAATTCACCTGAAAAATATCGTTTCAATTCTTCTTTTGCCCTAGCAATCAAAGCATTATCATGCTCGTTTATCTCGATTTGGTTGGCATTCTCTATGAATCGGCAAGATGTCAGTCCATTCTTAGATGCTTTTATCTCAAGCAAACCCATTGGTGACAAATAAAAGCCTTTATTTTCTTCTTTGATATCGTCGTTTTCTTTATTCATTTTTTGAAGTAAAAGATAATTTCCTACAAAGTGTCAGTAATTTTAGTAAAAATCATAGAAATTTGACAAAAAAAGATTTCTCTTATCTATATGACAATATCCGAAATTTTCGCGCTTTTTCAACCAACAAATGGTGTTTCTATCGATTCACGCAACGTACCCAATGGTGCTCTTTTTTTTGCTATTAAAGGAGAAAGATTTGATGGGAACCAATTCGTCGAACAAGCTCTTGCCAATGGAGCAGCCTTTGCTATCTTGGATGACCCTACGATGGTAATCAACGAGTCATGTATTTTGGTGGATGACACTCTTCTTGCTCTCCAGCAACTTGCCCGTATGTACAGAGATTCATTTTCTATTCCTGTCATTGGTCTTACGGGGTCTAACGGAAAAACAACAAATAAAGAATTGTTAACGGCAGTTTTAGCTCAAAAATTCAAGGTTCATGCTACTGCTGGGAATCTCAACAACCATCTTGGGGTGCCACTTACGCTTTTGGCCATGCCGGAGGATACAGAAATTGCAGTGATTGAAATGGGTGCAAACCACCAACAAGAAATCGCAGATCTTTGTGCAATTTGTGCACCAACCCATGGTTTTCTTACAAACATTGGCAAAGCACATTTAGAAGGTTTTGGTGGAATTGAAGGCGTACAAAAAGGGAAAGGGGAATTATTTGACTTCCTAAAAAATAACCAAGGAACGACATTCATCAATTTAGATTTGTTGCGTATCTCGAACATGGCGGAAGAAAGACAACTTGCAAACGTCATCACGTACAACAAACAAACATGTCCGCTTCAACTCCTTGAACACAATCCGCTGATTCGTTTTCAATTAGAAAATACTGTTTATACTTCACCAATCGGAGGGAGTTATAATTTTGACAATATGCTGACTGCCTTCACGATTGGAACCTATTTTGGCGTTTCTAAAGTGCAAGCAGCGCAAGCATTGGCAGCATATCAACCCAAAAACCACCGTTCACAAATTATTGAGCGAGGTACGAATTCGATTCTGATGGATGCCTACAATGCCAATCCATCGTCAATGCAAGCTGCTATCTCCCATTTTTTACAAATAGAAACACCTAAAAAGAAAGCACTTATTCTTGGTGATATGTTCGAACTTGGCGAAGATAGTCCGAAAGAACACGCTGAAATCGGGCGCCAACTCAAAGGAGCAAATGTAGAATGGATTGTCTTGTATGGTGAAAATATGCAACATGCACTCCCCTATTTACCAAAAGCGTATTACTTCACAGATAAATTTTCATTGCATAACTGGCTCATTGATAAAAACTTAGACAACCATTTCATTCTTGTGAAAGGGTCGAGAGGTGTTGGCTTGGAAAGTATATTAACCGTTTTACCTACAAGCGAAAGATAAATCTTCTCTATTCTTGACCCATTTATCTTAAGAAGACGATTAGAAACCATCAATTCCAATAAATTATCTATTTTACAGTCAATTAGTAGATAATTTATTGGAATAACTTTCTATTTTCAGAATAAATGAATTAATTTTGTGCATCATTTTAGATAAAATCATATTTCACTAATGGCAGAGAAAAAAACATACGTACCCTATAAAGTAAAAGATATTGCATTGGCTGAGTGGGGACGCAAAGAAATCCGTCTTGCAGAGGCTGAAATGCCTGGTTTGATGGAAATCAGAAAAGAGTACGGCCCTTCGCAACCTTTAAAAGGCGCACGTGTTGCTGGCTGTTTGCACATGACTATCCAAACGGCTGTTCTTATCGAAACACTCGTTGCACTAGGTGCAGAAGTAACTTGGTCGTCTTGTAATATTTTCTCAACACAAGATCATGCAGCTGCTGCTATTGCTGCTGCGGGTATTCAGGTATATGCTTGGAAAGGCCAAACAGCTGAAGAATTTGATTGGTGTATTGAGCAAACTCTTTTCTTTGGTGAAGAACAACAACCACTCAACATGATTCTTGATGATGGTGGTGACTTGACAAATATGGTATTTGATGTATATCCTGAGCTAATTTCAGGTATCAAAGGTTTGTCTGAAGAGACGACAACAGGGGTGCATAGATTGTACGAGAGAATGAAAAATGGTACGCTTCACTTGCCTGCTATCAACGTGAATGATTCTGTTACAAAATCTAAATTTGATAATAAGTACGGTTGCCGTGAGTCATTAGTTGATGCGATTCGCCGTGCAACAGATTTGATGCTTGCCGGAAAAGTAGCTGTTGTTGCTGGATACGGTGATGTAGGCAAAGGTTCTGCTGACTCCCTCAGAGGTGCAGGTTGTCGTGTATTAGTCACTGAAATTGACCCTATCTGTGCGCTTCAAGCTGCTATGGATGGATACGAAGTAGTAACAATGGATGAGGCCGTTTCTCGTGCACAAATCTTCGTTACTGCCACTGGAAACCTCCGAATCATCCGTGACCGTCACTTCAAAGCAATGCGTGATAAAGCCATTGTTTGTAATATTGGTCACTTTGACAACGAAATTGATATGGAATGGCTCAATAAGAATTATGGACATACCAAATCGGTTATCAAACCGCAAGTAGATATGTACACTATCGAAGACAAAGAGATTATCGTCTTGGCTGAGGGTCGTTTGGTGAATCTTGGTTGTGCTATGGGCCACCCTTCGTTCGTGATGTCTTGCTCATTCTCTAACCAAACATTGGCACAAATCGAGCTTTGGAATAATACAGAGAAGTATGAGAAAAAAGTGTACGTATTACCCAAGCAATTGGACGAAAAAGTCGCAGCCTTCCACCTTGCTCACGTCGGTGCAAAATTAGACCGTCTTGATAATGAGCAAGCAGAATATATTGGCGTAACCGTTGAAGGGCCATTCAAGCCAGAAATGTATCGCTATTGATTTTTTAGTGTTCGCAAATACACCAAGCCTCCTCACAAATCTGTGGGGGGGCTTTTTTATTGTATTTCAAGTGTCGTGAAGAAAGAAACCGGAATATTTGTAAAAAATACAACTACGCACTTCCAATCATTCGAAAAAATGATAAACTTGTTAGCTGTTTTACATTTCCTACTTTTCAACCAATTCCAATAGATGTACACCATTTCTACGGCACAATCCGATGCAGATTTACGTGCAATCCTCGCGCTACAAAAGAAAAATCTACGCCAATATATCTCCGCAGAACAAGCCGCAAGTCAAGGCTTTTTAACAGCTGAATATTCGTTTGAATATCTCCAATCAATGCACCAACATAGTGCGCATATCGTTGCAAAAGACGGAGATAACCTTATCGGTTATTGCCTCGCACTTGTACCCGAATTATTAAAAGATCAACCTGTTTTTGAAAGTTACTTGGCTGCCTATCAGCAAGTAAGCTGGAAAGGAAAACCATTGGATGAATATGCTGCTGTACTTGTTGGACAACTTTGTGTGGCGCAAGAAGCTAGAGGAAAAGGACTTGTTGAGGCGCTTTATCAAGGTTTTAAAGAAGAACATCAACAGAAATACGAACTATTATTGTCAGATGTTTCTACAAAAAACCCGCGCTCCATGCGGGCACATGAACGCGCGGGTTTTATTCCAATTCATACGTTTGATGATGCTTTTACACAAGAATCTTGGACAATTCTTGTCTGGGAATGGTCAAATTAATGAATGATATAAAATACAAAGTGAAGAGGATCAAATGTTCTCTTCACTTTCTCTAAAAATTGATCGTCATTCTTATAAAAACTGAGGAAATTCTCTACTCGCTCTTGCAATGAACCATTCGGAAAGAGTTTGTCCTGCACGCCCAACAACTGCTGAATTGCCGTCTCATGGTTCCTTTCTTCTGCTTTTTTAATTCGCTTTTCTAGGTTTGATAAAGCATGCATTATTTTGGCTTGCTCTGCTTCAACCACTGCTTTTAAAGTAGCATCAACACCCGCTGCTTGGCGGCCAACTCGCTGCATGACCTCTCCTATCTCGTCCATTTCAAAAGCTAAACTCAACGACTTTTCAGAAATTCGCTCGACATAGCGCTTTTTGAGCGTGACTACGTCGTCAAAAAACTCATCGATACCAACTTGTAATTTATCTATTTTCTTCTGATTTGCAGCGGTAACAACCAATGCAAAATTCCGGGGTAATAAGACTGGAAAAGATACTTTATGATAATCAAAAATAGGTTTTAGCTGCAACCAATATGGTACTTCAGATGGACCACCAATGTAAGCAAGATTCGGTAAAATCATTTCTTGATACAAAGGACGCAACACCACATTGGGACTAAATCTTTCTGGGTGATTTTCCCATTCTGCCCGGACATCATTTTCTGTAAATACAATATCCGTATCCTTAACAGTCCAATTTTCTCCCTCCTTGATAATACGAGCGCGTAATCCGTCTTTCAGATAAAAGAAATTAATATCTCGCGCATGAATTTGCGCTTTGTAACCTAAATCTTCCAATTGTGTGGTACGTTCGTGCACCAACTGGCTGGCAGTTTGATGAAGTAAATCTTCTTCAATAACAGGCAAGAAAAGTCGCTTTAAATCTGCATCATCCGCGTCCAAACAGACCAAACCATCTGCACCAAAAAGCGCATGCATGTAGGTGCGTACAGCCGCAGCAAGGGTGTCATTTTCAAGATAGGCTTGCTCGAAAAGAGGAAACGAGTCGGGAAGTTCAGCCAATACTGTACTTAATCCCTTCGGATTCATTCTGCCCACAGCACCCGTTTGCGTGGTTTCCCACGTATATTTTTTTCCAAATAATTGAAAACTAGCAATTTCCTCAAAATCATGGTCTTCTGAAGCCATCCAATAAACAGGTACAAAATGGTAGTCTGGATATGTATTTTTGAGTTCTCTCGCTAGATTTGTGGTTGTAATGATTTTATAAATCACATACAATGGTCCTGTAAAAATATTGAGTTGATGTCCCGTTGTTACCGTGAACGTTTTTTCGTCTAATAAAACATCCAAAGGAGGTGAATTTTCAAGCCCTTGATATTGTTTTTTTAGGACATCGACAAGAACTTGCCGATTAGAAATGGGGAAGTCTTTTTTTCCTTGAATGGCCTCTCTGAATCCATTTAGTGTAGGTGAAAAAGAATAAAAGGGTTTAACTTCTTCTTTTTCTGCAAGATAGTCCAAAAGAAGTGCGGGAAAGGAACCCGTATTTTCCAAGGATAAAGTAGTTTTGGTGATTTCCACTTCTAATTAATTTATACGTTCAGTCAATTTTTAATTAAAACGATGAGACGAATCTGAAGGTAGATGTCGCGACATGTAAAACAATGAAACTCCGATTAGGGTTTCAAATGGAACAAATTGAGAAATAAAACAATCATGGAACAACCAGTCATTCAAGAAATCGAGGATGGCACACACACGCTATATAGTCCTCATTTCAAGCAGTACTATCATTCCCTTTTGGGGGCAAAACAAGAGTCAAATCGAGTATTTTTAGAAGTCGGATTAGAAGAAGCATTTAGGCGATTTCCATCTATTCAACTCTTAGAAATCGGTTTTGGAACTGGGCTTAACGCATTACTTTCTTGGGAATTGGCCCAACGCGAAGGACGCGACGTCGCCTACGAAGGATTAGAAGCATTTCCCTTGATAAAGGAAACCGTAGAGACAATTAATCTAGGACTGGGCCCCTCCCAACAACAAAAATTGATTCATTTACACGAACTTTCGTGGGATGAAAAACACGTAGTCGACTCTTGTTTTTCAATGACAAAGGTTTTTCAAAAAATTGAAAAATTTACCCCTCAAAATCAGTACAACTTAGTTTATTATGATGCATTTGCACCAGAATCTCAACCTGAAATGTGGACGGAAGCTATCTTCCAGAGATTAGGTGAATGGATAGTAAAAGGAGGATTTTTAACAACGTATTGTTCGAAAGGGTATGTGCAGCGGAACTTAAAAGCAGCTGGTTTTTTGGTAGAAAAGCATGCAGGGCCCAAGCGAAAGAGAGAGATGATACGGGCTATTAAATTATGAAGCGTAGGGCAAATAAATCACCCTACGCTCCCTAACTTAATATTCGTCCTCGTTGAAAAAGAAATCGTCCTTCGTCGGATAATCAGGCCAGATTTCCTCAATATTTTCATAAGGTTGGCCGTCATCCTCTAGCTCGGACAAGTTCTCCATCACTTCGTTCGGAGCACCAGAGCGAATAGAATAATCAATAAGCTCATCCTTGGTAGCTGGCCAAGGGGCATCCTCTAAATACGAAACTAATTCAAGTGTCCAATACATAGTCTCACTCAGTTTGTGGTTCAAAAAATTGGCTGCAAAAGTATGAAATTTCAGACAATAAAACGAATTTTATATTAAAAAGTATTTTTTCTTTGTTTTTTTTACTAATTAATTCCTAATCTATTCATTATTAATTACTTACATGACTCCTATAAATCACCCTCTTGTAGAAATTTGCTGCTATTCTGTTCTTTCATGTCTACGTGCTGAACAAGCCGGCGCCCATCGTATCGAATTGTGCAGTGGATTGGCAGAAGGTGGCATCACCCCCTCTTTAGGTCTCTTGGAACAGGCTAAAAAGGCTGTTTCCATCCCTATATTTGTGATGATTCGTCCAAGAGGAGGTGATTTTCTCTACTCTAATTCTGAACTTAAAACGATGCTTTCTGATATTCATTGGGCAAAAAAAATGGGAGCAGATGGGCTCGTATTTGGCTGTTTAACTGCAAATGGCCAACTAGATGAAACGAAGAATCGGCAACTCATAGATGCAGCACAGGGCTTACCTATAACACTCCACCGTGCTTTTGATATGTGTGAGAATCCGTTTACGGCACTTGATACAGCGGCAAAATTAGGATTCAAGCGCATTCTAACATCTGGGCAACAACGTACAGCAGAACTCGGCTTGGAGTTACTTCATCAACTTACTGAAAGAAATACTTCTGAAGTACAAATCATGGCAGGTAGCGGAATATCAGCAAAAAATATACCTTTATTTTTACAAGCTGGCATTCGAGAAGTTCATCTGTCTGCACAAAAAATGGAAAGTGCGGAAATGGTATTCAAGCAACCCAATGTAACGATGGCAACGACAAACCGAGATGATGAATACGCGCGATACGAAGCGAATTATGACTTGATAAAAGCAGCAGTAGAGGCAACGACTACTCAAAAATAATATTCAATGTGACTGTCCGGGAACGTAGTTTTCCGATAGAGCCAAGCGGGGAAGATGCCCCTGTCGTACCCTCAACTAAGTTATTAAGTCCTTGAGAGAAAAGGAGCTCTGGTGTGAACTTGAAGAAACGTTGGAAAAATTCGAGTCCAAGTCCATAATCCAACGATACATCTCTTTTTTTAATTAAAAATGCATTCGGCCCTGTCGCTCTGTTTGCTAAATTCACAGCGTTGGTTTCAGCAGAAAAACGAAGACCACTAATTGCGTATGCTCTAAAATTCCCTCTTCGTTGTGACTTATACTTCAAAAGAAAAGGAACTTCAATCCATGCTTTGTCTGCATTAACAAGTTTTTCAGGGTCAGGTGAGCTATTATTAATCACCTGCATTTGTCGATTGTAAATAGCAACCGTTGGTAAAATTCGGTAATCAAAACTATCATTTATGTGAACATTCATGACTGCACTCATTTTGAAACCAAAGGTATTGGGCGAGTGAATGGCATAAAAGTCTGTGTTTCCGGGAAGCAAAAAAAACTCATTATACCGGATAGTATAATGAGTTTGTGCTACGCCAATAAGGTACCCAAAACGTACCTTTTTCAAATCGTAATCTGCTTGATTTCTTACTTTTCCAATTTGTGCTTCTGTACTACTAACAATGAAGACAAAAAATACAAGAGAGAAAGTTATTTTTTTCCCACGTAAACGGAGCAAATTCCAAAAGTAAGCGGTATGCATATTGTTTCTTTAAATCCAGCTTTGTTAAATATTGACAAGAATTCGTCACCGTCTGGAAACGCTTTTACAGATTCAGGTAAATAACTGTAAGCAGCATTATCTTTAGAGACTAACTTTCCAATAAATGGCAAAATGGTGTTTGAGTAAAAAGTATATAGTTGTTTAAAAGGAAATTTTCTCGGATTCGAGAATTCAACTACAACACAAGTCCCTCCTTCTTTGGTGACTCGGTGCATGTCTGTTAATCCTTTCAAAAGATTCTCAAAGTTACGAACTCCAAATGAAACGATAACAGCATCGAATGTATTGTCATCAAAAAGTAATTTCTCCGAATCACCCATTCTCAGCTCGATTTTCTTATCGAGGCCCAATTTTTTCATTTTCTCGACACCAAATTGCAACATTCCTTTGGAAATATCGACACCAATTACCTTTTCAGGATTGAGTTGTCGTACAGCCTCTATCGCCAAATCACCTGTACCTGTTGCTATATCTAGAATAAGTTGGGGTTTTTCCTTTTTTAGCAAAGAAATTGCTCTTTTTCGCCAATAAATATCAATCCCTCCACTCAAAACACGATTTAACAAATCATATTTGGGTGAGATATTATCAAACATTTCAGCCACTTGTTCGCGCTTTCCTGTATTTTTTTCTTTGTATGGAACGACTGCCATTGTAGTATATCTAGATAAGTGCCTGGAATCAGGCGTGAATATTTTTTATCTCAACAAGCTGTCAACAATTTTGGTTTAGATTACTTTTTGGAGAGTAATCCATTGCAGATATTTTTGACGATAGCCGGTCCTTCATAAATAAACCCTGAATACACTTGTACCAAATCAGCTCCTGCTTCTAACTTTTCAAGCGCATCATCTGCAGTATAAATTCCACCAACACCAACGATGGCAAATTTTTTCTGCCCCTTTTCCGCCAAGTATCGAATGACTTGTGTGGACCGTTCTTTCAACGGTTTTCCGCTGAGCCCTCCCATACCAATTTTTTGTACTTCCTCCTCAGGTGTGCAAAGACCATTGCGTGCGATAGTTGTATTCGTTGCAATTACTCCTGCAATCTTGGTTTCTAATACAATATCAACTATATCGTCTAGTTGAGTATCCGTCAAATCCGGTGCTATCTTCAGCAAGATAGGTTTAGGTTTTGCCTTTTGTGCATTTTCGTGCATCAAACGCTTAAGGATATAAATCAGAGGTTCTTTTTCTTGTAATTCTCGAAGGCCTGGTGTATTTGGTGAAGATACATTGACTACAAAATAATCAACTACATCGTATAAATCATGGTATGCTTGTAGATAGTCAAGCACTGCATCCAGATTCTCTGTCAACTTATTTTTACCAATATTCCCCCCTACAATCAGCGAGGAGTTCCTTCTAGATAATGCCTTTGCAGCTCTGACAGAACCTTCGTTATTGAAACCCATTCGGTTAATTACCGCTTCGTCTGGCTTTAATCGAAATAAGCGCGGCTTGTCATTACCAAGCTGCGGCTTGGGCGTCACCGTTCCGATTTCAACAAATCCAAACCCTAATGTTTCTAACTCATCGGTCCAAACTCCATTCTTATCAAATCCAGCAGCAAGACCTACCGGATTCGGAAACGTAATCCCAAATACTGTTTTCTCCAACCTTTTATCCTTTACAGAGAACAAAGTACGTAAAACAAAAGGAGCCCCAGGGATACAGTACGTGAAAGTGAGTGCATCCATTGCTGCATAATGTATCTTTTCTGGGTCGTATTTTGAAAGAACAGGAAATATATATTTTTTGTAGAGGCTCATTGAACTTGGGGTGTAAACTACATCATTCTCATATACGAATAAATAAGTAGTTTTATAATTAGTTTGAAAGATAAATACATATGAGTACACAAAAGTAAAGAAACATTATATACTCTCAAAAAATAGGGACTTTAAGTACGATTTTAGTCCAAAAAAGTCTAATTTAATCTAACTTTATTCGCATATCCTCTTACTCTCGTAAACCTGATTTTTCATTAGTTCTACCTAATGTTACCAAGTTTCTTGACTTTACACTTGGCTTAAAAACGATAAAACAGTTCGGATAGAAAAATATTTTTTCACGCTTTCATAATACATGCATAAACTTCTATTCATCCATTTTACGCAGATTTGTGAATTATTAACGTACCTTCTTACCATGTATAAAAAAATACTTCTTTTTTGTCTTATTAGTATTCCTTCTTTAGCTCAATTTAATCCCGAAGCCAAGCAAACCAAAATTGCCTTTGGTTCTTGTGGACATCAAGACAATGCACTTCCTGTTTTTGATGTCGTTGTGAAACATCAACCAGATATGTTTATCTTCTTAGGGGATAATATTTATGGAGACACAGACGACATGAATGTACTAAAAGGCAAATATGCGAAACTAAACAGTAAACCAACTTTTCAAAACTTAAAGAATACTACTCCAATTATTGCCACTTGGGATGACCATGATTTTGGGCGAAACGATGCAGGAAGACATTACCCCTTCAAAGCAGAATCAAAACAGATTTTCCTTGATTTCTTCCAAGAACCAGCAAATTCACCCAGACGCCAACACGAAGGTATTTACACATCCTATATGCATGAAATCAATGGGAAAAAACTTCAAATTATTCTTTTAGATAACCGGACTTTCAGAGATGATATTCCAAAATTCAAGGAAGGTGTACTTAAAGATAAACGTTATTTTTATGACCTTGACTATCTACCTCATACGTCAAAAGATTCCACTTTTTTAGGTGAAGCCCAATGGAAATGGTTGGAAGGAGAACTTAGCAAACCAGCAGATATTCGACTTATTGGTTCGGGTTCACAATTTAGCATTGAGTTTAATGGATACGAAGCATGGGCTAATTTCCCACATGAACAACAACGTTTCCTTGATTTAATCAAAAAGACAAAGGCAAACGGCGTTCTTTTTCTATCTGGAGACGTGCATTATGCAGAAATATCCAAACTACAAACAGAGGGTCTATATCCAATCTATGACGTTACTAGCAGCGGGCTGTCCTCAAAGTGGCACTTCGCAACTCCTAATAAAAACAGGATTGAAGGCCCAGTCATGGAAAATCATTTTGGACTACTTACTATTGATTGGACAAAAAAAGACCCGACAATTCAAATGGAGATTTGGGATGTAACAGATAATCAACGAATTGAGTATACCATTCCGCTTAGTGCAATACAATTTTAACCTTACTATTTTCTCGCCATTTTAAGTATGGCGAGAAAATATTCATTTATCAAAAAGTGCGCGCGCGATACCCATTTCAAGCCCCCTTAACTCTGCTAAACCTTTCAAACGACCAATGGCACTATACCCCGGATTTGTCACTTTTGTTAAGTCATCAAGCATTTGATGTCCGTGGTCAGGTCGCATCGGGATACCTCGTTTCTGTTGTTGCATTTGGACAAGCACTTCTTTGACTACGCCAAACATATCCACATCACCTTCTAGGTGATTGTCTTCAAAAAAATCACCGAATTTATTTCTTTTTGTGCTTCGGAGATGTAGAAAGTGAATCCGATTTCCAAATTCTTCGACCATTTCGGATAAATTATTCTCTGCTCGTACACCCAAGGAACCCGTACAAAAACAAAGGCCATTACTTGCAGAAGGAACCCCATTAAATAGTTCCATTAAGTCGTTTCGTGTACTGACAACTCGCGGAAGACCTAAAATAGCATAAGGTGGATCATCTGGATGTATTGCCATCTTGACACCTACTTCCTCTGCTACGGGAACGATTTCCTGCAAAAAGTAAATTAGGTTTTCTTGTAAACGAGTCGCACCAATTCCTTGATACGTATCCAATGCTTCTTGAAATTGAGCCAATGAAAAACTCGCTTCACTACCAGGTAGCCCCGCAATAATTGTTTGTTGTAGATTCCCTTTTTCTACTTCAGACATTTCCTCAAATCGTATTTTTGCACGTGCCAAATCTTCCGGGGAATAGTCTTTTTCTGCCTCGTCTCGTTTCAATATAAAAACATCAAAAGCAATAAATGCAGCTTTTTCAAAACGCAATGCTTTACTTCCATTGGGTAATGTGTATGCAAGATCCGTTCTTGTCCAGTCCAAAATAGGCATAAAATTATACGTAATAATCCGAATAGAACAAGCGGCTAAGTTGCGAATTGTTATCTTATAATTTTCAATAAATTGTTTAAAATCAGAGCTTTGTGTTTTTATTGCTTCGTGTACTGGTACACTTTCTACGACTTCCCACTCCAGACCGGCTGCTTCAATCTCCTTTTTTCTCTTATTTATTTCAGCTACTGTCCAGACGTCACCATTCGGGATATGATGAAGTGCCGTAACAATACCCGTACACCCTGCCTGTCGAATATCCGCTAATTGAACAGGGTCATTGGGACCATACCAGCGCATGGTTTGTATCATTTTGTATAGTTTCTTTTCCATTTTTTTAATTTTAAACACCACTAAATTGACTAAAACCACCATCCACTACGATTTCTGTACCGGATACAAAGCGAGAGGCATCACTTAATAAGTACACCAAAGCACCTTTCAGCTCATCAGGATGTCCAAATCGACGAAAAGGAGTTTGATTTTGAATTTTCATCCCCCTTTCCGTTAATTCTCCATTCTCTTTGGTGAGTAATGACCGGTTTTGGTCTGTCAAGAAGAAGCCAGGTGTAATCGAATTTATCCGTATAGTATCTCCAAATCGATTAGCAAGTTCAACTGCAAACCATTTTGTGTAACAATCTAAAGCTGCTTTTCCCATACTGTAGCCCAACACTTTTGTCAATGCCCTTTTTGCACTAACCGAAGAAACATTAACAATACTTCCATTCCTTGTTTTGGCGATTTCAGGCCCAAAAATCTGTATTGGTACAATTGTACCTAGTACATTCAAGTGCATAGCTTGTTGCATGGCTTCAATAGAGAGTGAGAAAATAGAATCTTGTGGCTGTACTACTGCTTCAGGAATGTTCCCACCTGCTGCATTTACCAACCCATCTATTCGACCATACATAGCTAAAATTTTCTCACGCACGTCTATCAACGCCTCCTGGTTCAATACATCAACAGACATAGCATGAGCAGTCCCTCCATTTTGCCTAACCCATACAGCGCGCGCTTCGGCTTTTGCCAAGTTCCTGCCAAGAATAACAACCGTACCTCCCGCTTCTGTGATTGCTTCTACAAACGATGAACCCAGCACGCCAGCTCCACCAGTCACGACAATTATCTTGTCTTTTAAAGAAAATAAATTCATTTTTTATTGAATAATTGATAGTTAAAGAAGAACCTTTTTATTTGATGCAACTAGATTCCTTTTTCAAGTTACTAAAAACTCAATTTATTTTTAAGCGCTCTCTCAATTTGACCCAAACATATAAATAGACATTTTGCCTGTATATCCAAGATACTCTTTTTCGAAAACTGACACTTTAACCTGTTTTTGACTTATTACCAATAAGTTACACGACAATATGGCACAAAATATATCTTTGCATATCCTTTGCAGAGACATAGGTATCACCAAAAATGTTATACACATGAATCCTAATCAGTATACGCTCAAGGCGCAGGAGGTGGTACAGCAAGCTGTACAAATTGCACAAGGAAACCAACAACAAGTGGTAGAAACAGGGCATTTATTGAAAGCCCTTCTGGAAGAAGATTCGCATACAACACAGTATATTCTCACGAAAATAGGAACGCCTCTTCAGGTAATCCAACAGAAATTGGAAAATATACTGAACACATACCCTAAAGTGAGTGGAGGGCAACCAACATTGAGCCATGATTTGGCCAATGCACTGCAAGCAGCTGTTCAACAAATGACTCATTTTGGTGACCAATTTGTTTCTGTTGAATTACTTTATTTGGGTCTTCTTACTGGAAAAGACCAAACTGCACAATTGCTAAAGAGTGCTGGATTTACTCCTGAAAACGTCACTCAAATCATTAAGGAACTTAGAGGAAAAAATAACCCTGTGAAAGATCAAAATGCTGAAAATACCTATCAGGCTTTGGCTAGATACGGTAAAAATTTAAACGAACTTGCCCAAAAAGGCAAAATTGACCCCGTTATTGGTCGAGATGAGGAAGTGCGAAGAGTGCTTCAAATACTATCTCGAAGAACAAAGAATAATCCAATTCTTTTAGGTGAACCTGGCGTTGGAAAAACAGCAATTGTAGAAGGATTAGCCCAACGAATTGTACAAGGAGATGTTCCAGAAAATCTTAAATCAAAGACCATCATGTCATTAGATATGGGTCTTTTGATTGCAGGTGCAAAGTACAAAGGAGAATTTGAAGAACGCTTAAAGGCTGTCATTAAAGAAGTAACTGAAGCCGAAGGAGAAATCATTTTATTCATTGATGAAATTCATACGTTAATCGGTGCGGGTGCTGGCGGCGAAGGGGCTATGGATGCTGCAAACCTACTGAAACCTGCTTTGGCACGTGGCGAGCTACATGCGATTGGTGCGACAACCTTAAAGGAGTACCAAAAGTATATTGAAAAAGACAAAGCACTTGAACGTCGTTTCCAAGCTATATTTGTCGATGAGCCAGACATCGCAGACGCTATTTCCATCCTGCGAGGTATCAAAGAGAAATACGAAGTCCACCATGGGGTTCGTATTCAAGATGATGCGGTTATTGCAGCGGTAGAACTATCAAACCGATATATCTCTGACCGTTTTTTACCGGATAAAGCCATTGATTTAATGGATGAGGCTGCTTCTAAACTACGCTTAGAAATGGACTCCATGCCTGAAGAAATGGACGAATTGCGCCGCCGTATCATGCAGCTCGAAATTGAACGGGAAGCCATTCGTCGAGAAAACGACAAGGACAAAGAAGCAACTCTTTCCAAAGAACTAGCAGAGTTAAATCAGCAATTTACCACCTTGAAAGCCAAATGGGACAATGAGAAAGGTGTTGTCGATACCATCCGAACGCTCAAAGAAAATTTAGAAAAATACCGCTTGGAGGCGGAACAAGCTGAGAGAGCAGGAGAATATGGAAAAGTAGCGGAAATTCGATACGGAAAAATACCAGAAGCCGAGCAAAAACTCAAGGAACTGTCGGGTCAATCGACGGAGACTCCACAAGACGAAGTCCGTCTAATTAATGAAGAAGTTACGGCAGAAGATATTGCTGAGGTTGTCGCAAAATGGACAGGAATTCCAGTTGCAAAAATGCTCCAAAGTGAACGGGAGAAACTGCTTTATCTAGAAACAGAATTGCACAAACGAGTGGCTGGACAAGAAGAAGCCATTGAATTAGTCGCAGATGCCGTTCGCCGTAGCCGAGCAGGTATGCAAGACCCGAAAAAACCAATTGGTAGCTTTCTTTTCTTGGGTAGTACGGGTGTAGGAAAAACGGAGCTTGCTAAAACGCTCGCAAACTATTTGTTCAATGACGATAATGCCATGGTGAGAATAGATATGAGCGAATACCAAGAACGCCACAGTGTCAGCCGACTTGTGGGAGCGCCTCCTGGATATGTAGGATACGATGAAGGTGGGCAATTGACCGAAGCTGTGAGAAGAAAACCCTACAGTGTTATTTTGCTTGATGAGATAGAGAAAGCGCACCCTGATGTCTGGAATATCCTTCTACAAGTATTGGATGATGGCAGATTGACCGACAATAAAGGAAGAATTGCCAATTTCAAAAATACCATCATTATCATGACTTCCAATATAGGTAGTTCCTTTATCCAAGAAAAATACATGGAAGCCAAAGGAGACGATAAGGCATGGCATTTGTACTATAAAGATGAGGCAAAAACGGCTATCATGGATTTACTCAAAACGTCCGTCCGACCCGAATTCTTAAACCGGATTGATGAAATCGTACTGTTTGACCCACTTGGCAAGCAACATATTCGTCAAATCGTAGAAATTCAATTTGAGCAAATTAAAAACCGATTGGCTGAACAAGGAATCGTGTTGGAGGCCTCTCCTGAAGTACTTGATAGCTTAGGAAGTGAAGGTTTTGATCCTGTTTTTGGTGCTAGACCGCTTAAGAGGGTACTCCAAAGACGTGTTCTAAATGAACTTTCAAAACAAATCTTAGCAAATAAGGTAACAAAAGATGCAGTCATTATGATTGAAAAAGGCATGAACGAACATGAATTGATTTTTCAAAACTTAAGTGCGGAAATTCCATTATAAACTCACTTCAAAAAACAAATAGGGCTGGTATTCTTATTGAATACAAGCCCTATTACATTTAAAAAACACCCTTATTTTACCTTCAGTCGCAGACCTTCCAAACCAATGATAACCACAGAATCACCAATATTCTTTGGCTCTTGGCTTTCATTTACGGCAATCCACTCTGCTCCTCGATAAAATACACGACCTTCTTGTTTTGGCAGAATAGCCGTAACTACTTTGGCTGTTTCTCCGATATTTTCAATATATTCCTTAGGCTTCTTGTGCAACATGGCACTTATTTGCTTACGAAACAGCAATAGAGAAACAACTGAAATCAATACAAAAATGATAATTTCAATCTCCCATGAAGAGGTGATTCCAATGTAACTTGTTAAGGCAACCGTGATTCCACCAATTCCAAAGAAAAAGGCAAAAAAGGAAGGTGCTGCAATTTCTAATATAAGGAATCCAACCCCAACCATCGTCCAAATTTCTGCGTGTGTAAATTCCATATTTTCCTATTTCTAAAATATTATTTACTACCTGAATTTCCTCCAGATTGCTGCTTCACGACGCTCATCGCAGTAGCAACTAATGAAGATACATCCGTCAAGTTTGCAGGAATAATCATCGTATTGGTTTCTTTAGCTAAATTCCCAAATTGTCCGATGTATTGTTCTGCAATCTTAAATTGAACGGCCTCCATTCCACCTTCGTCTCGAATAGAAGAAGCAACCAATCGAATACTTTCCGCTGTTGCCTCTGCTACCGCACGAATCGCGGAAGCTTCCCCAACCGCTTGATTTATTTGTTGCAGCTTAAGTGCCTCCGACTCTAAAACAACGCGTTCTTTTTGTCCCTCCGCAATATTAATCACAGATTGCTTGCGCCCTTCTGACTCCAAGATAACAGCTCTTTTTTCACGTTCTGCTTGCATTTGTTTCTCCATAGCCATCAAAACTGTCTGTGGTGGTGTGATATTCTTTATTTCGTAACGCAAAACTTTCACACCCCAACCAATTGCAGCTTCATCAATAGCAGCCACAACCGCCATATTGATCGCCATTCGCTCTACAAATGTTTTGTCCAAATCAATCTTTCCGATTTCACTCCGCATCGTCGTTTGTGCCAACTGTGTCACTGCAAAAACAAAATCGTTGATACCGTACGAAGCCTGTTTTGGATCAACCACTTGCAAGAAAATCACGCCATCTACACGTACCTGCACGTTGTCACGCGTGATACAAATCTGCTCATGTATGTCATAAGCTTGTTCCTTTAAGCTGTGTTTGTATGCCACTCTGTCTAAAAACGGAATAACGAAATTTATCCCCGGTTGCAACGAGGCATGAAATTTACCCAGACGTTCTACAATGTATGCCCGCTGTTGTGGTACCACCTTGATAGACATAAATACAACTAAAAAAGCCAAAACTGCTAATGAAATTATTCCTACCATATTTTCAATTGATTAATTTGGTTATCATTTATTTATAATTCAATTTAGAAAATCTTTACCAACTCATTTCCCGTATCCGTAATTTCGGCGCTAAATAAGGATGAATGGTTTACATCACGTATTTACTCCTTTTAATTTCTACTCAATTCTCTGATTTTTGTCGTACTTTTGCCTAGATTTTAATATATCAAGAATTTAGCCTAATCAAGGCGCCATTTTATGCAAAATAAGAATAATTCACGTCCCAATTCTGACCGAAAGGATTCAGGGGACAGAAGAGAAAGTAAGCCTTTTTCTTCCAATTCGTCAAGAGGTGCACGTCGCGATGACGCAAGACCAACTTCAAACTCCTCATCCAGAAGCTCTGCCTATCCAAGAGCCAATACAAACTCCAGAGACGAAAGACCTGCAAGAAGATTCGACGACGCAAAGCCGAGTTTCAACCGCGACGATAGAAAACCATTTGGAAATAGAGACGAAAGACCGGCAAGAAGGTTCGACGACGCAAAGCCGAGCTTCAACCGCGACGATAGAAAACCATTTGGAAATAGAGACGAAAGACCTGCAAGAAGATTCGACGACGCAAAGCCGAGCTTCAACCGCGACGATAGAAAACCATTTGGAAATAGAGACGAACGAC
>JBKBRQ010000277.1:0-2941 GCA_046292055.1 Spirosomataceae bacterium | reverse complement strand
ATTGGAAAACCCACATTATAGCCATCGGCATTGGCATTTTGTATGGGAGTCCTTACAAGATATACAACGCGAAATCCAACTCATAAACCCAAAGCAAAAAGTACTCATTGCGCAAGGAGACGCACTAACAATCTTTCAAAAAATACACGAAATTCATCCCATTCAATTTATCTTTTCGCATCAGGAAACGGGGTTATCTATTTCATTTGAAAGAGATAAGTCAGTCAAAAAATGGACAAAAAATAAAAATATACAATGGCTGGAGTTTCAATCAAATGGCATTGTACGCGGATGTAAGGACAGAGAAAACTGGGTCAAAGACTGGCATACCTTCATGCATGATTCGCTAAAAAATCCAAACCTTACCCATCTCTCACCACCTTCCTCTTTTTTTGAATTAAATAAACTCGGGTCAGAGTTTCCGGTTGACATCCCACTTCCGGTAGTACCCAAAAAGCAGGTACAAGTTGGTGGTCAATCGAAAGCAAAACGCTATTTGGAAAGCTTTCTTTGGGAGAGAAGTATTGCATACTCCTCTTCTTTATCCAAACCTCAAGCTAGCCGACAACACTTGAGTAGATTATCACCTTATATAGCTTGGGGGAATCTTTCTATCCGAGAAATTTACCAACGCTATTTAGAAATTAAAAAGCACGTTTCCCATGCTAAACAGTTGGATAATTTTGCATCGAGACTCCGGTGGCACTGTCACTTTATCCAGAAGTTTGAAACAGAGTATCAACTAGAATTTTATGCGACGAATCGAGCGTATGAAGAAGTGCATTGGCAGGAAAATGAGGCGCATCTCCTTGCCTGGAAAGAAGGAAAAACTGGATTTCCATTAATTGATGCATGTATGCGTTGTTTACATGAAACCGGTTATATCAATTTTCGAATGCGCGCTTTGTTAGTCAGTTTTTTATGCCATGTATTGTATCAAAACTGGCGAAATGGTGTCACACATTTAGCCCAGTTATTTCTTGACTTTGAACCAGGTATTCATTATCCACAATTTCAAATGCAAGCAGCAGTTACTGGATTAAATACCATTCGTATTTATAACCCTATCAAACAATCAAAAGATCATGATCCAGACGGCTCCTTTATTCGAAAATGGGTTCCTGAGCTCGCCGCTTGCAATACAGCATACGTCCATTGCCCTTGGGAAATGAGTATTTTAGAACAAGAAAAGGCAAAATGTCTACTTGGGAAACACTATCCTTTGCCTATTGTTGACCTGGAAAGCGCACTCAAAAATGCGAAAGATAGTCTTTATTCATTTAAGAAAAGCCGCCAGGTAAAAGAGAATAATCCAACCATTTTGAAGAAACACATCGTCCCGAATACTTTAAACAGAGAAAAAAAACGTAAAAAACGAATACACACCACTTTGACTTTATTCAATGAATAATGCGTGTATAATCTTTCCTTTATTTGACTAAAAACATGCCAAAAATAGCACTCATTACAGCCTTCGATTTAAAGCGCGGCATTGGATTCAAAAATGCATTACCTTGGCCTGAACCAATTCCAGCAGATTGGGAATATCTTCACCAAGTTACCAAAGGGAAAAAAATGATTATGGGAAGAAAAAGTTATGATAACCCCCACCGAGTCTGGTCTGAAGCAGGGAATTTCGTATTGACCCGTCAAGCAAACTATTCTGTAGATTCGCTTTTTACTTGTGTATCAAGTCTTGAACAAGCCCTTGCTGCCTGCCAAGCAGAAGAAGAAGTCTTCGTAATTGGTGGCCAGCAAGTATTCGAAATGGCTCTTCCACTATGTCAAACGATACATTGTACACATGTATTGGCACACTTTGAATCAGATACGTTTTTTCCAAACTTTGACCTTGATTCATTTACTGCTACATCCATATTATCACTAGAAAAGGGGCTCCAAAATCCCTACCCGATTGAAATTATTCGCTACGATAAAAAATAAACTATGCGCACACTTCGCCTTATTCTGGGAGACCAACTCAACGAAAACCACACATGGTTTAAAGAAGTTAATGATGATACGCTCTATTTACTCATGGAAATGCGGCAAGAGACAGATTATTGCCAACATCATATCCAGAAAGTCGTCGCCTTTTTTGCAGCCATGCGCGCGTTTGCAGCCAAGTTAAAAGCTGACGGTCACCACGTGATGTACATTACATTGCATGACCAAATAAACCAACAAGATTTGATTCAAAATATCAAATACATTTGTCAAATTGAACATATTTCTCACTTTGAATACCAAGAACCAGACGAGTACCGGCTTGATATACAACTCCAATCCTTGACTCATGAACTGCCAAACATTCTTATAAAAGCTGTATCAGGTGAGCATTTTCTGACAAGTAGAACAGATTTGGCTACTTTCTTTAAAGGAAAAAAAACCTTCCTGATGGAGCCATTTTACCGAAATATGCGCAAAAAATATGCTATCCTGATGGATGACCAAAATGAACCGTTGGGCGGTCAATGGAACTTTGATGCAGAAAATAGAAAAAAATTACCTAAAAACCATACACCAATACAGCCCAAGCAATTCATTCGAGATGTCACAGAGTTAGTTGAAGAAATACAACGCGCAAATGTTCAGACGATTGGCAAGATAAATCCAACACAATTTTATTGGCCCATTCAGCGGTCGGAAGCATTGGAACTCTTACATTTTTTTGTTACTCGTTGTCTTATTCATTTTGGAACATACGAAGACGCCATGGCTCAAAATGACTGGAGCGTGTATCATTCTCGGCTTTCCTTTGCATTAAATTCCAAGTTGCTTTCGCCTCTTGAAGTCGTAGAAACAGCGATTTCCTACTGGCAAAAAAATCAAGAAAATATCACAATAGCACAGATTGAAGGATTTGTTCGGCAAATCATTGGGTGGCGCGAATACATGCGTGGTATTTATTGGGCTAAGATGCCTTCTTTTGCCGAATTAA
>JBKBRQ010000276.1:0-2963 GCA_046292055.1 Spirosomataceae bacterium | reverse complement strand
AAAATTTTCCCTTTTATTTCGCCTAGATGTTGTGTAGTATTATCCACGTTTTTGAATCAAGATAGGAGTTAAAAATCCAATAAAACAGCCAATTGTCCCGTATAAATTCACTGCAAGTAAGTCCGCGTATTTTCCGTCTGTCAAGAGTAAATAGTTGGGAATTGGAAAAAACAAAAGTAATAATCCCGTTCCTATTCCAATCATAACAGATAAAAAATAAGAAATTTTTGGAGCTTTCATTCGCCAAAATAAGAAAACAGGCGCTAAACCGAGTACCATTGTGCCACTTACTGTTGTGGCTGAAAGGATTTCTGGATTAAATAAGACAGGAAGTGTGCCAATAACTGCGAGAATAATCATTGTCCAGCGCGCTTTGGGGACACTCAGGTTTTTCCCTTGAAGTAAATCAATATGAACTAATTTCGCTGTGGACGTGAAGGTAGAATCAATGGTAGCGGCAGCAGACGTAACCATGATGGTATTCATAGCCAAAAGCATAAATGTACCCATTACTTTGGCAACTTGCAGCGTAATGGGTGTCGAGAGTCCGGCTAATTTGGCGTAAACCCCCACGAAACTGAATAATATAATGCTGACACTACCAATAACTGTCGCTAAAATGAAGGATTTACGGGTTACCTTCGGGGATGTAATGAAGCCTCTATCTGTCATGATTGGGTCATGAAATGGATAACTTAGTACTTGAATTAAGGCAACAAACAAGAGGTTTAATCCTTGTGAAAATTGCCACTTTCCACTTTGAACGAGTGTTTGGACACCACCGGTTGTTCTGGGAATGATGATACCCAAAATAAGTGTGATAAGTACGATAAACAGTGCCATCTGTACTAAGTCCGTGACGATGGATGTTCGCATGCCGCCTTTCAATGTATATGCTAATGTGAGGAGAGTAAAGACAACGATTGCTGCATAATATCCAGTGCTTCCTTGGTCTCCAAAGTAGCTGCCAACAATCATGGTATTTGACCAAATCTCATTCAAAAGTCGAAATGTAATGAGGAGGGTGAATAGTGCAACGGCTGTCTTACCATATTTCTGAAGTAAAAATGTATGAATACTTGTATAATTTCCCTTGGTTCGCATTCGGTAAATGACCAAACCTGCTACTAAAAACGAGAGGTAATACCCAGCATACGCTACGCCACCCACAATCCCGAATTGATAGCCCAAATCGGCAGCATTTGTGATGGATTTGGCGAATAACCAACAAATAACCAAGCTACTTGTCAGTAAAAAAAGAGTTGGTTCTTTGTCGTTGGAACTGCCTTTAAAAAAATCGTTGGCTTTATTTGACCAAGGAGAAACTAGAAATAAAATGAGATTGATGGCGATTAAAAGTAGCCATTGCCAAGAAAGTAATGTCATAGAGGTGTTGCAAAAAATGAAACCCCTCAACAAATCGCTGAGGGGTAAATTTGGCGTTTATTTATCCCACCAAACAGGTGAGTTAATACTATTGTTGCTTGTTCTGTCTGCTGCAATGCGGTAATTGACATTATTTAACGCAGATTCTGTCGCTGGATAGGGCATCCGGACAGGAAATAGACCTTGGTTTAAACTTGCAGTCACGGGTTTCAGCGCCGGAAATCCAGTTCTCCTAAATTCAATCCAGCCTTCGTACCCGTTCAAAATATTTGCAATCCACTTTTGTGTGATAATCTGTTCCATTCTTTTGCTTGTATTTTCTTTCGAAAATGCGGCTGTGCCAGTCGTAAGGTAGTCACTTGGCAAACTTGTATTCCAGAATTGAAACGCATCTTTCACTCCTTGTTCGTAATAGGTTTGTGCGTTACCCGTTATCCATCCTTTTTCGGCTGCTTCAGCTAAGAGGAAATTCACCTCAAAACTGGTTAAAAAATTAGCTTTTAAGCGACCTGCATCTTCGCGAAAAATTGTTCCAGCAAACGAATAATTACTCACAGAAATAGACAACGTAGAAGCATCTGGGCCATTGCGTAACCCGCGATATACTTGGTTATTCGAAGCCGTTGGTCTAAAGAAAACTTGCATACGTGGGTCTTGGTATGTACGTAAAATTTCTTCCATCGTTTCCGACATAATGTAGAGATTAAAATCTCCAATTCGTGCCGTAGACATTTTGAAATTCGTAGGCTGGGAAGCCGTAAAGTTGAAAATCGCATTGTCTGTAGCTTGTGTAATAAGTTGATTATCAGCTACTAGATTTTGGATTTCAGCCCGAACATCGCGTTGGTTAGAAATACGCATATAGGCTTTTAATTGGAGTGAATTACCCAATTTAACCCATTTTGCGAGCTGACCATTGTACAGAATATCGCCTTGCAAACGTTGCGGGCCTTTGTAATTATTGATGAGCGAAATGCCTTGTTTCAAATTAGCGAGGATACCTTTATCTCCCGTATAGATGGCTTCTTGCGTGTCATAAGCAGGAGCTATAATACCTGATTTTCCACGTAGTGCTTCAGAGTAAGGAACATCGCCGTACAAATCCGTTAAAAGCATAGTCAAGTAGGCTTTGTAAATCAGGGCAGGGCCTTCATAGACGGCAAAAGCAGCATTTGCACGTGATTTTTCCAAGATAATTTCTGTGTCTCTCAAGTTTTCGTACAAGAAATTCCACGGGTTTCCGCCGTATTGTGGTGTAGCTAAACCATGTCTATCGAATAGATTAAAATCAATAGATGTAAAGTATTGACTGAGCGTATTACCTGCTACGAAGGCTTCAAAAGCCATCTGGTCGGCTTGGTCGTACAAAACTTTCCGAAAAAGTAATTCCGGAAGCACTTCCACTGGTGCGTTTGGGTTGGTGTTTAACTCTGTAAATTGGTCTGTACAACTGGTACATGTAAAGACCCAAAGAGATATAATATAGACAATTATTTTTTTCATTTTTCGGTTTGTTAGAATTGAATACCAAGTTTTACGCCAATACTCCGTGTTGTTGGATAGCTCATATCTTCTAC
>JBKBRQ010000275.1:0-3011 GCA_046292055.1 Spirosomataceae bacterium | reverse complement strand
AGGTAATTCCCGCCACTGACAGCCGGTCTTTAAACGATAGAATATGGCTTCAATAAGATTCATTTGTTGTTCTTCACAAAGTGATTTCCCACGTTTTCCTTTACTCAAATGAGATAAAATGAATTTTCTAATCTTATCTTTGTCTAAGATGCTCATGTTTTGGAAGTTGTTTTTTGTGTCCAAAACAAAAATAATTGCCACAGGAGCATCTTTCAAATAATCTTAGACAAGTTCATTATAAAGTGCGAGAAGATGGTCGTGTATGCACTAGGGCAATTTATAATATTTTAGGTATCGGATTAGATGGAAAGAAAGACCTGATTGGAATGTATATATCTGAACCGGAGGGTGCTAAATTTTGGTTATCAGTAATTACAGACTTAAAGTCAAGGGGTGTAGAGGATATTTTTACAGCATCAATAGATGGATTAAAAGGCTTCCCCGAGGCTATTACAGCTGTATTTCCAAAAACTCGAATTCAAAGCTGCGTAGTACATCAAATACGCAACAGTTTACGCTATGTAGCAGAGAAAGGTAAAAAGGCTTTTGTGGTAGATTTAAATCAGACCGCCGATGCGGCACGTATATCAAGCTCATAACATGGAAGAAGGGTATGCTAAGTTAAATGAATTGGATAAAAAATGGGGCAAAAAATATCCAGTACCCATTCAGTCTTGGTTTAACAATTGGGAACACCTGTCCACTTTTTTTGAATTTGATGCTCATATTAGAAAAGTGATTTATACAACGAATCCAATCGAAGGTTTTCATAGGCAAGTTAGAAAAGTTACAAAGACCAAAGGAGCATTTACATCGGATATGGCTTTGCTGAAATTAGTGTATTTAGTTACCCAAAATATAAGCGAAAAATGGACGATGCCATTACGAAATTGGAGCTTGATATTGTCTCAATTGTATATTATTTTTGAAGATAGAATGAAAAACCACTCAGTCAGTAGGGTTTAGAATCCCAATATTACCTACAACTTTTGACACTTACTTAGCTATTTTTTCTAATTCCAAAATAAACTCTTAGACACATTTTAAATTTTTCAACCATTTTAGATATACTTTTTAAAAGTTTAAATAGCTTTGTTACTAATATTAACGATTCATCTAGCGAATACATTAAAGTGAACCATTCCAATTTTCCAGTTTTTTACCTACTTGTAGGTTATTTTATAGGACTCTTACTCTTGATATATTGGTTGAAGTTTAGTACCAGTTCTAAGCTTAAGTATTTGGGTCTGCTAGTTGTTGTTTTCCTATTTTGGCTTCGTTATCCCTTCATTATGTTCAATCAAGAACTTAATCCTGATGAAAGCCAAATGCTAGCACACGCCATGACCTTGAAACCGGACCATATATATTGGAAGTATGTCGATGGGCAGACAACAGGGCCGCTTAATTCTTACATTTTAATAATTCCTTCGTTCCTAGGATTTGCCTTCGATTATACATCTGCCCGACTAGTAGCCTTCTTCTTAATGCTTGGGGGCTTATTCTTTTACTATAAAAGTTTACGGCAATTTACACAATCTTCTACTGCCTGGTTGGGTATTTTCCCTCTTATTTTCTTTTATGGTTTTACGCAAGAGTATGATTTTGTTCATTATTCGAGCGAATTACTATCAGTATTACTACTAAACGTTTCTTTGTGGATTTATCTTCGGCTTAACCAAGGACTACATAAATATCAATCTGAGTGGTTTTTATTAGGGCTCATACTTGGTATTATTCCCTTTTGTAAACTTCAAGCTGTACCTATTGCTCTTATAATTGGCATATTTGGGCTTTGGAATGCTCACAAAAAAAATACAGGATGGCAAAATATTATCCTTTTAATCTCTGGAAGTGTATTCTTCCTTGTCATTGTTTTGGTATGGTTATTTTATCATCACTTATGGGATGATTTCTGGACTTTCAATATAGAGGGAAATCTGGTATACGGTAAACAAATAGAATTTATACAAAAAATAATTAATCTCTATAGATTCCTTAGAAACAGCACAAATTTTTCATTTTTCTCATTATCTTTTATTCCTCTGCTTATCTACGGATGGAAAAATACAAAAAATAATACCCAGCTAGGATTGGCAATCTCACTGGTCTTGGCCTCTATATTTGCTGTACTAAAAACAGGAAATATTTTCAATCACTATCTACACCTTCTCTTGTATCCATTGGCTTTTATCGCATTTACCATTGGAAAAGATAAACTTAATTCAAGGAGTACGTTGTGGGTCACTTGGATTGGAATCATATGGTTTTTAGGAAATACTAAATTTAAAGCATCAGAACTAGCTAAACCTTATCTAACGTATGAACCTTATTTGCAAAAAAGTCCCGCCTCTAAACTCATTCTACAATATGCAAATAACAATGATCGAATGGCTATTTGGGGCTGGGTTTGTAAGTACCATGTAGAAACTCAAATTCCACAAGGTGCAACAGAATCACACCCTGAAAGGTGCGTTCTAGAAAATCCCTTGAGGGAAAAGTACTATAAAAGATACATCCAAGATATAAAATATAAGAAACCTAAAATTTTTGTAGATGCCGTTGCACCAAACCGTCTATTTATGGATAATCGAAATGTGCACTCTCATGAGTATTTTCCTGAGCTAAAAAAACTCATTGATTTACATTATATTTTCGTCGGGGAAACTGATCAATCAAGAATCTATGTGAGGAGAGACGACACATCAATTCCATCCCTTTAAGATACTGTTTGAATTAACTTATTAATTTTTTTAGTACGATTCTGACAAAAGCCAATTTGATAAAATTCTCTGCAATATTTGTCAAACGCTCAAAATCTTTGCTCAAACGTCTATAATGATTAATCTGGGCGGCACTCCGTCAAGCGAAGGAGCGTTCGATAATCCATCTTTTAGGAGATACCATCATTTTACCTTTATTTGCTAATTTTGAATACTTTTTACGACCTCTAATCGAATATTGAGGTATTTTTGTCCAGTTAGCCCATTTACCTCTGTACACCCTTTGTC
>JBKBRQ010000274.1:0-3023 GCA_046292055.1 Spirosomataceae bacterium | reverse complement strand
CCTTTGATTGGGCATACGATACCCACACCATACAGGTGAAGAGCATGGAAAGAAGTAATTCTCTTTTCATGCGAAAAAAAGTTTAGTTTAGGTTTAAAATTCAAAAAACAAATCTTGAAAATTATTTTCTCTAAAACAATGATTTTTCTCGTTTTTTTGTAAAAATGCCCTTTTTAACTATAAAATTTGGTCATTAGTCCTTTTAGAAATAGAATATATCCCTCTTTTGCATTTATTCAATTTGATGACATATCTTGAAATAATGAAATTTTACCCTTTGTTCAATCTTGTTCTCTTAGTAAAAAAATAGCTTCAATTTCTACGGGGACTCCCTTTGGAAGGGAGCTCATCCCTACAGAACTTCGTGCGCCAAGCCCATTTCCCCCCCAAAGTGCCACAAAAAGTTCGGTACATCCATTGATAACAAAGGCATGCTCTTTGAAGTCACTTTCTGAGTGAATCATGCCTAAAACCTTTACAACTCGTTCAATTTTATCGAGACTTCCTACATGGTGTAGTAGCGTGGCTAAAATATTTTGACCCACTTGGTGCGCTGCCTTTTTTGCTTCTTCTTTGCTGAGCCCGTTTTCACCTACACGTCCGATTGCATAAGTGCCGTCTGTATAGAAAGGGAGATGTCCAGAAACATAAATAAGGTTTCCCACTACCAAGCAAGGTGCATATACGCCGCCCGGCTCAGGTGCTTTAGGAAGGGTTAGGTTGAGTTCCGTAAGGTTCTCCATGGGGGTATTCTTTTTCATTGTTAATTTAATGAATACGTATTATTTATGGTGATAATTAGGATATGATTTACTAATGTATTTATAGTCGATAATGTTTTTGTAAAAGTTAGGGTTGATCCAATCATTTTGTAGTTATTCTTTACCGAAGGAAGTAATTTAAAGTCAAAACACCCATCAAACCGACAATAGAAACGAGGGTTTCCATGATTGTCCAAGTTCGTAGTGTATCCCGAATGGATAACTGAAAATATTCTTTGTACATCCAAAATCCACCGTCATTGACATGTGAGCACATCAAACTTCCGGCACCAATCGATAAAACCATAAGCTCGGGCGAAAGTCCCGGGTGGCTTTCAAAAATCGGAGCGATAATCCCGACAGCCGTTAAGCCTGCTATGGTTGCTGAGCCAATCGCAATACGAACCGCCCCGGCAATCAGCCAACCCAGAACAAGCGGGTGTACCGGAATATCCCGTAAACTATTGCCTAATTCAAGGCTAATCTTACTGACCGCCATAATTTCTTTCAATGCACCTGCACCAGCAATAATCAACAGCATCATGGCAATACTTTTGAATGCCTCTTCCATAGATTTGGAAATATCTTTCATGCTTTTCCCTTTTTGAATACCTAGAAAGTAGATTGCAACTAATAGGGAAATAAACAAGCTTATATACGGTTCAGAGACGAGTTGAAACCAAGGCATCTTCCCAAGACTAGATTTGAATAGTCCGGCTCCTGAAAGCAAAAAGACGGGTAGCAATGCAACAAAAAAACTAATACCAAGAGAAGGCAGGTTATCATTTTGAAGTACATTTGTTTTTTTGTATTCTTCGGGTATCGGTGCGTTTATTTTCGAAAGTTGGCTGCCAAAAATAGGTCCTGCAAGGGCGATTGCTGGAATGGCGACGCATATTCCATAGAGGAGTGTTTTACCCAAATCAGCGTTTAGTTGTTGTGCAATAGCAGCTGGGGAAGGGTGTGGAGGTAAATAGCCATGCGCAACGGAAAGTGCAGCCAGCATCGAGATTCCAAGCGGAACAAGTGGGAGATTCGTTTGCGCAGCCACAGCAAAAACCAAAGGGACTGCTATCACGAAGCCGGCATTGTAAAAAAGTGGGATACCGATAATAAATCCAGCCAAAGCCATTCCCCAACTCAAGTATTTTCTGCCAAAAAGCTGAATAAGCGCTTGTGTGATTCGGGCTGCCGCGCCACTGTCTGCTACAAATTTACCCAACATTGCACCAAAACCAATGATGAGCGTTAAGTCCCCCAATGTATTTCCAATACCTGTTTGTATGGTTTTTCCAATCAAGGGAACATCCATTTGTCGGGCAAGTCCAAGCCCTATGGAAACGAGAATAAATGTGAGAAATGTATCAAATTTGAATACACCAATACACACGATTAAGGCAAGTATAGCCAGACTTATTTGTAAAAGGGTCATGTAAAGTAGGTCGGTTGAATGTCGCCCAATTTACCATTTTCTTTTTCTTTTATTGATAGAAATTACTCTTTTTCTCCAGCGAATTCCAAGCGATACACAAAACCTTTCTCATAAAAGGTAATCAAACTAGAAGGTAGCTTTCTTTTTTGGAATGTTTCTTTGATTGGTCATAGTTACAGTAAAACGATGTCATCGGCGTGTGCAACGATGTTTTTCCCTTTTTCAGGATGTTTGCTCGGAAAGGCTATTTTGGTTCGTGCAATGGCCAATGTTTCGCCTTCCGGAGAGATGATTTCTACCACTTCGCCTGCTTCAAATTCACCGGTTATCTGCACGATTCCGACAGAAAGTAAACTATTTCTTTGGGCTAATGCGTTGGCTGCTCCTGCGTCTATGTGTATTTTTCCTGTCGTGAGACTCCCGCTTGCCAACCAACGGTTTCGTGCGGTCAAGGAAGCTACTTTGGCATGGAAAAGACTGCCACTTTTGCCCGTAAAAGCAGCAAGCAGACCTTCTTGTTCATTCATTCCAAAAATAATGGTTCGAATACCCATACGTGTTGCCAATTTGGTAAATGTTAATTTGGAAGCCATTCCCCCCGTTCCGAGATTCGATTTTGAGGTATCCACCATTTCCCAAATGCTTGCATCAATTTGCGGAATCTCACGAACAATTTCTTTGTTTTTATCCAATAAGCCTCCCGCAGAGGTACAAATCAATAAGGTGCTTGCTCCAAATCCGACAGCAATGAGGGTAGCTAATTCATCATTATCCGAAAACTTTAACTCTCGATTGCTCACGACATCATTTTCGTTGGCAATCGGGATGAT
>JBKBRQ010000273.1:0-3028 GCA_046292055.1 Spirosomataceae bacterium | reverse complement strand
ATGGCACGTTCGTGTGAATTGGGGACTTTATTGGCAAAAATCCCGTAAAGTGGTGTAATGAGTAAAATCATTAGCAAGAAGACCACTTTGTTTGCATTGCTTTGCATAATTCTATTGATTTAAAGTAAAAAATTGGGTCAAAGAAAATATCAAAAAACCTTTTGATGTACATAAATACGCCAAGGCATCATTACCTTATCAGTTCAAAAAGAATATTTTACTCTTTTTTTAATTCTTCCTCTTTTTCCATCACTTTTTGATGGTAAAGCTCTGTCACTAGCCATCCTGAATTTTCAGTTGTACGGATAAATTCATTCAGTTGGATTTTCCAACCTCGGCGCGTATCGATGAACAACGTGGGTGGCAATATACTCTCAACATGTACTTTTTTTTCTCGAAGGAAAGTCTCTAAGCGACGTAAATCAGGTTGCTTATTTCCATTTGATGGGGCTAAGCGCGCTAATGTCAAGCTATCTGTCAGGAAAGAAAAAAGAGGTAAAAAAGACAAATCATGCGCATTTGGAGGCAAATAAAGTCGTTTGGATAACGTATCAATAGACACATCGACAGAGTCGGTATACAAAATTTGAGGTAAAACCACCTGAGTTACCTCCCAAAAAGTGGCGCCATCCGCGCGATATACTTTTTCTAAATCTACGACAAGCGTATCTGTACTTTGTGCCGATTTATACCTAAAAAGAACAGGAACACTTGCTTGTATTTGTGGTTTCTCTGGAATGTAAATTGGCTTTTCTCCACAACTTTCAGCGATGAAGCGCGCTATTTTTTCTTTATACTCCCCATTTTCATTGGGTAATAAGCGTGTGTCGTTTTCATCAAATAAAGAACGAAGATATACTTGACGTGGAAAAAGTTGGCGTGTTGAATCATTAAAAGCCAAACCACCCGGCAAAGTCTGGCAATTAAATCTCGAAATCCATTCGCTGACATGTTTGACTTGCCAAGCCATCCATGGTTCGTTTGCTTGGCGAACTACTTTCGGTTTTGTAGGTAACTGTGCATGTCCAATTTCGCAAATCAAAAAAAAAGCTACAAAAATCCATTTCTTCATAAATCAAGGAATAAACAGTATAGTATAAGTATTTAGGACTTACAATTCGTGTTTCAAATTTACTTTCGTGCCTCCTTTGTAGTAATTTGTAATTGCCTTTCTACCACCGAAACACCTGCATTTTTAAAGGCACGTGCCGTCGATATTTTCTTAATTTCTGCTAATGGATTCAAAATTATTTTATACCCATCTACATCTTTGGTCTGAAGACCGTCAAAAGCTTCTGTGGATGCATACGCAAGCAAAAATTCAGCGCCAAAAGGCTCCCAGCAGATAAAATCTTGCGGAATTTCAATCCATTGGTTCAATTCGTATTCGTCTATTTTAAAGTCACTGTCGCGCAGTAACACCATTTGTTCATCAGCCATGCGATACACAAGACGAACGTAACAGGGTTTATTCGCCCGAACGGCTACGCGCATGGTATCGTTCCGTTCATAGACAAGGCTATTCATTCCTCGGTTTGTTGCCAAGAAAAATTGCAATGTATTCGCATTAGCAGAGGGGACTGATACTTTGTTTAATTCTGCTTTGACATTCTTTACGTCCTGAATAATGGCTGGCGCAATAGAAGGTGGATTGATTGCATTGGGGTCAATATTTTTTGGGAGAAGGCGGTCAGAGGCAGGTTCGCTTAAAATACGTTGGTCAGCGCTTTCAAGTAAAGCAAAGAACTCCACAAAGTTTCCTTTCACTTGGTAACTTCCTTTGATTTTCGTTTCTTCTTGTAAACTTCGGGATGGAGACGTGATTTGCAGCGTGGGATTCAGACGAAGTAATTCTGCTTGAAAAGCGGTTGTTGTTTTAAGGGAAAACTCATCAACAACCCCTTGTTGCTCATAGGTAAAGGCAGTCAATTGAACTTTTTGAAGTCCTTGTTTCTTGATTTCGGCGTTCACCTGTGCGGCAATATTTGCGAGTGTTTCATTAAGTGTTTTGTAGTCAAGCGGAGACGTTCCATCGTCTAAAATAAATGAATTTTTGAGTCCGGTCATGTCCTCGTCGATGAAGGCAATTTTGCAACCGGCGCGGCTATTTCCGAGGGCGTTTAAATAGACACCAATTCGGCAGGGTTTATTACTGAGTTCCACGTATTCCCCATTTCTACGTACGCCACTGACACTTTTTTTAGCATACACTTCAATCAAATAACCATTTTGTGTATTTCGGATACTATTATTAAAAGAGGCTTTTCTCAATTCGATTTCAAACAAAAGACCGTTTGGAAATTCGAGTGGAACGCGTTTCACAAATTCAAGCCAATCGAGTGTGCTTGACCCTTTGAATAAGTCATTCAGGATACGAAAGTTTGCTGCTGCATACCCATTTACTACATCGATATTCCTTCGTCGCTGAACAATATCTTGGTCTTTTGGGGCACTACCAAAGAGTGAACCCAAAGAAGATTGGAAGTCACCGAGGGCTTCTTTGACGGTCAAGGCTGCTTGCCGTTTTTGGGCTTCTGTTTGGGCGAATGTAGCCGAGATGGGACAAAAAGTAGCAAAGAAAAACCACAATACATAGACCTTATTTTTCATACGTTTGATTTACAAGAGATAGAAAAGAGACTTATTGACCACTCAGCACAGTTGTTTCGCGGACGACCACATCACCGAAATAGATTTTCAGGTCGTCTTCGTTCATATCTTGGTTTCCGGCTTTGCCATTGACGGCAATGTCTTTTCGGTCTTTGGAGCCGTAGAGAAGTTTGCCGTTGGCGTCAAAGCCTTTGAATTGCTGGAAATACGTAGCGGTGGCGTAGTAGTCGCCGTCGGGACCTTTTTCAAATTTCGAGACAGTGGCAACGTCGTAGAAGACAATTTCGATTCGGTTGTACTGGTTGAGTCCCATGAGGCGGTTTAGATAGGCACGGATGGGGATGGGCGGTTTGGGTTTGCCGTCGCGGCCAGAAACTTGCATCCGTGCGCCATCAATGAACAGCCCCATAGCGAGGTC
>JBKBRQ010000272.1:0-3038 GCA_046292055.1 Spirosomataceae bacterium | reverse complement strand
GAGACTTTTATTGAAAAAGCAGTTCAAATTTTAGCAAAATTGGATACGGCGCATGAATAAAAAATCTCGTTTCCTGTCTTTTGAAATAAGTGGAAACGAGATTTTTCAATGATTAGAAACTGTTTTTGAGAATAAATTAATGACGAGAACCCCGGCGATAATCAGGATAAGTCCAAGAATGGCGGGTGTGTCCAGATTTTGTTTGAAAAACAGGTATCCCGATAGAGCGATAAGTACCGTGCCGACCCCAGACCAGACGGCGTAAGCAATACCAACAGACATTTCCTTGAGTGTTAAGGAAAGGCAATAAAAAGCAATGCCGTACCCAATCACGACAAGCAAGGAGGGAATCGGTTTGGTGAATCCTTCAGAAAAACGAAGAGCGGATGTTCCTATGACTTCCGCGAAAATAGCAATACATAAATAAACCCATTTCATACTTTATTTTTTAATTGGTTGGTTATCAAGTAAAAAAGGCTAGTTTTTACTAGCCTTTTTTGTTTTTTATTGCGCAAATTGAGCTGCTTTTTTCATTTGTCCCAAAGCTGCTTTGATTTCTTTGTCGCGTTCCTGAACAATTTGATAGTACGCATTATTTAAGCCATCAGCATTTCTTGACTGCCAAATTGTACGTGCGATAAGTGCCTTTACTTGTATTTTTATGTACGGAATGGAAGGTTGAATGGCTTTCTTATCAATAATAACACCCGCTCTTTTTGCCATTTGAAAAATAGCTTCGACTTGGTTGTCATTCACGAAAAATGATTTCTGAAAAGCTGCAAATCCTTTTGTTTGCCACTCTTTTTGGTTTGCTGCGGTGTATTCCAATGTAAATTCTTGCAGGATATTTTGATTAAATAAATCAATAAGTCCGACGGTCAAGAAGCTAGTATCGGCTGGAACGATGACGTCGGGCGTAATTCCACCACCACCAAAAACAGGACGTCCTCCAAGTGTTTTATAGACAGTTTTGACTTGCGTCGAATCTTGTTTTTGTGCATTTCGCGTATATCTCTCCGCTTGGTAGCCCTCTACGTCACCAGATACAAACGGTTTTTGAATACTTCTTTTACTTGGAATATAATATCTGGAAATCGTAAGACGGAGTTCTGCGCCGTTGCTTAATGGAATAGGCGCTTGAACGAGTCCTTTTCCGAATGTCCTGCGGCCTACAATCCAGGCACGGTCGTAATCTTGCAATGTTCCTGATACAATTTCGGAAGCAGAGGCACTTCCTTCGTCGATGAGCACGACAACAGGTGTTTTTTCCAAAAGACCTTTTTTGCCAGCAAAAACGCGTTGGTTATTTCGTCTGTCTTGTCCCTCTGTGTAAAGAAGTAAGCCATCGCCCTCGATAAGTTCGTCCAACATATCGGTTGCACGGTCCATATAGCCGCCGGGGTTGCCACGTAAGTCCAAGATGAGCTGTTTCATCCCTGATTTTAGGAGCGTTTCGGTATGTTTTTTAAATTCGTCGTAGGTCGTTTCTGCAAACCGATTCACCCGAATAAATCCTGTTTTTTTGTCTTCCATGAGGTAAGCGGCATCGATAGAAAACGTTGGAATTTTATCGCGGACAATAGTGAAAGGCAAAGGTTTGGCATATCCACGTCGTTTGATTTGCAAGGTAACTTTGGAGTTTTTTGGTCCTCGAAGAACTTTATATACGTCTGCGGTAGATGCCTTTTTACCTGTCAAAGATTGACCGTCAGCGGAGAGAATAACATCACCACTCCGGATTCCTGCAGCTTCGGAAGGCCCTCCTGCTAAGGGAGTTACAACAAAAACAGAATCATTGAAAACATTAAATTCAACTCCAATTCCATCAAAACCACTTTGTAATTGAGAACGCACGGCTTCTGCTTCTTCTACAGGAATATATGACGTATGTGGGTCTAATTTTTCCAGCATTTTTGTGATTCCGTAGTCGAGAAGTGTATCTGTATCTACAGGATCGACGTAGCTTTCGTCAACATGTTGCAAGATTTCTTTCAAAAGGGAGGCATTTTTTGGACCAATCAGAGTTGCTGTTTCATCTGATTTGCCGAAAAAAGTAGCGCCTAGATACAAGCCAAGAGAAATACTCACGCCAATCACCAAAGGCAATCGGATGATAGACGGCTTGTTGTGAATGTTTTGTTGGTTATTCATAAAATAGAAACTAGCGGGGATGAATGTCGATTATTTTCAAACAAGAATTTAGTGCACAAAGTTACTTTGGGCAAATGAAATTCGTCAGTACTTATGCCAAAAAGAAATTCACCCAAAGATTTTCAGGAATTAGCGGACTTAAACAGGCTGTCTGAAATCGTTATTGATAAACGAAATGAAAAACGGGCAGATGCGAAGAAGGGGAGGAGAAATCGCCATTACGAGCGACTTTTCATTCGTCAAGCTATCAAGAATTTTGACCATTCATCAAATCAAAAGGAGGATTTAGACGAAAGTTGGGGTTAATTTTCTTTTTTCTAAAACCATCGTTGCTGAATGAGGTTTCTAATAGGTTATATCAATGGAAAACTTCCAAACCATTCACTTCATGCAACGTAAAATAGGACAAATCCTATCGTGTATAGGTATCTTTTTGTGGTTCATTCAATGGACTTCACTTTCTGCGCAAACGGTTCGCACAGGGCAAATTCAAGGTATTGTCCTTGATAAAAAGTCGCAAGAACCGCTCATCGGTGTTACCATCCAGATAGCTGGGCTAAATTTAGGTGCGCAAACGGATGTCGATGGTCGTTATAAAATCAATAATATTCCAACCGGAAGTTACAATTTGACAGCATCCTACGTCGGGTATGCTCCGTTTGTTCAATACAATATTGTGGTTACTTCGGGAAATGCCAACCAAGTGAATTTCCAATTACAAGAAGAATCAACACTGCTAGACGAAGTAAAAGTGGTCGTCAATCGGTCGGTTTCTGTAGCAAGTACAGAATCGCCCAACTCCATTCAGAAATTATCCGTAGAAGAAATCAAGAATAACCCGGGTGGGAACTTCGATATTTCCCGTGTTTTATCTGTTTTACCTGGCG
>JBKBRQ010000271.1:0-3044 GCA_046292055.1 Spirosomataceae bacterium | reverse complement strand
CACAGATAGTAGGTTTTCATTTGGTCATGTATCCAGCCGTTTACTTGTAAATTCGGATTGGCAGGTGACACATTTACTGGTTCAACGGGTTGTTCTACGCAAGAAACAAAGGCACTTGCAAGAAAGAAAAGTCCTAAAAAAAGTTGTTTTTTCATATGTATAGTAGGTTGTGATCGACTCACGTTTTTATTTGGATGAATGGGTAAATTTATACAATGTGCTACTAATTTTCCAAGTTATATGCCTGTTCTATGTTCTGCATGAGTTGATGGTGCATCTTTTTAAATAGGGTGTACATCAGTTGCTGAACAGGAACCCAAGTCTGTAAAGTAATTTCTTCCTTTACACTAATATACGTCAATTCATCAGTTAATTTGAAACACATATTGATTCTAACTAATTGAAAAACAGTTGCTTGTAGGTGAATTTTCTTGTTCTCTATGCGTTCAATAACTTGAACAGGATAGGTGAATGAAAAAGAAAACAAAGAGAGCGACAGGGTTTCGTGTACAATAAATTTGTTTTTTTCTATGAGTTCGATTTGGTCAATGACCGGATGTACAGATGCAAATTTGTCCAAATCAGCTAGATAGGAATAAACAAAGGCGATGGGTGCATGTACACGAAAAGAAAGGTTCATATTTGTTTATGCATTGTAATCATTTGTTCTACTATTTGGTATTTTTTGTAAATATATACGCAAAAAACGCCTTGTTTGGTTATTTGTTTCTTCATACCCTAGCAAAAAGTCCCTATTTACTCCCAATAATGTCCTATAAATTGAGCAGAATTGTCCATGATGGCCTGTTTAGCACGTCTAAAACTCAATCCACTCGCCTGATATGCAAAGAAAACGCCTGCCTGGTAATAATAGCCTGCGTCGTCTCTTTCTAAGGTTGTTTTTTCTTGGAAGATGGTTTTCTGATGCGCATAGTCACCCAAACTTTCGTCTGTAGTTCGTCCGGAGGCATCAATAAAACGCACATTGGCTCCTTCGCGTCCGAGCACTACTTTTTCTACCCAATTCTGTGCTGTTTGCTCTTTCGGAATCTCGAAAAAAGTAGGAAGTATGTACGGATTTTCAGGGAAAAGTTTATCCAAAATAGGAAGAATACCTTTGGATTGAAATAGCATGGAATAGGCAGGATTGACAATCACTAATTTCTCTTGGGTGACGAGTCGGGTCAATATTTCACACAATTCTGGTTCGTCTTCGGCGATAAATTCCCAAGGAATAAGTTTAAACCAAAAGCCAAAATGAGCTAAATCTCCATACTGGTTTGGTGCAAATACACCGTCAAATTCTGAAAAAGTAACGTCTTCAATAAAGCAAAAGTCGGTGAAAAAACCGGCTTCACTTGCTGCTTCCATTAAAAGGGCAACGTTGTTGTCGTCTTCTGGATAACCCGATAGGGTAGAAAACAAAATACGCGGTTCTTTGGATGGATTTGCTTGTTTTAGTCGGATAAATTGATTGACTAAATCGTCATACAACGTGTTAAACTGCTTGTTTTCGTCCAATTGGTTCGCCTTCAGTTGCAGCCATTGCAAAATAGCCGTTTCTGGGAGGGTGGTCGGAGTATCTGCGTTAAATTCGAGTAATTTTAAGGGTTCATGGAATCCTCCAGCCCAGTCAAAACGACCAAATAAATGAAGGTGGTTTTCATTTTCCCAGGTATGCCGAATCAGTACATGCAAGTTTTTGGGAATACCTAATTCATCCAAAAGTTGGTTTTGTAAAACATATTCACCTGCTTCAATGAATAAATCATAGATTTCGTTGGTGGCTTGGTAAAGCTTTTCAGCCTCTTTTTTCGAGATTTGGACCAATTCATTCGCCAAATAGCCCAAGGCTTGTTCTGATATATAGTATTCCCATCCTAACTGATTGAAAACAGAGCTAGGTAGAGGGGCAATGTGTTTTATTTTCATGTTTTTTACTTAACTGGAAGATGAGCTTCTGCTGGATGAACTAAAGAAACCAGAACGGCCGGTGGAAACGGGTCGTGTTACGGTTCGAGTGGTAGCTGTCTGGTAAAGCTGTGAGCGCATGGCATTTGCATTGGCCGGATTACTGCTGTACACGCCCGGACTTCCTGTAAAACCACTGCTGTTATTGTCGCGGCGGCGATAAAAACCATTGTATCCTGGGCTAGACATGCTCCGTCCCAACATATAGCCGATACCGCTCCACCAAAGCATAGAGCCCAATCCGCCGAAACCAGAATTGCCGTATCTTCGGTTTACTTGCGTGCTGTCTTTATCTTCCGGCTTGACCAACGCTTGTGCTTCTTGTAAATTTAACTCTTTGGTGGTTCCATCGAGGTTTTCAATGATGAATTTTGAGTCCGATTTACTATCGATTATTTGTTCTTCGACTAATTCATATTCACCAGCTTTTACCTCTTTGACTTTTGTAATCACGCCTTTGGTGGGTTCGGTGACTTTCACCTCTTCGTAACTGACGCCTTCTTCTTGGCTTGCTTGGCAGCCCAATAAAGAACTCATCAAAAGACTGGCTGCTGCTGAATAAAACAAACCTGTTTTAACTGTGGAAAGTGACGTTGCTACATTACTCTTTCTCATTCATTTTATATTTTTTAATGTATCGAATTTAACGAGAATTGATACAGAAAACAAAATGAAAACGGATTAATGGTGTTTAGTTTCTTTTATTGGCTGTTCTTACACCAAAAAAGGTTGCCTATCTTTCGGATAAACAACCTTTTTTGAAAGTACAAAAGAGACTCGATTAGCTTAAATTTGCTTTGGCAAGTGTAATTGCTTCTGTTAAGCCATTGGCATCACTTCCACCAGCAGTAGCAAAGTGTGGTTGTCCACCGCCGCCGCCGCGCATGGCTTTGGCAGCTGCTTTTACGATATTTCCTGCGTGTAATTGTTTATCTGCAATCAATTCATCGGAAACCATGACCGCCAATTGTGGCTTGCCTTGAATTACCGCACCAAGTACCAAAAACGCCGAAGGTAATTTCGTCTTTAATTCGTAAGCCAATTGTTTCAACGCATCTGCAGAAGGTACTTGG
>JBKBRQ010000270.1:0-3044 GCA_046292055.1 Spirosomataceae bacterium | reverse complement strand
TGTCGTCTTGAATTGAACTTGTTTCATATATTAATCTATTTTTTTCCATTTTAATCGAACACTATTTAACACCACCGATACAGAACTAAACGCCATGGCTGCCCCTGCAATCATAGGATTTATCGATAAACCAGGTACTAAACCTGCAGCAATCGGAATCCCGACAATATTGTAGATGAACGCCCAAAACAAGTTTTCACGAACGGTTTGTACCGTCTGCTTAGCAATTTGATAAGCCTGATTAATTCCACGTAAATCCTGTCCAAGTAGGGTGACTTGTGCCACTTCTTTTGCTACATCTGCTCCATGACTCATAGCAATACTTATATCTGCTTCTGCCATGGCTTCAGTATCATTAATGCCATCACCAATCATCGCTACACAAGCGCCTTCTTCTTGTAACTTATTCACAAACAAGCGTTTATCTTGTGGTAATTGCTGTGCATTAATAACCGAAATTCCAACTTGACTCGCAATACGTTGCGCACTTTCTATCCGGTCTCCCGTCAATAAATAAACTGCTACACCCTTACTTTTCCAAAAATCAACCGATGCTTTTGCTGATACTTTCAACTCATCTGCCAATGTCCAAATACCTAGAACTACCGAGTCATTGGCAAAGTAAACCCAAGAAGTTCCGTCACTTGGTAACATACTATCAGGAGGAATAGCAATACCTTCTTTTTCCATAAGCCGTTGATTACCAACCAAATATTTATTACCGTCTATCCATCCTTCAGTTCCAAAACCAATAAGCTGCACAGTTTTTTCTACATCAAGATACGGAATATCCCCAAGGTATTGCTCAATCCCTTTGGCTAACGGATGGGTTGAATGGCGCTCAATACTTTTTAAAATCTGACTAGCCTTTGGCTGTTCGTCGGCATCAATAAACCATTGCTGAGCAACCACAGCGGGTTTTCCGACAGTCAAAGTACCTGTTTTATCATAGATAACTGCAGTCACTTGTGTAAAAGTTTCCAAGACTTCTGCATCTTTCAACAAGACATGCCAACGAGCTACCTTGCCCATACCAACAATTAAAGCGGTTGGCGTAGCAAGTCCAAGTGCACAAGGACAAGCGATAACCAAAACGGTAATTGCATGTAAAAAGCCGTCTGAGAGACCATTTTCTCCTCCAAAAAATGCCCAGCCCAAAAAGGTAAGCATTGCAATACCGAGCACAACAGGAACAAAAATAGCTGCCACCTTATCTACCATTTTCTGAATCGGGGCTTTACTTCCTTGGGCGTCGCGTACACGATCTATCAATTGCGCAAGTACGGTATCTTTTCCAGTTTCTGTTACCGTAATTCGAAGTGTTCCTTGTTGGTTTAGCGTGCCCGAAAAAACCCGATTTCCTTTGCTTTTCAAGACGGGTTCGGCTTCACCAGATAAAAGAGATTCATCTACATACGAATCACCTTTTCTCACTCGTCCGTCAACAGGAATCCGTTCACCAGCTAGCACTTCGACCCAATCTCCCACCAAGACCTCTGTTAAGGCAATATCTTGAAGTTCTCCATTGCGAATAACCCGCGCCGTAGTTGCTTCGAGTGACATCAGTTGCTGGATAGCTTCTCCGGTCGATGCTTTTGCCTTTTCTTCCAGATATTTACCGATTAATAAGAAAACAATGACCATGCCAGCGGACTCAAAATACAAGTGTTGCGCCCAACCCGTCATCCAATTGACGAGACTGTAGAAATAAGCAATGCCGGTACTCAAGGCCACGAGCGTATCCATATTCACCCTTCTGATTCGTGCGTTTGTATAGGCATTCCAAAAGAAAGAGCGACCAAAATAAAAAAGGATGGGCGTAGTTGTCAGAAATAAAACCCAATGTGCCCACGGGTGGTGCATTTCCCACATGCCGAAATACATCAGCGGAAGAGCAAGTAAAATAGCGCCAAGCACATTTTTTCCTATCTTATCTACCTTTTGGGCATGTTGTTCTTTGCGAGAAACATCTTTTTCAGAGTCTGTGTGTAGTTGATAACCCGTTTTACGTACAGTTTTTTCAATTTGTACCAAATCAAGGGAAGGGTCTGTAATCGTAAACTGAACAGTTTCTGAAGCATAGTTCACACGCACATCAGTGATACCTTCCTGCTTTGCGAGCGTCGTTTCTAGATGCACAGCACACGCTGCACAGCTCATTCCATCTACTGTAAGCCTGAATTTTTCCATAATTTGTGTGAATTTTTAACAAAATTACCCCAATTACCTCCCTAACCATTATAAATTTGGCAGCTATTTGTTATACATTTTGATAAAATCGAATAAATACAATTCAATAAAAATACACAAACTACTTATTATCAATTATATATATTAAAAAATAGTACTTTAATTACTATATTATCACAAATAATACGGACCATCTTAGTCCTCAAAATACTTTTTCAATAGATTATATCTATGGATTTGGGATAAAAAACAGCTTGAAAAATAGTAAAAATGGCCAAAAGACGTTTCAAAAAAGAGCAAATACGAACATAATTTTGTTTTTATCAAAAAAAACATGTAAATTAGTATGACAACAAAATAAAAATTCAAATTATACAAAATAAACCATCTTTTATTTTGTATCAAATAATTTATTCATTCGAAAAAAATATTTTTTTAGTCATCCGATTTTGATTTTTTAAGGAAAAAGCAATTAATTTTAAAAAACTCCCTTATGGATGTATTAAAATGAATTAAAAAATAGATAAAAATGAGAAATGAGTAAATTTTAAGTGAAAATTGGGTGTATTTTTGCACTATTCTTATATTTTATTTCATGAAACTAATGAATTACTTTTGTTGTAGTAGTAGCAAGCAGTGAGGCACAAGGTCACATACAGCTGCTCTTTTTAGAAAATTAAAATACGTACGATTATGCAAAAGCAACAATATTTAACACCGAATTTATATACAACAAATAACGCATCAGAAATCATTGATTATTTAGTAGATCATCAAATGATGCCAGCGAACTTAGATGTAAACCATGTTGTTTCTGCTTTTGACGGGGATAACTTCACGCTGGTTTTGTTTGT
>JBKBRQ010000269.1:0-3089 GCA_046292055.1 Spirosomataceae bacterium | reverse complement strand
GAAAAACGAGTACCATCGCGACAATAGAAAAAATGGAAGAGCAGAAAGATTCTGCCACCGCTGGTGAGTCAGTAGTAGTTACTTTGACAGACGATATTGACATCAGTCGAGGAAATATGTTGGTTCGGAAAGGCGAAGAAATAAGTGGAAAAAAAGAATTGCAGGCGAATATCTGTTGGTTAGACGAAGAGCCGCTACGTGCAGGCAAAACATATCTTTTGCAACATGGGGTAAACCGCCAAAAAAGTAAACTTATTTCTTTGAAATCAGCCATAGAAATGCCATCTTTGGAAACTAGTATAGAACCAAAGGAAATTCGGCTAAATGGCATTGGTTCTGCGTCATTAAAGGTTTCGCAGCCTATTTTCGCAGATGATTATGTTGTAAATCCTAGAAATGGTTCATTTATATTAATTGATGAAATGTCAAATAATACAGTGGGCGTGGGCTTTGTTTCTACCTCACTATAAATGTCTATTTTTCAATAGTTTAGGGTTTAGTTGAAAAGGCAACTGATTTTTGGTTGTCTTTTTTTTATTTTTGACACTTCATCTATCTATGCTACCCCATGTTTTTTTTCCTTTCTAAAGTCTTTAGTTTCTTTCTCACACCTTTAGGGTTTTTGTTTGTGATTTTAGGTTTGGTCTTGTATCTTAAAAAATACCGAAAGTCACTTATAATTAGCTTATTAGTAAGTATATATATTATTTCCAATCAATGGATAGTGAATGCGTTGGTCAGTTCTTGGGAGGTACCCGTAGAAAGTCGGTCTACAGTATCGCCTAAAAAATGGGGCATTGTACTAACGGGTGGTTTTTTTACAACTGATACAGATATAGCCGCGGAAAACCTCTATTTGGGTCCTTCTAGCGACCGTATTTGGCAGGCGTTTCGTATGTATAAAGAAGGTAAAATTGAAAAAATTGTCATTACTGGCGGATATGTTCCGCTTGTTTCGAGAAGTGAGCAAATTGAAACGATTTTGGCAAAAGATTTTCTTGTACAAAATGGTATTCCTTTAGGAGATATTTTATTGGAAACCAAGGCAAGAAATACGTACGAGAATGCAGTCTATTCAGTCGAGTTAGCAAAAAAAGAAGGTATTACAGCTTCAGATTGTTACTTAATTACTTCCTCGTATCATATAAAAAGGGCGCATGCTTGTTTTCGTAAACAAGGTTTTGATGTAGCTTTTTTTGGGACAAATCCCCGTCAGGCTACTCTTAGATGGAAGTGGACCTTCTTGATTCCGAGTAGGCACGCCTTGGAAGATTTCCTAAATTTGTATCATGAATGGTTCGGTTATGTGAGTTATTGGTTGGTTGGATACATATAAAAAGAGAGCGAATAGAATCCTATTCGCTCTCTTTTGTAAATTAGATACTTAATATATGAACCATTCGAAGTAAATCGTCGTGAATAGGTTTTTGTTTTTTGATGGTATCAATGAAAGGCGTGTAAACCAATTCATTGTTCACAACCCCCGCCATTACATTTTTATATCCTTTCATTAGACCTTCAACAGCACCGAGTCCTACGCGGCTCGCCAAGATGCGGTCGTAAGCTGTCGGTGTTCCTCCACGTTGTATATGTCCAAGTGTAGTTACCCGAATGTCTAATTTGTCTTCTACTTGGTTTTTGATATTATTCGCAATTTGTGCAGCATTTCCTTCTTCGTCCCCTTCCGCTACTACAACGATAGAAGATGATTTTGAGCGGCTCCAGCCTTCTTTCAGCGTTGAAACTACCTTTTTAAGCGGAGTGTGGGTTTCAGGCACCATGATGATTTCAGCACCACCACCAATCCCAGATTGGATGGCGATATAGCCCGAGTCACGTCCCATTACTTCAATAAAAAAGACGCGGTCATGTGAGTCCGCTGTATCTCTGATTTTATCAATAGCTTCCAAAGAAGTGTTAACAGCAGTATCAAAACCAATAGTATAATCTGTGCCGTACAAGTCGTTGTCAATCGTTCCTGGGCAACCGACAGTCGGTAGCTGGTATTCGTTATAGAAAATCTCGGCTCCAGTAAAAGTTCCGTTACCGCCAATAGCTACCAAGCCTTCTATGCCGTTTGCGATGAGGTTGTCGTATGCTTTCTTACGGCCTTCAGGTGTCATAAACTCCTTACTACGCGCAGACTTTAATATTGTACCGCCGCGTTGAACTATATTACTAACAGACTGTGAGGTCATCGGGAAAATATCACCACTGATCATCCCGTTGTATCCTCTACGAATTCCGTACACTTCGATTCCATGATAGATGGCTCCTCTCACAGCAGCTCGGATACATGCGTTCATGCCCGGCGCATCGCCTCCAGAGGTAAAAACAGCAATTCTTTTCATTCTTTTAATTAAAATTATTTTCGTACTTTATGTAGATTGTACTGCAAAAGTAAGGAGTTTTCGTGAATAGAGCGAATGAAACTATATTTTGTCACATTTGATTTCAGCAAAATAATATATAGATAAAAAAAGAATCTCATTCGTATTTCTTAGTAAAAAATATTTTTTACTTTTTTAGCAAGAGATTTTATTCACACGGTTGGCATGTCTTCCTCCTTCAAAATGGGTTGTCAGAAACTTTTGAACACACGCCAACGCGACTTCGATATCAATAAAGCGAGCAGGTAAACAGAGGACATTTGCGTCGTTGTGTTGGCGAGAAAGCTCGGCAAGTTCGGCTGTCCAACAAAGTGCTGCACGAATTTCTTGGTGTTTGTTGGCTGTCATGCAAACGCCGTTTCCGCTTCCACAAATGAGAATACCTAGATTGGTTTCTCCTTTTTCTACAGAAGATGCAAGTGGGTGTGCTGAGTCTGGATAGTCGAAGGAAGCTTCTGAAAACGGACCAAAGTCGATGCTCGGATACCCGTTTGTATTTAACCACTGAATAATTTGTTGTTTGTAACCATAACCTGCATGGTCACTTCCTATAGCAATTTTTAATGACATTTTTTCTTGGTTTAAACTTTTCATAACAAATATACGTTATTCGTTTCCTTTCTACTATGAAAATATATGTTTTAAACTAACCAATCTTAGATATGTCCAATAATAATGAAGACGATAAAATCATTGAAG
>JBKBRQ010000268.1:0-3092 GCA_046292055.1 Spirosomataceae bacterium | reverse complement strand
ACGGGTTTTTTGTTTATTTCCACTAAAATTCAAAAAAAAAAAAAAAAATAAATAATTTTTTGTTTTTTATAAATATTTTAGCATATTTTGTTACCCCAAAAAACACGACTCTTTGAAAAAAAAAGTGCCTATTGGGGAAAAAATTATCAATTATTCTTCCCCACCATTCGTTCAAAATCGTGAAAACTTCCCATAAGAACAAGAATATCCGATGCATCGAGAATATGGTTCGGATTGATTTCTTTGTCTACTCTTGCGTGTTTTGTGGTTTTTCCGATTAGATTGACTCGGCGTTCAAAATGCTTGAGGGCGATTAATTTGAGGTTATATTTTTGTAGGAAATTTAATTCACCGATAGGAGTTCCTAAATAACGCTCAGGGACTTCTACCTCCAAGATGGAACAATCTTCAGAAATATCGAAGGATTCGATAACACCGCGAACCTCCAGTTGTTTTGCAAAAAGTTCGGCGGCCAATTTTTCCGGATTAAAGATTGTTTCCAAACCAATGGCTTCGAGTACCTTTTCGTGTAAATCATTGATTGAACGCCCGATGATTCTTTTGGCTTGCTTTTGTTTGAGCATCGCGGTTGTGATAATAGATGCACCCACATCTTCACCGATGGCAACCACCACCACATCCGTTTCCTTGATAGGTAAAGAAGTAAATGACTTTTCTTTGGACATATCTAGGCAAATCGTGTGCGTAATTTTATCCTTGTAGAGTTCAACGATTTCCATTCTACTATCTACACCAAAAACTTCGTGGCCCGTGGCAGTCAGACGCATGGCTAACGTCGAGCCAAAATTACCTAAGCCAATAACAATGTATTTCATAAAAGATAGATTAAACAATTAATACAGATTCTTGTGGATATTTGTAGTGTGTACAATCCACTTTTTTAAATAGACCTAAAAGAAAGGTAAACATACCGATTCTCCCCAAAAACATCGTGATAATCAAGACTACTTTACTGGGCGTACTGAGCTCCGGTGTTAAGTTCATGGAAAGCCCCACAGTACTGTAAGCAGAAAAACACTCGAAAGCAATTTTCGTCAAGCTTTGGTGTGGTTCAAAAATACTAATAAAGAATACGGCTAGGCCAATAATCATCAATGACAAGAAAATCACAGCAAAAGCGCGTTGAATAGAATTTGCAGTAATTTCACGTTTAAATACTTCCACACGATTTTTACCTTTGACAAGTGCAACGATATTTAAAAAAGCAATCGTGAACGTAGTTGTTTTGATACCTCCACCTGTTGAGCTTGGTGAAGCTCCAATCCACATTAATAAAAGGTAAAGGAGTACAGTACCTTGCATTAACTCACCAACATCAATAGTATTAAAACCGGCTGTTCTTGGTGTGACAGAGCCAAATACAGCTTGCGTTATTTTCCCGAAAAAAGTTGAATGTTCAGCGAGGACATTATTCCGTTCCGTGATAAAGTAGACGATACCTCCGAAGCAAAGAAGTGCAAAGGTAGTAGATAGCACCAACTTTGAGTGTACATTCGTATAGCGAGCAGAAGCAGAAAACCGTTCATTTTTTATTTTGCTCAGCACAAACCTGAAAAGTAACTTTGCCCCATCGTATAAATCGATTACAACAGGAAAACCAATTCCTCCTAATACCACGAGAGCGATGATAATCCATTGGAGAGCATAGTTAAAGCGAATCTCGTCGTGGAAAAGGCCATTGGAAACAGTGGAAAAACCGGCATTACAGAAAGCCGAAATAGAGTGAAAAACAGAGAAGAATAAATTATCTGAACCTGCAACAGTTGTTTTATCTAGAAAGAGTAGAAAAATCAATAAGGCTCCAAAGAATTCGACTAAAATCGTAAAGACAAAGATTTTAAGCAACGTTCTGAAAAGCGAGCTTCGATCATTCGTCTCCAAAATATTACTAAGAATCATGTGATTATGAAAAGACATACCGCCTCTGAAGAGATAAGCGAAAAAATTGGTAAACGTCATCAACCCCAAGCCACCAATTTGTATTAATACCAAGATAGTTCCTTGCCCAATAGTTGTAAACTTTGTCGATACGTCAACTGTTGAAAGGCCCGTAATACAGACAGCACTTGTTGCGGTAAAAAGTGCATCGATGAACGATAGATTTCCGTTTGTAGCACCAGGAACAAGTAACAGAGCCGTACCAAGTAGGACCATCATACTGAAACTAAATTTAAATAAAATAGATGTTTTTAACAAGGAATTTTTTATCATTTCACCTTGTCGCTTCAATTTAACCCCGAAAATGAGCGACAATAAGATATACAAAAACCACTCACTTTGAAGAAGCGAAATAGAAGGCTTTGCAAAATGAAAAGTGGCTAATAATAACGCAAAAAGGAGGTCCGATAAATCTCTTTGTACTTGGCTGTTGTGTGCTTTAGGCCTCAAGTAAGGGATAATCCACTTAATAAAATAGAGAGGAATAAGGAAGCGTGGAATTTGTCGAAGAATATTATTGACGATATCATGGATAAGTATTTCTTTGGGGAAACTTATTTGATAAATAATTAGACAAAAACCAAAAAACAAAGAAAAAAACAGAATCCTTTCAATTCGTTTACGAACGAACAATGCTTGATCGAACAGGATATGTTGATTGTCGAGAGATGTCACAGTGAGAGATTCATTTTTTAGAAAAAACTATCTTCCTTTCTAGTAATCAATTACAAAAAATAGTGGGGCAAATGTACTAAAAAACCTACCAATAGAAATCAATAAATCAGTAAAATCGTTCAGGTTCGTACAATTCAAGCCCAACAGACGTCTTTTTATTCTCCAAAAGCTCTGTTACGAGTAACCCCGTTGCAGGCGCAAGACTGAGTCCCATCATGGCATGGCCACTTGCCACAACAACATTTTTAAAGCTTTTCAACTTACCAACATAGGGCAAACCATCTGGTGCACACGGCCGTAAACCATGCCAAACCTTTTCTTTTTCAGGCATTGGAACAAGATAATCTCGGTAATATTTAGGAATTGATTGAATAATTCCTTTCACACGACGCATATCTATTTCATTTTGTGCGCCCCCGATTTCCATCGTTCCCCCAAACCGAATCGTATCTTCGCCC
>JBKBRQ010000026.1:0-19077 GCA_046292055.1 Spirosomataceae bacterium | reverse complement strand
GGCACGGCCGTGCGTCTTTCCAGTAAATGATGGTTTCTGAGAAACGGTGATTTCGACTACGCTCAATCACCGAACAAAGAGTCTTAGTTTTTTTGAGCTGAGGTCGCGTTCGACTGGATGATGGTTTCTGAGCTTTATGCGGGCAATTCGACGGCATAGATGATGTGTCTTAATCCTTGTTTTAGTGGATGATGGTTTCTGAGAATTATTAGGTTATTGAGTGGTAAAAAATTCATTGGTCTTAATCCTTGTTTTAGTGGATGATGGTTTCTGAGTTATCTTAATTATCCCACTTAAAAACAATCAATTATCAGTCTTAATCCTTGTTTTAGTGGATGATGGTTTCTGAGTTAAATTAGAAAACGGCATCAGTTTATTCTCTGGAAGTCTTAATCCTTGTTTTAGTGGATGATGGTTTCTGAGACTAGGAAGGTACAGACCTTTTGAGGCAAGGGACGAAGTCTTAATCCTTGTTTTAGTGGATGATGGTTTCTGAGCAGACCTTTTGAGGCGAAAGATGAAAAGGAGTTCGGTCTTAATCCTTGTTTTAGTGGATGATGGTTTCTGAGGTTGCCTACAAAGTTTATGAGTCACTAGAGCGTTAGTCTTAATCCTTGTTTTAGTGGATGATGGTTTCTGAGAATCAAATCAAAAAATTCTCTTATTCACATTACAGAGGAGTCTTAATCCTTGTTTTAGTGGATGATGGTTTCTGAGAGAGTTTGCAAGGGTGTATCCTCCTGTAAGAAAAAGTCTTAATCCTTGTTTTAGTGGATGATGGTTTCTGAGTACACATTCCAGAATGAATGGTCAGATAAAGAATCGTCTTAATCCTTGTTTTAGTGGATGATGGTTTCTGAGTAGTAATTCTAGGAACTACCAAACTAAGGATGCAAAGGTCTTAATCCTTGTTTTAGTGGATGATGGTTTCTGAGAAGATTTGGAAATTCAAATGTAGGTGTAAATCTAGTCTTAATCCTTGTTTTAGTGGATGATGGTTTCTGAGAGAGAAGCGTATTATCTTCCATATAAACAATGGTGAGTCTTAATCCTTGTTTTAGTGGATGATGGTTTCTGAGTTGCCTCCGAGGGGCATCAATGGGACACAGTCCTAGGTCTTAATCCTTGTTTTAGTGGATGATGGTTTCTGAGCTTTGATGGTGAGTTTATTAAAATCAAAGATTTTAAGTCTTAATCCTTGTTTTAGTGGATGATGGTTTCTGAGAGATTTAGTACGCATATTGGGTGATATTTACGTGTCTTAATCCTTGTTTTAGTGGATGATGGTTTCTGAGTGGGCTAAAGAAGAAGAAAGAAAAGAAGAAGAAAAGGTCTTAATCCTTGTTTTAGTGGATGATGGTTTCTGAGAATATGAACGCCGTGCCGAATACTGGGCAGAAAGGGCTAATGTCTTAATCCTTGTTTTAGTGGATGATGGTTTCTGAGTATATGGCAATCCCTCGCTGGAGGGAAGATTTGGAAAGTCTTAATCCTTGTTTTAGTGGATGATGGTTTCTGAGGGATTAAAAAATAATCCAGAGTTGTTGGCGTGGCGTCTTAATCCTTGTTTTAGTGGATGATGGTTTCTGAGTTTATTAAAACTTTCATCGAGGTATTTAGCCTCGAAGTCTTAATCCTTGTTTTAGTGGATGATGGTTTCTGAGACACAAGTCAATCGACGGTATAGCACAATATTGGAAAATGGTCTTAATCCTTGTTTTAGTGGATGATGGTTTCTGAGTATAGGCAGTTAGAGGCAAGGGATGAGATAAACTTGTCTTAATCCTTGTTTTAGTGGATGATGGTTTCTGAGGATAATGAATTTTATTCATACGCCACACTAAATTTCGTCTTAATCCTTGTTTTAGTGGATGATGGTTTCTGAGGCAAAACAAAAAGCGGAAACAATGTTATTGTATTGTCTTAATCCTTGTTTTAGTGGATGATGGTTTCTGAGATTGACCGCGAGACGCATTTGGCGCTTTCCTCGAGTCTTAATCCTTGTTTTAGTGGATGATGGTTTCTGAGACTATATTACCGACACAAGAAAACGTGTCAAAGTAGTCTTAATCCTTGTTTTAGTGGATGATGGTTTCTGAGCGCAATTTTCGCAGCAATGCTAAAGAAAGAGATAGGTCTTAATCCTTGTTTTAGTGGATGATGGTTTCTGAGAGCTATTTATACAAAATTCTGTTAGTCAGCACGTTAAAAATGATAATATTGAAATAATTACATGATTTAACAAATAAATACAATCACTTTTTGTACCTTTTAGCCTCTCTCTAAATGAGAAAATTTGACATTACACTGGATTTTCAAAGAACAAATCGCCATTTTTTGTAAATAACTCTACCGCAATTTAGAGCTCTCCTCCCAATTCTCCAAATAAATTTGACTATTTTCTGATCAAAAAATAAAATAGAGCCTAACTGACCACTTAATAAAAAAAATTCTAAAATTTTTCAATTCGTGTGTATATTGGAATGCAATTGTAAAACGCTATTCATGTATGCCAACATCAAAAAATACGAATTTATAATTCGTGTAATTAGATTGCACTATTAGTTGTCAACTTTGTGAAATAAAAAGAAAAAATATGGCCCACATCCGTTTACTCAAGATTCAATTCGATACTGAGATTCAGCCCTACGAAATTCCTGCTTTTCGGGGTGGCGTCATTGCCAAAGCTGGAAGAGAACATATTATTTTTCATAATCATCTCAACGACCAGGCATACCTATACGGTTACCCAGTCATTCAATACAAGCGGGTAGGGAAAAATCCAGCTATTCTTTGTATTGACTACGGCGTAGATGAAATCCACCATCTGTTCCAAAATGAAAACCTAGATATACGCATCGGTCAGCGACCTGTCTCCCTGTCTGTCAAATACTTACAAATGCAAAAATACCAACTTCAAGTTTGGGATAAGCACTTTGAATACAGAATGTACAACTGGTTGGCACTCAACCAAGACAATTACGAAAAGTATCTCCAATTGGGCGACAAACTAGACGAATTACTTTTCTTAGAAAATATTTTAAAAGCGAATATTTTATCTTTTGCGAAAGGTGTAAAATGGGAAGTGGAGAAAAATATTTCTTTACGCATTGATGCCGTTTTGAGCACCAAGGTTGTCCCCTACAAACAACAGAAATTAGTGGCATTCGACATTCGTTTTCGTACAAATGCCTTTCTGCCAGACTTTGTAGGATTAGGCAAAGGCGTGAGTTTAGGATTTGGTACCGTTTCACAGATAAAAAAATAGATATATATGGCATTTTTATATGGCGCCTCTGTTCAAGGCATTCAAAGTTTTATATTCCAAACGAGTAAGCTCAAGGAAATTGTTGGAGCAAGCGAATTGGTGGAGCAGATTTGTACACAGGAGTTACAATCATTTTGTCAAAAAAATGAAATTCCTTTTGACCAAAAAAACGTCATCATCCAAGCTGCTGGAAATATTAAATATCTCTTTGATTCTGAAATAGATTGTCGAAAAGTGGTTCAAGGTTTTTCGATGCACATCGCGAATTTAGCACCGGGAATTACCATTTCTCAGGCAGTTATTAAATATTCCGACGATTTATCAGAAGCTATTAATGCTTTAGAAGCAAAACTGAAAGCCCAACGCAATAAGGTTTCAATGCCTATTGAAACTGGATTTATGGGTTTGGAGCGAGATAGAAGGACGGGAGGTGTAGCCTATATTGAAAGAATTAAACGAAAAGGGGGTACAGAGTATATCAGCGAAGCAACGCATAAAAAGCTACAAAAATCTGACTCAGATTACAGTTACAAAAAAATAGACTCTAAAGAAGAAGAATCTGTCGAATTAAGCGAAAACCTTTTCTTCAAAATATCCAATACTGAAGTAAAAAGAGAGGAAGTTCCACATGATGTGGACAAAATTACCACTAGTGGAAAAAATTCATGGCTGGCTATTATTCATGCGGACGGAAATGCATTGGGGATTCTCTTGCAAAAACTTGGTGCAAGGTTGAAAGGTAGAAAAAAAGAGGATGTACAAAGTGCATTTACTACCTTTTCCAAGGCTCTTGATATTGCTACTAAAAATGCTGCTCAATTTGCATTTAACAAAGTTGTCAATGCAGATATGGACGAACAGCGTAAAAATCTAACAGCAAAGCAGAGCCATAAAACACTAATTTACCCCATCCGACCCGTATTACTTGGTGGCGATGATTTAACCATAATTATTCGTGCGGATTTAGCCCTTGACTTTACGATTGAATTTTTAAAGGCATTTGAGGAACAAACAAAAGAACAATTCAAATTCCTGGCAAACGACTATCAGGTGGAAGGCTTTGAAAATGGCATCACCGCTTGTGCGGGCATTGCTTACATAAAAGAAAGTTATCCTTTTCATTATGGAGTACATTTAGCTGAGTTGCTTACCAAAAAAGCTAAGAAATTTTCAAAGCAGGATAAATTCAAAGATAGCTCAAATGAATGTGGCATCCATATTCCTCCATCAAGTCTTGCTTTCTACAAAGTTCAATCTTCTTTTATTGAGAGTTTGGAAGATATGACTGAAAAAACACTATTTGCGGAAAGATCCAACGTAAGCTTTGACTATGGGCCGTATTTTATCGAGAAAAAAGACGGTCAACCCGATGTTGAAATGTTGAAAGAAAAACTAAAAATATTGGAGAATGAATCCAAAAAGGATAAATCCAAAGGAGTCTCCAAACTCCGCCAGTGGATTTCCGAACTCTATAAAGATGAGGCTACGGCTGGTTTTATGTTGGATCGTATGAAATCAGTGAACAGTGACTTTTATAAAGAACTAAAATTAGAAGCAGAAAGAAACAAGCCTAAAACTATTATCTACGACGTCATTCAACTTCATTCCCTAAAATACTAAACTATGGAACTGAGATACGAAATACAATTTTTAAGCGATTGGCACTGCGGGTCTGGCCTTTCTGGTGGTGCGGAAGCCGATGCCACTGTTCTTAAAGACAATAACAACTTACCCTATATTCCGGGCAAAACGATCAAGGGTTTGTTGAAAGAAGCTTTGGAGGAAATTTACGAAGTAAATCCAAATAAGGAAGAAAATCTAAGGCTGCTTATTAATGGTTTATTGGGTTATGAAATCAAGGACAAAGAGAATAAAAAAGTAATAGAAACCAAAAGTGGGAATGCTTTTTTCTCCAATGCCACTCTTTCAGAAAAGGAAAAAGAAGACATCACTCCTGATCTCAGTGATTTTCTATATCGAAATATTGCTTCTACCCAGATAGATTCCAAAGGCGTAGCCAAAGCCTCTTCTTTGCGCGTGATGGAAGTTTGTATTCCGATTAAGTTAGAAGGTAAAATAACCGGACTTTCATCTCCAGACCAGCTTGATTTATTGACCAAAGCACTAAAATGGGTGCGTCATTTGGGCGTAAACCGTAACCGAGGGTTGGGAAGATGTCAATTCAAGATCACTTCAAATTAAGACCAAATCATGAAAGAACAATATTATACCTGTACACTTCTCAGCGATATCGTGCTGAACAGCAAATTGGCCACGGAAGGAAATATGACGACATTGGAATACATTCCCGGTAGTGTCTTTTTAGGAATCGTCGCAAAGGAAATTTATCTTAATCATAAAGACAAGGCCTACCCTATTTTACATGCGGGAAAGGTTTCGTTTGGCGATGCCTATATTTCACCGAAAGGCAATGAAATGAGTTATCCCATGCCTTTCTCCTTGTTTCAAGATAAGTTAGATAAAACCAAAACATGGGTTCATCATCTGCTTGATGAAGAACACTTTACGAAATTCCGAGAAAATGGTATTCAACTCAAACAAGAAAGGATAGGTTATCTTACGCCTTCAGGGCTGAAACTAAAAGGCCCTGAAAAGAATTTCGCCATCAAATCAGCACAAGATCGAGAGGAAAGACGATCAAAGGACGGGGCTATGTTCGGGTTTGAGTCATTGGTGGCAGGGCAACAATTTGTGTTTTCCATTCGCTATGAAAATGCTGATTATCAAGAAATTGTAGAAAAATTTCTTAAAGGCATCAAACGTATAGGCAAATCTAAAACGGCCCAATATGGACAGGTTGATATTCAGTCAATTGCAAATCCAAGGCTTATTGAATCTATCGAAACGCCACAAAACTACACCCTCGTTTATGCAGAAAGTAATTTATGCTTTTTCAACGAATTTGGACAAACGACATTTCAGCCGACACCAGAAGATTTAGGGCTTTCGGGAGGAAGTATTTGTTGGGAGAAATCGCAGGTTCGGACTTACTCGTATTCACCGTGGAACGGTATCCGAAACACACCCAATACTCAACGGGATTGCATTTTGAAAGGATCTGTTTTTTATGTCAAAGGAGTTACACAACCAGAAACTAGGACGAATAGCGTAGGTGAATTCCAATCGGAGGGTATAGGCCGAGTTGTGTACAACCCCACGTTTTTGAAAGGGAATCCTAGTACAGGGGAATGGAAGTTTGAAACAGATGAGCCAAAAAATAAAGAAAGTGGTTCTCAAACAGAATCTGAAAAACCAGCACCAATAACCGTTTTAGGCAATTTTTTGAGAGGTCGAAAAGCGCAAAAAATTCAGGAATTAGAACTTTCCAAGGCGATTCAAAAAGAATTAAACTCTTCTTCTTATCACTTGAAGTCCATTTCCTCAAGCCAATGGGGGGCGGTTCGTGCCTATGCTACCAAAGCGGAAAGCATGCAGAATTTACGAAAAGATCTCTTTGAAGATTTTTTAAAACGTGGCGTAGCAGCTGACCGATATTGGAATAAGCATCAAAACAGAGAAGATTTACAGGCCATTTTTGAAAAGAATCAAGCCTATGGAACTGTATTCCTAGCCAAATTCGCCGCTGAAATGGCAAAAAGGGCTCAAAACTAAAAAATTAAAAACTAACATGGCATTTACACATCGATATATTGCACGAATAATTTTAGAAGCCGAAACAGGCTTGTTTGTGGGTTCTGGCGAAGCGTCTCTTATGAAAGATGCGCTGGTTCAGAAAGATGTTCATGGCTTACCCATGATTCAGGGAACGTCCTTGACCGGTGTTTTGCGTCATGCCTTGGAAGATAGTGATTCTGAAAAAAGTAAAGTTTGGAATGAAATCTTTGGCTTTCAAGATACAAAGAATGGCTTAGGCTCTCGCTTGAAAATCAGTTCTGCCTACATGCTTATCAATGAACATAAAGTAGCAGAGGGACTAACGGCGTCCATACCTGAAAAAATCCTGAACAAATACACCAATTTACCGTCACGCCAACACGTACGAATCAATGAAAGAGGTGTAGCGGAGAAGAACGGACTTTTCGACAATGAAATAGTCTATAAAGGCACACGCTTCATTTTTGAATTGGAGCTGAAGGGTACAAAAGAAGATAAAACACATTGGGAGGCCATTTTAACCCAGATGTCAAGCCCGCTTTTCCGAATTGGTCAAGGGACGCGCAATGGCTATGGCAAACTGAATATTCACAGCCTAAAACAAAGAATATATGATTTAACTAATAAAGAGGGGGATTTTAATGATTATCTACACTTCAATCCTTCCTTTAATGTGGAAAACACAGGACTTGAAAAGGTTGATTTAAAGACAGGAGAATCAAATTTGACCGAATACAAGCTCATTCTACAACCGGATAGCTTCTTTATTTTCAGTGAAGGATTTGGTGATGAGGAAGCGGACAATAAACCCGTCACCGAAGAAGTGGCCCTGTATAAAAACGGTACCATTGAGTTTGAGAACCTGACACTCATTCCAGCCTCCTCCATCAAAGGCGCTTTATCGCATAGAACGGCTTTTCACTACAATAAGCTACAGAAGCAATTTGCCGACGAAGGCAATGGTAAAGTAGGAAATTTAAACGAGGCCGTAAAAGCATTGTTTGGCTATCAGGCTGAAGGAAAAGATGGACAAAGAGGTAAGGTAATTCTCAATGACTTTTACTTCACCAAAAGCCAATCAAACAACCAAAAAATCTTCAATCACGTCGCCATCGACCGTTTTACGGGTGGCGCATTAGACGGTGCTTTGTTCAGTGAAAAAGTATCCTCGTTAACCGAAGAAACAGCCTTCAAATTTACAATATATTTAGAATATGAAGGTGACAATACAATTCAAAAGGCTTTTGAAGAAACACTTAAAGACGTCTGCAGGGGTTTGCTTCCATTGGGCGGTATGACCACCAAAGGACATGGAATATTTACCGGGAAATTATTACAAGGCACTAAAACAATTTTCGACTATGAAAGCAATAACTGATATACCCAATAAACTCTACCAAGGATATGTTTGGTTATCCGACCAAAAATATCCGACTGTATTAGATAAAAAACAACATGATTTTACCAAATTGGAGGAAAATCAGTTTGTGATGGAAGCCTTGCTTTGGGATGCAGAGGAACAGATTTCTATCATGGTTCGTCATACGGGTACATACCATATCCAACAGTTTAGGCTAAACGAACTTCCCGCAGGGCATCAGTTGATTGAAAAAGCCTATTTACCTCACCGATTGGGAGATGAAGTAAAAAACGTGCGATTTAAACAGTTATGGGTACCCGAAAAAGACCCTCTTTGTGAAAACATGGAAGTTATGACCATGAAGGCCCTCATTTTCACTGGATTTAATGTATCAACCCAAACCAAGTAAGACCATGCCAGACGTAAAATCACCCTATAATTTTGTTCCTGCCCCAACCGAAATCGAAGTCTATAAACCCGATTGGGCGCACCAAGTGAGTCATAACATACCGTTTTCGGATGGGCAAAGTGGGGAAATAACCCTCAAAATCACGGCAGAAACTCCCATTTTCATTCGGAATGGACATGCTAAACCTAAAGATGGAGAAGAAGTAACCTCTGAATTCTCCCATGTACTGGTCAATGGGCAGAAACAATACTTCATCCCGGCCACCTCCATCAAGGGAATGCTACGGAATGTATTGGAGATCATGAGCTTTTCGCGGATGAAGCAGGTGGATGATCACCTGCACTCTGTCCGCCAAATCATGGGAGGAGATGAGGGATATACATTGAATGGTAAAAAGGAAAAAATTAAAGCTGGCTACTTGGTTAAAAACAATGGTAAATTTTATATTTATCCAAGTGGTGTACCAAAAAAAATTCGATATACCGAACTTGATAAAAAGTTTCAAAATGAATTTGGAAAAACCTTTGAACAAAAAGTAAGCTCTAATTTTGAAGAACGTACTGGTGCGTATAAGTATGAAAAAATAATCAAAGATAAGGCACTTGAATACCAATTTGAAGACCTAATTTTAGAGGATAAACAAACTTCGTGGGTTAGTAAATTTCAACCGTTACCCTACGTTAAATTTTCTGAAAGTGGAGAAGGATTTTGGGGTAGAATCGTTTGTGTAGGCCAAGCTACTGCCTACAAAGAAAAACAAGGTAGAAAAGGAGAATATGTATTTCCGGGTAAGAGAAACGAGATCGTTCAAAAAAAAGAAACCAGAATCGAAGTTTCGGAAAAAATTATGAACGCATTTTTACTTTTGAATCGTGACGGACAAAAAACACATGAACTAAAAGATTGGAGATATTGGAAGTCAAGAACCCAGGAGGGAATTCCAGTTTTTTACAGAACTAGTGAAAAAGATCCCAATCTATTAATTGACTTCGGTTTGACCTTAATGTATAAGGAACTAGTTCAGTATTCGACAAAATCGATTCTAGACTACACTGATGAAGATTTAGATCTAGCTGAAACTCTCTTTGGTAAAGCTTCCAAGACTCATTCACTCCGGGGCCGGGTTATGATTTCTCATTTTAAAGCAATTGGTCATTGTGAACCAATGAAAGTTCAATCATTTGCTTTATCATCGCCAAAATCTTCTTTCTATCCTTTTTACTTGCAACAAAAAGGCAGTAATGGAAAAACGATTAAATTTTCCACATACAATGGTGATAACCCACGGTTGAGAGGATTCAAAAGATATCCAGTACACATGGAAAGTAAAAATCAGGACACCTCCGGTATCAAAGATTCGCAGATTTCCAAATTTCAACCCCTGCCAAAGCTCACTCAATTTGAAGGGAAAATACGCTTTCACAATCTTAGGGCGATTGAGCTTGGTGCACTTATTTCTTCAATTACATTCCATGGAATGGAATCAGCATTTCACTCGTTGGGGAGTCTCAAACCTTTTGGGTATGGAAAAATCAAATTTTCGATTTCCAATCCAGATGTTTGGAACCAATATTTAAAAGAGTTTGAAATACATATGAAGATACACAATCATTCCAGATGGACATCCATCATGAAAGAGTTAGGAACTATTGGACATGTTCAAAGTGCCTACGAAGAGACTGTCAGTTATATGCCATTGGAAAATTTTCAAAAAGTTAAAGAAAACAAGAATTTTCTTGAAAAATATTCCGAATTAGTCAATTCTGAGCTAATAGTACCTTCTTTCTCTTCTAAAGAGGATGTTGAAAAAAGGGTTCAAATACTAGCGAAACAAAAACAAGATAAATTGGACGTTTTCAATTCCACATTACTTTCGGCCGAAAAATTTATTGATGAAGATCGATTCGAAGAAGCCAACAACAAATTATTGCAATGTAAAAAACTAGATTTTAAATTTGATTTGGATCAATATCAGGAAAGACTCAAAAAAGCTCAAAGTTTAAAATTAATATTCGAAACTATTATTCAATCGGAAGATCGTAATGTCCTTGAGAAATCGAAAATCGAATTTATTGGAACTAAATGGGAGGCCATTATAGCTAAAAAAGTGAAACAGTTAATTGATGAGTCTAAAGCATTGAAAATCGATCAATTCCAAAATCAAGATTTAGCTCTAGACGATTCAGGATTTCCGAATATAAAAAACGTATTAAATAAACCTTTTAAGGTAAAAGGATTTGAGTACTCCGACGAACAAAAAACAAACATTGAATCGGTATTAACTCAGAATTTCAATTCGGAGAAGAATAATGCCAAATCGGAATGGTTCAAACAAAAGTCTAATTTTGATAAATATCCATGGACTGATGTAAAAAAGTGGCTCGGCGAAGAACGCGCGAATGCTCTTTATCAAAAACTCATTAACTCCTAAATTATGGCAAACTATTTAGTTTCTATCGTGGGCGGACAAACCCTGCCCAATATCTTACCCATCAAAGAATTGGGAACTTCTGTACAACGATATATTTTCATTTCTACCTCAAAAGTAGCGAAGGAACTGGCATGGACGATACAGGTATGTGGCCTAAAAAAAGACGATTTCTTCAATCTTGAAGTAGATGAAGACGACATTTCTCAAATAAACAAAAAACTGACAGACCTCTCCAAGATTATTTTTCAACAAGAGGATGATTTTTTGATCAATCTAACAGGAGGAACGAAAATCATGGCGCTGGGGGCCTTCCAGTTTTTTTCGCAAAGCCAATTTCGATCTAAGATGTTTTACCTCAACGTGGGCTCGAATATTTTACGACAGGTATACCCAACCGTTGAACCTGAAAAACGAGATCAAACACTAAGCTACCGATTGAATGTAGAAGAGTTTTTAGGCTCATACGGTGCAAAAATCACCAATTCATTTGCCATCAATAAATTAGTTAAATCCAAAGACTACACAAACCTGTTTTATGCAAATGAATATTCCAGACGGGAAATCATACGGGAAATCAGAAAGATCGGAGCAGATTCGCTTTTATTTGACTCACTTGACAATTTGGTCCGAAACACCCTCATCCTATTTTTGAAAGAAATTGAATTCAAACCAATTTTCTCTGACCGTTTGACCAAAGAGGAAAGACAATACTTAATTGGTGGATGGTGGGAGGAATATTGTTTTCACCAACTTCAACGTATCACAGGTATTCAAGAACCCTATATGGTCATGGGATTGAAAAATGACAAAACAAATAATGAGCTCGATATTGTCTTTGTTAAGGATAATGTCTTGCACGTATTTGAGTGCAAAACAGCCGTTTTTAACAAGGATGAATTTGAGGACTATGTGTATAAACTAGCTGCTATTAAAGATAATAAGAATGGATTTGGTATAACCGTAAAAGCCTTCTTATTGGCCAAACATTTCAAGAAAAATGAGTACACAGGCGAGTTTGATCCCACGTTCAAACGAAGAGCTCAAGACTTTAACATTACCCTCATCGATGATGCGATGCTGAAAAGTGAAAGTTTCCAATTGTAATTTTCTTTGTATATTTAGGAATTGGATTCCTAAATATACAAAGAAATGCTGGCACGAACCCTCAAACCCAAAGTCGAAGAGATGCTCTCCAAATACCCCATTGTGAGTATTACTGGCCCAAGACAATCCGGAAAAACAACCTTAACTCAACTCGTTCGACCTGATTATCAGTATGTTTCTCTTGAAGACCCCTCCATCCGGCTTTTTGCACAGCAAGACCCCGTCGGTTTTCTGGAGACCTATCAAAATGGCGTCATTCTCGATGAAGTACAATATGTTCCCGAACTCTTTTCCTATTTGCAGGTTGTCACCGATGCCCGCCAACGCGTAGGAGAATATATTTTGACGGGTTCACAAAACTTCTTGCTCATGGAAAAAATCACCCAATCTCTAGCAGGACGCATAGCCGTTTTCAATCTCCTTCCGTTTTCACTAGAAGAATTGAACGGCACACCCTATCTGGCAGCTACTTGGGAAGATCAAATTTTGCAAGGATTTTACCCCCGAAAATTAGTTCGGGATATAGATTCTGAGGATTTCTATGCCAGTTATTTGCAAACGTATGTGGAGCGGGATGTCCGACAGGTTAAAAATATTCTCAACCTCGACCTATTCCAACGGTTTATTCGACTCTTGGCCGGGAGGATTGGTCAGTTGTTCAATCAAAATAGCTTGGCGACAGAATTAGGTGTAGACAATAAAACCATCTCGGCTTGGCTTTCCGTTTTGGAAACCTTGTTTGTCGCTTATCGTTTGCCGCCGTATTTTGAAAATTTCAACAAACGGCTGGTCAAAACGCCTAAAGTATATTTTTATGATACCGGTTTGGCGGCATATTTATTGGGTATTCGAAACAGAGCAGAACTGGATGTACATTTTGCCAAAGGGGCTTTATTTGAAAACTTACTGATCACAGACCTGCTTAAAAACTCACTGAACCGTGGAAAACGCCCCGACTTTTATTTCTGGCGGGATGCTTCGAACCACGAAGTGGACTTACTGATTCAGCAAGGTACGTCCGTACTGGCGATTGAAATTAAATCGGGAAAAACCATCCAACCCGATTATTTCAAAGGGCTGAAGTACCTCCAGAACGTCAACCCAGGTATTCAGCCCTGGGTGCTCTTCGGGGGGGAAGGCCTGCAAAAAAGACAGGAGGCCACTGTTTATGGATATCAACAGTATATAAACTTACAAATCAATTAACATGGGACGGAAAGTATTCATTTCATTTTTGGGAACTGGAAATTATGAAGCAATTCGGTATGCCTCCACCGTAGAAGAAGCGAATCAGGTACAACCACTCCGTTTTTTCCAAGAAGCATCCCTTGCATTACTCCAAAACGAACTGACAGAGGGAGATAAGGTATTGATCATGACCACAAAAGGTTCAATGAAAAATTGGCTGGATGGAGAGCATTTTAATTTTAGAACAAATGAAAAAGTGTGGCATGAGGGACTTCAGTCACGATTGACTCAAATGAATTTACGCTGTTCATTTGAAAATATACCCATTGCAGATGGTCAGAATACCCAAGAAATATGGGAAATATTTAGCCTCGTTTTTCAACATTTACAAGAAGGAGACCAATTGTATTTTGACATTACACATGGATTTAGATCTCTACCCATGTTGAATATGGTACTCATCAATTACGCGAAATTATTAAAGAATATTTCTGTTGAAAAAATACTTTATGGCGCATTTGAAGCTAAAATAAAAGCGGAAACTTTGGAATATGCTCCTATTTGGGATCTTATTTCATTCGTCGAACTTCAAGATTGGACAAACGAAGCCACCTTATTTTTAAAAACAGGAAATGCAGCAGGAATTAGTGAGCTAATTCATCATCCAGAATTTATAAGTTTAAAAGAACATCTAACTGATTTTTCAAACCAAATTTTAGTAAATCGTGGTTTAGACATCTTTTCTGGAAAGTCAGCTGTCGCCCTAAGACAAGAACTAAAGGACCTCAAAAATCACCCCAAGGTAGCTCCAGCTTTAGCTCCCATTCTCGACAAAATAAATCATGAATTTGATGATTACAAGCATGATGAGGCAATAAACGGCTTTTTAGCTGTTCGTTGGTGTATCAAAAATGGGTTAATTCAACAAGCTGCTACGCTTATGGAAGAGTTCATTACCACTTTTGTCATGGTGGAATTGGGATTGGAATCAGAAATACACAATTCTAGTAAGCGATTATTAATTAATGCAATGGTTACGTTAGGCGATGACAAGACCTTAGATGCTCAAAAAAATAGTGATTTACAGTCATTTCAAGATGAATATGTGGTAAAGGTAAGGGCTCTTTCCTTTAAGAAGAAAATAGGCAGAATAAGTAATGACTTAAAAAGCGCAATCCGAAATGATATAAATCACGCTGGTTTCCGAAAAGAGGCCCGAGGCTATACGGAATTTCAAACATCAATTGTAAAACGGTATAGAGACCTCAAAAAAATCATCTCCTCTGTCAAAAATATTAATTTACCCGAATTATAACCCATGCTCCTTAATCTCACCAATCACCCCAGCGAGGGCTGGCCTGAAAATCAACGAAATGAAGCTGTGAAAAGGTACCAATCTATCCTGGATTGGCCTTTTCCAAGTATTCCACCTGCCCTCTCGTCGGAAGAACTAGACAACTGGGTAAGCGACTACCAGCATAAAATCATTGCTATTCAACCAACAGCCGTTCATGTGATGGGCGAAATGACTTTCTGCTTTCGCTTGATCGAAAAACTCAAGTCCGCAGGCATCGCATGTATCGCAAGTACAACAGAACGTGTAACTGTCCAAAAAGAGAACGTTAAAACAGCCTATTTTGAATTTGTGCAGTTTCGAGCCTATTGAGGTGCTGCTTCTGTATCACCGTATAATCGTCTAAGTTGACTCACCTGCTCCTTGATTTTCTCCCGTAAACTAGCTGGAGTAAGGACTTCTGCATCGCTTCCAAATTCCAAAATCTTGGCAATTAACTCTCTGTTTTGGCGTAACTGATACCGAAATACACGGCGGGTTTCTGTACGCAATTCCTTTATCTCCTCCTGACTTACATGGAGGGGCTTGGTCATTACATAATTTGCTCGAGGTAACTGAAAGGCAATTTGTACCTCTTCAACGGGTTGATAGGTATCTGTTTCCTTGTCATAAAAGTAGGTAAACCCAATCATCTCTTGCAAATAATCCAGTTCGTTGGGCTGTTGTTTACGGTACGAAAATTCCGACGGTTCTATGTCCAAAATTCTATCCAACGCAAGGTTATAGAGCTTGTTTTTTCGCATTTCATACCCGTACACATGCCATCTGTTGCTGTATTCCTTGAGTAAATACGGACTTAGACTATACGTTTTGGGCTCTTTTTCAAAGTCTTTGTATCGAATTTTCAAACACTTTTTTTCTCGAATTTTATCGTACAATGTATTCAAATGTTTTAAACCCGAATAATTCGCATTTTGCTCAAACTGAACAACTTGCTTGGGTTCGTCTTGGTGGGCTTTTTCTTTCACCTTCAACCGCACTTCGTCTAATCCAACAATCGCAGGAAGTTGGGCATATTGTTCAAAAAGTAGTACCAGATCCGCAGCAAAGTGTACGTCCGAGGGATTGAAAATACCGTAAAGTGAAAAGGCTTCTGAATAAAAATGAACGCCTTTTTCGCTGACAATAGGTGCCTGGAAATCCTCTCGCAAACGAGTTAAGTCAAGATAAACAGTCCGCTTTCCGACTTCCATTCCTAATTCGTTTCGGTAGAGTTCTTTTATCTGTTGCCAAGTATAACGACGTTTTCTGCTTAGATTTTGATGCAAAAGACGTATTCTATCAAATTGTTTCTTATTTATCGACATAGTCAAAGGCTTTTTTTAGTCAAGTTACACGCTAATTTTTATTCATCTATGAGTTCGCAATTAATTTTAAACAAACGAGGTGCCAGCTTATCTGTTCGTAACGGCTGTTTTCTGGTTCGTAGCGAGGAACAAGAACAATCCGTCGCAGTACATCACATTCATTCTATTTGTTTGCATCCATCCACTAAACTCACGCAAGATGCTGTCTTGCTCAGCATCAAACACAATATAGACCTTCTGTTTATAGATGCCAAGGGGTTTCCTGTCGGACGAGTTTGGTCTAATCGGTTTGGTTCTATCAGTACCATCCGAAAAAACCAAATCGCATTTGCTCAAAGCAAAGACGCTATTGAGTGGGTCAAAGATACGCTGCTCAGAAAAGCGGATAATCAGTTGACCCTGATTCATGTATTGGTCAAAGACAGAACGGATTTTCATGTATTGGCTAATTTAGCCATGGAGCGAATAGAAAAGTACAAGCAAAAAATCGTAGAAATGCCGATAACCAAAGAAAAGGGAGAAATCTTTGCGTCGTTTCGCGGCTTTGAAGGTGCCATGAGCCGAACCTATTTTGATTTTATTGCCCAGATACTTCCAGAGCCTTACCAATTTGAGAAGCGCACCCAACGCCCAGCCAAAGATATGTTCAATGCGTTGCTGAACTACAGTTACGGAATGCTCTACGGCTATGTGGAAAGCGCCCTCATTAAAGCAGGCATCGACCCTTTTTTGGGAATTATGCACCGCGACGAGTACAACCGCCCAGTTTTGACCTATGACGTTATCGAAAAATACAGAACATGGGCAGATTATGTCGTCTGTTTTTTGTGCAACGACGAACTGGTTTTACCTAGTTTCTTTGACGTAAAAGAAGGCGTTTATTGGTTGAACCCAGCAGGGAAACGGCTTTTAATTACGGCGATGAATGAATATTTGCATGAGGTGGTGGTGCTGAACAAGCTCAGTCGGAGTCGGCAGATACATATTGAGCTAGAAGCACACCAATTTGCTCAGGAATTGAAGCGGTTTAACCCAACGAATCTACCCGAAGAACATGCCTAGAAAAAAGAAACAGCCGCCCTTGGCTTTATTTGATGAGATTGCGCGGTTTCAAGCTACCGGATTACAACCGACTCAGCGGAAAAAACTGGAGAAAAGCGGTGCTGAGTTACCCGCTTCGATGGAAGCATTCATCCAATTTTTAGTACAAAATCCAACCAAAAAAGTAGAAGAAATGTACTGTTTTATCATGTATGACATAGAAAATAACAAAGTGCGCCGTTTAGTTGCCAAATATTTGGAAAGAAAAGGATGTATTCGTGTGCAAAAATCTATTTTTTTTGCTAAGTTGCATCGCAATATGTACCGTGAAGTAGGTGAGACATTGCGAGAGATACAAGAGGCATACGAAGGAGCAGACAGTATTTTATTGGTTCCTGTTGGCGAGGATGCGCTGGGTCATTTTGTCATCATTGGGCGAGAATTGGAGTTCAAGATGATGGCACATGTACCGCATACCTTGTTCTTTTAGGTACAAAAAGTGATTGTATTTTTAAATGAAAGTACATAACAATTTTAAGATTTCTTATTTTACTGGTTTAATTATCAGTGTGTTAGAAAAATAGCTCTCAGAAACCATTATCCACTAAAACAAGGATTAAGACTTCGTAAATGTCACTCTTGTTTCTATTAATAGAAAACTCAGAAACCATTATCCACTAAAACAAGGATTAAGACACGAAATCGGGTATTATATATGCTCCCTCTGGAGCTCAGAAACCATTATCCACTAAAACAAGGATTAAGACGATTTCAACTGCTTTCTTCTCGGCCCAAGCTTTTTGGGCTCAGAAACCATTATCCACTAAAACAAGGATTAAGACTAGTGCACCCTTTCCAATTAGCGTTTCAAATTGTGACTCAGAAACCATTATCCACTAAAACAAGGATTAAGACATCTAATTCTTCTTTTGATAAGTTTTTAGATAACCTCAGAAACCATTATCCACTAAAACAAGGATTAAGACTCTTCTTCGCTTATTATTAGCTCGTTTTTACCTACTCAGAAACCATTATCCACTAAAACAAGGATTAAGACCTTTTTGATAGCTTGCTTTGCTCGCTTGTTTTCTCTCAGAAACCATTATCCACTAAAACAAGGATTAAGACCTTTGCATCCTTAGTTTGGTAGTTCCTAGAATTACTACTCAGAAACCATTATCCACTAAAACAAGGATTAAGACGCATAATCCCGGTCAGATGTATTCACGACTGCTTCTCAGAAACCATTATCCACTAAAACAAGGATTAAGACATAGTAAGCCCTACACCACTGGGTCTTTCGTAGTGCACTCAGAAACCATTATCCACTAAAACAAGGATTAAGACCGTTAAGAGTGCTAATTGCTAAATTTGACATGTTACCTCAGAAACCATTATCCACTAAAACAAGGATTAAGACTTTTATATTTTTAATAATATAATTGAAACAAATGTACTCAGAAACCATTATCCACTAAAACAAGGATTAAGACGGAATTGGAAAAGTCTTCCTTACAAAATCTTCCAACTCAGAAACCATTATCCACTAAAACAAGGATTAAGACTTGGAAAATGGGGCACGTTACGCCATCCAAATCTCTCAGAAACCATTATCCACTAAAACAAGGATTAAGACCTGGATTTGCGTAGCGGAAATACTTACCTGTGCTCTCAGAAACCATTATCCACTAAAACAAGGATTAAGACGGTACTTCACGCCATCCAAACCTTTCTTGATTCTCTCAGAAACCATTATCCAGTCGAACGCGACCCCGGCTCACAAGGATTAAGACATAGATTTCTTTGTTCAGACGGTGTAAGAATTTTGTAAACTTCTCAGAAACCATCATCCAGTCGAACGCGACCCCGGCTCACAAGGATTAAGGCACCAAACGGTGGTTTCGGCTTCGCTCAACCACCAAATATAAATCCGGCTCACAAGAAACCAATCACTTAGTGGAAAGACGCACGGCCGTGCG
>JBKBRQ010000267.1:0-3153 GCA_046292055.1 Spirosomataceae bacterium | reverse complement strand
AGCGACCTCCTGTATGGTAGCCACGAATCCAGTCGAATCTACGTTTTTCCTCGTAAGGGTGGTCAATATCTTTCTCGAAGTGATGTCTGTGTTCCTCATTTGCTGTATAACCCGTGCGTACACCTGCCCAATATTCTTCTTTTGTTTTTAAGTCAGCACGACCTCTGTGTGGAAACTCCCACGCTTCTTTCATAGCTGTTTCATAGCCAGAAACGTGTTCAATGTCACGACCTCTGTCCAACATCAAAACTTTGAGACCTTTTTCGGTTAATTCTTTGGCAGCCCAGCCACCTGAAATCCCAGAACCCACCACAATAGCATCGTATGTATTGAGTTCTTTGGCTTTACCTTGTATGTTCATAAGATTATTTCGTATTTCATTAACATCTGTTCAGAAAACTAGCACAGACGTGAGGGTCAATAATGGTTGAATAATTTAAATTGCGTATGCTTTTTGGCCAGGCTGTATTTTGATACAACCGTCATAACGACCCGGAACCGGTACAAAATCAAGTGCTTCTGTTGCTCCTTTTTCAGACGTAAAATAACCGAAGAGAGTCAGTTCTTTCATCAATCTGAAGAATGGAACAGGCACTTCTACCTCATCTTTTTTCTTTGCTTCGTCTTTTACTAATCCAGACTCAGTATCGATTTGTTTCGCTTTTTCTTCATTTGTTGCAGCTTCTTCTTTTGCTTTTTTGGCCATAATAGCCGTCACTGAGTTCTTTTGTTCGGCTGTGAGAGAAACAAACGAGCCACCCACTTTCTTGGATTCTGCTTCCAAATCCTCCAAGCCCTTCACAAAATGTGCTTGCTGAACAGAGGAGTAACAATCTTTCAACATCAATTCGATAAACGGACCAACACCAACTTCTTTAGCACCTGGCGTATCCGTTTTCGGGATGATTACTTCCGCTAACTCAGCTACAACAGCCTGTAAATCAGCAGACAATACGAATGGAGCACCTGATGAGGCACTTGGGCTACAGCCCTCTAACATGGCAGCAATCGAGGGGGCAGAGATGGCGCCTCCCATCAAAATGGCCACCCTTTGTAGAGCGTTTCTTCTATTCACGTGACGGAACTTTAAGGGTTAAAATATAATGAACTTGTGAATTTAATGGGTTATATCAAGGTATGCAAGTTTTTCAAGATGAATCTAATGTATCAAAACGATACAATGGGTAAAATCAGCGATATAAATATTTTTTGTGTAATTTTATTCATTATACGTAGTTTCCTCTTAACTTTAGCGTAATTTAGGATAACCATCACAACTTATTGCTCCTAACATGACATTGCTTACCTACCTTAACACCTCCCTTAAAATCTGCTCTGTGAGCTTATTTTTAACCACTCAAGCCTTGGCAAGTCCTCCTTCCAAGTTCAAAGGTACTTTTGACCAATTGGTACTCACGGCAAAAAAAGAAAATAAGAAGGTAGTCTTTGTTTTTTCAGCGCCCTGGTGTAATTCTTGCGCCAAAGTTGAAAAAAACGTGGAGGAAGTATTTCTCAAATCTCCCCAATTTGAGAAAGATTACCTATGGTATGATGTCGATGTATCCACAGAAGATGGTAAGGTCATTGCACACAAATTGAAAGTTTACGAAATTCCAACATGTGTTATTACACAACCCAACATGCACCCTATCACAACTTGGAACCTCGGAAAAGGGTATCGTTTTATGCAATCTTCTTTGGCAGAGTTGGCGCAATGGTAAATGTGTTTCCGCTTTTCAGAAAAATGCTTTCCAAGTTTAGCCAATAATTGAATTCTTCCTTTTAATTTTGTGCTATGGAACTAAAAAATGATTTATTTCTTCGCGCAGCGCGTGGAGAACAAGTGGAACGCGTTCCTGTTTGGATGATGCGCCAAGCAGGCAGAATTTTAGCTGAGTATCGTGCTGTAAGACAAAAAGCAGGTAGCTTTATTCAACTAGCAACCACCCCAGAGTTGGCCGCAGAAGTGACCATTCAACCCGTAGATATTTTAGGAGTAGATGCCGCTATTATTTTTTCTGATATCCTCGTTGTTCCGGAAGCAATGGGGTTACCCTACGAGATGGTAGAAGCCAAAGGCCCTCTTTTCCCTCAAGTGATTCGCTCCCAGTCTGACCTAGACAAACTGCATTTCGCTGAACCTGAAACCCACCTCAAGTATGTCCTTGACGCTATAGACATCGTCAAAAGAGACCTAGATAACCGAGTTCCCTTGATTGGCTTCGCTGGTGCTCCGTTCACCATCTTCTGTTACATGGTAGAAGGTCATGGCTCTAAAACATTCTCGGTCGCAAAAAAAATGTTGTACTCTGACCCTGAACTAGCTCATCAGTTACTTCAAAAGATTACAGACTCGACGATTGCTTACCTCAAAGCGCAGGCTGCTCACGGTGCCAATCTTCTTCAATTATTTGATTCTTGGGCAGGTATTTTATCCCCCGCACAATACGATTCATTCTCTCTTCCTTACATTGCCCAAATCTGCGATGCAATTCAAGAAGTACCCGTAACCGTTTTTGCAAAAGGGGCTTTTTTCGCACGTAAGGCTATTGGTCAATTGGACTGCCAAGTGGTCGGCCTAGATTGGAACATGGATATACAAGAATCACGCGAGCTCATCCCAACAAAAACATTGCAAGGAAACCTCGACCCGTGCGTACTGTATGCGCCCTTCAAAGAAATTGAAAAAGAAACGAAAAAAATGCTTTCCCAGTTCGGCACACAACGATATATAGCTAATCTTGGGCATGGTGTCTACCCAGATACTGACCCAGATAAAGTACGTTGTTTCATTGAAACAGTGAAAACGTATTCGTAAAATACACGAATTTAAAAAAGCCGACAGACTACACTCTGTCGGCTTTTTATTTAAATTCGTTGTTGTTTATAAAAACTGTATCATTTAGCGTACCTATCCTAAAGACCTATTCTCCATACGTTTGCCCCATGAAGAGTCGTGTTTTAAAAATCAATAAAAAAAACACAAATATTAGTTTGTTATTTTTTATTATTTTTATATATTCCGGACAATATATAGACCGAGGAATTAGACTCGGTATTCCTGAAACCACGGGATATCTTTCAGGGAATCACGAGAGGCCATCTGCTGCAAAAAAGGTCTGAACTCATCAAATGCCGGTAAAATTTTCGCAG
>JBKBRQ010000266.1:0-3190 GCA_046292055.1 Spirosomataceae bacterium | reverse complement strand
CTGATGGGTTAATATTTTTATCCAATACCAATGGAAGCACATTTCCAATTACAGTATAATCTTTTCCACCAGTGTCATCAAGCACTAAATCTTTGCCGGGTCCAGAAATTGTTACGGTTAAACCTTCAGGCACTTTTGTTGCATCTGCATTACCATCTACAAACCTGAGTAGTATGGGAGATTTATAAATGTCTGTATTTATGGTTAATTCTACGTCTTCAAAGGGGTTAATATTCTGGCAAGCGAAGACGACAGATAGTCCAAAAATTGCATATAATACAGGGCGAAAATAGTTACGATATTTTAGTTTCATGATTTCTTATCTTTTAGGATTAAAGTTATTTACTTGTTTATGCGTACTGCCAATCTAACATTTAGCATTGGCCAATAACGCCAGTCGTTCATGTTGGCTTGTACTTTTTCTTCTTGTTCATTCATAATGCTTAGGCGTTCTGTGCCTGTTAATGATACTACTGGTTCTTTCAAATAGTAGGTTCCTAATTCAAACCCAAAGCCTACTCGTTTTTTAGGTACTGCTCTTCCAAAACCAATGCCCACAAATGGCGTAATTCCTTTACCATAATCTAGTCCAAATCTGAAACTTCCTACTTCTTCAGGCGTAAAGACTGTCTCGCCAAAAGTATAATTCTCTGTTGGTGTGGCTAATACGTCTAGCTCGCCTTTCAATACATAACTCACTCCTCCAATTAGTTTAAAGCTACTCTTTGCAAAAGGAAAATATTCCAACGACAAGCCCACGGCTCCCATATCAAAATTTCCATCTAGCTCAATGTTCTCATCAGAAATATCTAATTGTGTATTCATGTTGTATTTGAAGTAATTGTACTTCAACTTAACACTCAAATGGCTATTGTATTGGTAAGAGACATCCAAGCTCGGTGTTGTTCCTATGCCTAAACCAATCGCAAATTTCCCATCGTTGGAGGCTTTAATTTTAACTTTTTCCTGACAAAAGGCACTCCCACCAATTGTACAAATAGTCATTAAAAGCAATAGCAGTTTTTTCATGCTGTAATATTTATAAAGGTTTGTATGTTTGATTCTATTTTATAAGCAATCTTTGTGCTTCGTCTAAAAGTATAGACACACCTATTCTTCATGCTTTTTGCATGTTTTACTGAAAAAAAACGTCATTATTCTTCTTTGATGATGTGTTAAATTTGAAGTACTTATCCTTGGGAGATATGGTATAGCCTATTACATTTTTTTTATTTGTCCAAATCCATTTTAAGAACTTCAGTCTATAAGTACCACAAAATATAGAAAGGTTACATTGGCAGTTATATTTGATTATTAGAAATCTATGTTTAAAGAGCTAATATATCAAATTTTACATCCAGCAATACTGAAGCTACCAAGATATTAAATGTAACTCTCAATAAAACCAGATAATAGTATTTTAAACCTTAAGAGCAAAAATAAGAATGCCAATTACACCAATCAATACCCATTTCTGGGTATTTTAAGTAATCTTTAAATTAAATAAAAGGTTCTGGCAAATTGACAAAGTTCAAAGTAAGAATTGGTACTGAGTTTTCTCTTGATATTTTTTCGATGAGTCTCAACCGTTCCTACAGAAATAAATAATTTTTCTGCTGTATCAAACGAACTCATTCTCATTGCCAGAAATTTTAATATTTCACGTTTACTTAGGCTTGAGAATAACTGGAAGTTATTTCGGAGAAAATTATTCTTCGCTAATAATCGTTCTGCTTTAAAGGTCATGTGATACATGGTGTCATCAATATGAAATTCTAAAGTAATAGTGAGCAGAGGTTTTCCTACTTCATCACGAGCAAAAACCATTGTGCTTGCCATGTGCCATTTCCACGGAGCATTAATCTGAAAACGCACTTGCTGAAAACAAGTACAAATTTCATCCGCAATATTCCGTTCCATTAAACTCAATACTTTGGGAGCATAATCCTTAGAATCTTCTGGATTGAAATAGCGGTAATAATACTCTTCCGAAGGTAAACTGGTAATTTCTTCTAAAGTTACACCAAGCTCGTCAAGTCCTCTTGGCGACATCCAAGCAACCGACCAATCACGTAGGTCGTGCAATACAACTACTCCTGGTAACTTGTAAGCTACGTTAGAGATTGCTAAGTTCAGAATTTCAGTACTTACAGACTTTAAACTAAGAGGAGTTGAGGATATATTAATCAGCTGTGTAGATGGTCTGAGCGGAACGCCGCCCGAAGGTTTTCCACAAGCCATTGAAGCGGTATTCCCTAAAACCCAAATACAGCTCTGTGTAGTCCACTGGGCGTGCCCCATCAGATAAGATATTCATCACGCTTTGTAGCAGACAAACATTTAAAAGAGTTCATTAATAATTTAAAGCTTATTTATAAGGCTAGTACTCTTGATATTGCCGAAGAATCCTTGGCGATGCTATCAGAAAAATGGGGGAAAACTTACCCAAAAGCCGTTAACACATGGACGAATAATTGGTCTAACATTTCGACTTATTTTCAATATTCTTCGGAAATAAGAAGGATAGTCTATACTACAAATACGATAGAAGGCTATCACAGACAGATTAGAAAAATCACTAAAACCAAGGGAGCTTTCACTTCTGATAACGCTCTTTTGAAATTAGCCTATCTGGCAATACAGAATATGAATAAGGTTTGGAATACTACAACTAAAAATTGGAGGGACATCCTTGCAGAATTAATGATTACATTTGATGATAGAATTTCGCCATTTGATTTATTGAGTTAGGGGGCTAGCCCCCTAACTCAATAAATCAAATGACACAGTTGAGTGAACACTCCCAAAAAACTCACAGTACATCTGCAATCATTAGGTTTTCAATCAGTAGTTGATACACAAGGTCTAATAGATATTATTCGTGACCAATCATAAAAGTTAATCATCGCCCTCTTAAAATAAGATTTTTGCTCTAAAAGCACGCCAAAGCTCACTAAAAGCCAGCCCATTCACTCTTTTTGCTCGCTCTTCCTATCTTTTTTGCGGAAAGTTGCGGTAATTAACTCCGTCATCCTATCTTTTTTGCGGGAAATTGCGGTAAAAAGAGATCTTTGATATGCTCAGAGCCTATCAAAGCTCTCTTTTAGAAGCGTTTGCCCTTCTAAAAACCGAACAAAACCGCAAAAAGACTATCACGATAAGTGTTAGAACCTATTTCCATTAAATTCCC
>JBKBRQ010000265.1:0-3200 GCA_046292055.1 Spirosomataceae bacterium | reverse complement strand
CATTTGTCGGATTCTTACTAAAAATCCCAAAATACCTAGAGCCCATATTACCTTTCTATCCGTTTGGAAGAAATGATATTTAATGAGAAGCTTTTGTATAAAGTTGTTCTGTTTATCTCTTATTTTGATCGCCGTATAAAATGCCAAAGAAGCAATAATAAAGAGTGTTGTTTCCCAAAAAAACGTTTGCATGGGCACTTCAAAGCCGAAAGTTATCGGCTTTCCTTCCAACAAAGTTGCTGTAAGAGGTATGAAGCAGGCTAAAAAAAGAGTTAAATAAGTTAAAAATGAGAATGTGTGTTGCAGGATGACTTTTTTCTTTAAAAAGAACGTACTGAAAATTTGCCAAACAATAAATGTCATCAGGCATCCAGCAAAGTTTTCCCAAGTAGGGAAGAAAATCATCTCACCCGCTATCGAGGCGTACAGTACGATGCCAAGCCATTTTCTGATAAATGTAATTTGTGCGCCATTGGCTTGACTATAATTCATTCGCTCAATCATTATTCATGACTTTGTCAATCATTGCCCTAACCACCTCTTCGTTTGAATATCCAGATGTTTTACATCTCATGTACCCTGCTTGGGCAATACTCTTTCTTTCTTCTTCGTGCTCTAAATAATAAAGGCACTTTTGTAGCAACTCCTCGTTTGAAGAAAAATATTCCGCTTCCTTCCCTTCTTCAAAGAGAGAAAGATGCTCCTCTGTTCGCTCAGCCAACATAAATCCTCCGCAGGCTGGAATTTCCATAGTTCTTGTTGTTTGCTGATCCCCATTTATTTTTCGTAAAAAACACAAAGAGATTTTAAATGCTGTTAATGCCTTTGAATATTCTTCTGAAAACAAAGGAGGACAAATACTCAAATTTGGAACGTTTTTATACTCATTCCATTTACCCGATCCAAATACCTTTACTTTAATACCTCTATTAGCTAAGTACAGTATACTATCACATCTTTCTTTCTCCCAATGACCAATAAAACCAACATCCCCTCCCAACTTTTCATTTTCGAATTCATCAACTACTCTGGGATAATGAAAAGACTGCTCGTATGCATTATTTACAAATTCTATTTTTCTGGCGCCTAACTCTTTCATTTCTTCAAGAATATAGGATTTTGTTGTAAATATATAATCATAGTGAGGGACACAATCTAAATAATTTTGGCTTTGGTTATGTCTCAATGCCATATTATCTGGCGAATAGCTTACAATCTTTGCATTTGGTATTTTTTCTTTAATCCTTGACAGGGTTTTATGATTTATCAATAACCCTTTATCAATCCAGATAATATCATAATCGTTCACATTGATTAATTCCAGTATTCTTTTATTGCAATCTGTTAAATCAGGTAATGAAACAGGAAGTCCTAGATTGAAAAGTTTGTTGATTATACGATACCAAAGTGTTATTGGTTTCTCATACATATTCACCATATCCACTTCCCCAATTTTTTGTAATCCCCAGTTTCGATGCACACTGGTATTATTGATTCCGTTAAACGATCCGATTGACAATATTCTCATACTTATTTATTTTTAAGAAAATTAGGTTAGATATATAAGTTATCTCTTTACCTAAAGCCACTACAATTCATTAAAGCTAGCTTTATCGCCGAAAATTTAATATTTAATCCATGGTAGCCACTAAATATTAATCAAATTTTCACTACTCAATTTTTGAAAGCTTTAATGTATTTTTTAGTTCTGTATAAATGCTTAGTGGTAATTCCCACATATTTTCATTTATTAGCCTACACCCACTTGGAAAAACAACTATTACTAGCAATAGCTCGAAAACTAGGCTACCAAGACCAGCGCCACTTAAATCAAATTTTAGAGTTAAAAAGTATGTAAAAAATACTGATAGTATAGCCGCTAAAAGTGCTGGAACACCATAAACTTGAGGTTTATTGAGAGCTTGATAAATAATTGACGTACTCCACCAAATTGAGTTAAGAATAATCCCTAACAACATAAATATCCAAAAATATCTTGGTGGACTTAGCTCATTATTTGTCCAAAGAGAATAAATAAATGGGCCATAAAAATAGAGAATTATTGTACCAGAAATAGATAGAAGTAAATTTACAATTAACCCAATTCTAAATATTCTTTTTGCAGTTAAATAATCTGCTTTTGCTATAGACAATTGAAGTTCAGGGAACGAAGATACTGTTACAATATTAAACAGTTGGTTAACACCCCTAATTAATGTTCTAACTGTATTGAACACTGTGACTGCAACTGGGCCAAGTGTTAGCCTTACAATAAAAGTTGTACCTTGAAAAAAGACAGCTTGCCATAGAGGCTGTAGCAAAAAACCAAGGCCTGATGCTGTCGTCTCCTTAATTATATTAGTATCGATTATGCCTATCTCGCTCAATTTCTCTGGAACTGCGCTTCTTGCTTGCATGAGATAGACTAGTAAAAAAAGTATCATAATCATGAGTCCACTGAATGATATGTAATTTATTCCCATTCCATTTTTCAAAATAATAACACCAACTAATATATTAGTTATTGAGTAAGCATTCTGCCAGTTTACACTTGCTGATGACTTTCTTACCGCCCTAAATAAACCTTCATAAATCTGAATGTAAAATCCAATAAAACGAGTTATCATAATTAAAATTAGTGATATGGAAGCATCTGAAGAATTTATATAGGAACTTTCGAAACCACCACCTACGTATATCATGATAATTACACTTATTGAAAGTATAATACCACCAACTACTACTCCATTCATTAACATAAGCCCTGTTTTCCAAGTATTTGCAGACTTCTGAATTGAACCCGAAGAGTACTCTAGCACAAACCGATTCGCGAAAGCAGTGCCAAACCCCAAATCTGCCAAAAAAATCATAGAAGGTATAATTGTCAATGTCAGCCATTCACCATAATACTCTGCTCCCCATGCTTCAAGGAAAAAAGGAATAAGCAGTATTTGTTCACATAACCTAATTACTTTTTGTATCGAATTTGCTACGCCATTTTTGAGTATATTTTTTTTAATCGACATTTCTTAATTCTATATCATAGTATATTTATACCTATATCACACCGTTGTTTCAGAAGTACAATACTTATTTACGTTTCGCTAATTTCTGTAAAAGCTGCAATCCCTTCCCCTTCTTCTCTTCACCATAATACCCTTTGCCGTAGCCGTATCCATAGCCATAACTGTAGCCATAGC
>JBKBRQ010000264.1:0-3226 GCA_046292055.1 Spirosomataceae bacterium | reverse complement strand
AAACCTTGCGTGGAAGCTAGTGCCGAGACAGCACCGAGCGTTCCAAGGAATTTTCTTCTGGAAGTACCCATTTTTTGAATTGGTTAGGTGGTTGATTAGGTCTGTAACTAATTTTTAAAATTCTTTACAATGTACTATGAAATCATCAAATACCACTATTATTGTCCAAGAAAATGGGCTAAAAAGCCATTATTTGCGACCAATAAAATGAATAAATCGGTTTGGAGATTCGTCTTTTCCTCACGAAAAAGAAATACTTTTTAACTTTCCCTTTTTGCGGTAATGGAGCAAATAGAAAAACGCAACGAGAGCAAATAGAACAGTCGATAAAAATGCCCACGGTAGTTTCGTTGCGTCGTTTTGGTAAATCAGAGTTGGGAAAAACGCGCCAATACCGATACCTGCTTCAAGTGCAATGTACATCGTCGCAATGGCACGTCCGCGATTGGCATCGTCGCATAAATCAATTGTCCAGGCTTGTGAAATAGGTGAAATAATACCCATTGCTACGCCATACATAGAGGCAGCAAGCGTGAAAATCAGTACGTTGGTGGAGAAAGCTGTTAAAATCATGGCAATAATCAACGCACCACAACCAAGAATAAGAACAGTGACACGCCCATTTTTATCCGACCATTTGCCGGCAATAATCCGGATAGCTAAAGAGGCGAGCGTATAGATTAGGAAGAAAAATCCCTTGTTTTCTAGTCCGATGAGTTTGCTGAGGTCAGGCGTCAGGGTAGCGACTGTACCGAAGCTAAACGAGGTGAAAAAGATGACGATAACGACTGGCCAAACGGAGGTATCGAATAAGTCTTTTTTTGTTAACTTGAACGACTGCCAGCCGAGTTTTTCACGTTGGGTTTCTGGTAAGGTTTCTTTCATATTGGAAAGAATGGCGATGGAAAGAAACGCAAAAGCAGAGGAGGTATAAAAAAGTGTATTGATAGAAAATGAAAGGGCAATCCAGCTGCCAAGCGCAGGCCCGATTGCCATACCCAAACTACCTACAAGCCCGTGCAGTCCCATGGCTTCTCCACGCCGATTAAAAGGCATGATGTCTGCAATGTATGCAGAAGTGCCCGTTGGTTTAAATCCGGTTGAAAAACCGTGGAGGAGGCGAAGGAATAAAAAGGGAAAAACGGTTGTGACAAGTGGATACATAAAACCAAGAACAAAACAAACAAGTGAACCAAATGCCATGATGGGCACGCGTCCAATTTTGTCTGTTAGTCTTCCGCTGAATGGCCTTGAGAGTCCGGCAGTAACTGTGAATAAGCTGATAATTAATCCTTTGTATTCTTCTCCACCCATACTAGAGAGGTAATCGGGTAGCTCGGCGATGAGCATATTGAAGCTAGAAAAGAATAAAAAAGAGCTAAGGCAAAGAAGCCAAAACTGAAGCGTAAAGATGCTGTTGGGTGCTTTCAAGAGATAAATACGGAATAAGTAATTTGCAAAAATAAAGGGCTTTCAGCGGAATGAATTGGGATGAACCTAAAATCTTGTCTAAACATCTGTTTATTCCTATTAATTATTCAATTCGTTCAATTTGGCCTCTATATACATTTGTAAGGGTCTGTTTATCAGTTGCTTACTTACTGTTTTTGCATTTTCTGGATAGTTGAATGTTGGAGTGAACAGAGGTTTGGAGTAGAAAATACAAGTAGATTCGTCTCTATTTCGGGTGGGATACGTTGAATTAACTGTATTTTTGTTTTGGTTCAACCTTATTTTCAATCCATTTAACCAAATAGAACGCATGAGAAATAGTCTTTTCGTCCTTCTCTTTTCTTTTGTCTTTGTGCAATGCACTTCCTTTAAGCGCTACGAAGAAGCCGCGAAATCGTGGGAGAAAGACATTCAACAATTGGAGAAAAAAGACCAAATCGAAAAATACAGTTCAGAAGCCATTTTGTGTTTGGGTTCGTCTAGTTTTCGACTTTGGGGAAATATAAAAGAGGACATGGCGCCTTACGAAATGATTAATCGTGGATACGGTGGTGCAAAATTTACGGATTTATTGTTTTACACGGAGCGGCTTGTAGCAAAGCATGACGCCAAAGCGGTACTTATTTTTGTTGCCAATGACATCACAGGTGCGCCAGATGACCGAACTCCAAAAGAGGTTTTGCAACTTTTCAAAGCCGTAGAGAAGAAAATCCGACAAAAGCACAAAAACAAACCGGTTGTTTTCATCGAAATCACGCCGACAGAGAGCAGATGGAAGGTTTGGTCGCAAATTAAGGAGGCAAATACATTGATTCGCACGTATTGCGAAAGCAAAAAGAACCTACATTTTATTCAAACTTCGCCTGCATTTTTGAATGAAGAAGGAGAGCCCAAAGCGGAGCTATTCATCCAAGATAAATTGCATTTGAATGCGATGGGTTACCACGTTTGGGCAGAAGAGCTGAAAAAAGGCTTGAAGCAAGCTGGCATCTGAAATATAACTACAATTTAACCTATAGATACAATGAAAAAACACATGTTGAGCGGTTTTGCTTGGCTGATTTCTTTGACAGCCGTGGCACAATGGGAAATCACAGCAAAAGAAGTAGATCCGACGAATTATTATGGTGTCACCGTAGCAAACGGAATGATTGGACTGACCTCATCGGCGCAGCCTTTGAAAGTCAAAGAAGTGGTACTTAATGGGGCATTTGATACCTATGGACGGGGGCGTGTATCAAATATTTTGAAAGTTTTTGAATTTGCTAATCTGGATTTAGACCTAGACGGTCGGCGTTTAGGGCCCAAAGATATGACAGGTTATACGCAAACAATTCGGATGAATGATGGGGTTTTGGTGACTCGTTTTGAACACGAAAAAGTGTCTGTCCAAACCGAATTAATGGCGCTTCGTCATTTGCCTTATACAGCTTTGACGGAGGTACGTATTACAGCAAAATCTGCGTGTGAGATTACTCCGCATAGCATTATTCAAGCGCCGGAGGTTCTCCGAGATGTGAAAAACTCGTATCACCTCATTGATCGCCCTCATTCGTTGATTCCCTTGATGACGTCGGTGGCGAAATCTCCTACGGGCAGACATACAGTTGCGGCTTCGAACTCTTTTATTTTTGAAGAAGAAAGAGGTAAAGAACCCGCACTTGTTCACGAAGAATGGGATTATGGGTTACATCGCCTGAAATTCACTAAAAAGTTAAAAGCCGGCGAAACATACCGCTTTACTGTGGTGGGTTCTGTCATTTCTTCGGCACAT
>JBKBRQ010000263.1:0-3256 GCA_046292055.1 Spirosomataceae bacterium | reverse complement strand
GATGGTGAAAATATGCTTCCGTTGCATTTGATAGAAGACCTTTTAATCAAATTAATTAAAATTCATGCAGCTATTCGCTGACAAACTGTCTCTTGCTTTCCGATATAATTAGTAAAAAACGACGAATTCAAACGTATGTCTAAAAATTTTAGAAGAAAAAGTTCAGCGAAATCTGAACCGAAATCAGGCTCTGTTCGTGACTTGAAAGAATCCCTCTCTTCTCTTGATTGGGAGTCTGAACAGTTTCAATTGATTCTTGGTGCCTTTGTTACCATTATCGCAATTTTCCTATTTCTTTCTTTTGCGTCTTATCTTTTTACCGGTGTAATGGATCAAGATATTATCCAAAAGAAATTAGCTCACACCATGCATCCTGAAACAAAAAATGCACAAAATATATTCGGAGTTGCTGGTGCGTATGTAGCCCATTGGTTTATTTATAATCTATTTGGAATTGCTGCATTTGGCTGGTTGCCTGTCCTTCTTTTAGCAGGAGTCAATCTATTAACCAAAGACTTTTTTCGTCAAATTCATATGAACCGATTTGGGTTCGCTACTATTTTTTACGTGTTCTTTACCTCTATTTTTCTCGGGTATTGGGCTAAGCTATTCGACTTAAAACAGCATATTTTCGCAGGGAATATTGGTTTTGTAGTGAATGAATGGATGTTTCATATTGTCGGATTTGGAGGAATTTTTATTTATTTTATTCTCTTTTTTAGCTGGTTACTTTATTTTCATAAAGTGAAAAATCTGCGTGCAAAGTTTGCAACTCTTTTCCCTTATGTAGACGAAAAAGAACAGCAATGGAAGGAAGATGAGCCCCAAGAAGTTGAAGATACGAACGAGGATACAGTTGAGTTTTCTCCCGTTGCGCCAATTGGTCATGCAGAAAATAGTTTACCGAGAGAGGATCCAGCGACACCTTTAGATGAAGAGACTCCTCCAAGTGTAGTTGTCGATAACCACGTGAAGCTCGAGATTGAGCCTACGCATGAGGAGCCTGTGAATATTCCACTAACGATTGAGCCTACCTTGCCTAACGTAGAGGTAGATGCCGATAATTTAGTTGAAACGTATGGCAAATACGACCCTACATTGGATTTGTCTACTTACAAATATCCCCATTTAGGTCTGGTGAAAGATTACCAGTCTGATGGGCGAAAGGTCTCAGAAGATGAGCTAGAAGCAAATAAAAATAACATTATTGAAACGATGCGTAATTTTAATATTGGCATCGCAAGTATCAAAGCAACCATTGGACCGACGGTTACACTTTATGAAATCGTACCTGAAGCAGGTGTACGTATCTCAAAAATTAAAAGTTTAGAAGAAAATATCGCATTGAACTTGGCTGCACTTGGTATTCGGATTATCGCTCCTATGCCAGGGAAAGGGACAATTGGTATTGAAGTCCCTAACAAAAATAGAGAAGTGGTGACAATTAAGTCGGTTTTGGCAAGTGAAAAATTCCAAAAATCAACTTTTGAACTGCCCATTATTCTAGGGAAAACCATTTCGAATGAAATCTATATTTCAGATTTAGCTAAAATGCCCCATTTGCTTATGGCAGGGGCAACAGGTCAAGGGAAATCAGTAGGATTGAACGTTATTTTGGCCTCGCTCTTGTATAAAAAGCACCCGTCGCAAGTCAAGTTTGTCTTAGTAGACCCGAAAAAGGTTGAATTGACGTTATTCAATAAAATTGAACGTCATTTCCTCGCGATGTTACCCAATGCCGAGGAGGCCATCATCACCGATACAAAAAAGGTAATTCATACATTAAATTCCTTATGTATCGAGATGGATTCGCGCTATGATTTGTTGAAAGATGCCGGTGTGCGAAATATCGGAGAATATAATGCAAAATTTGTGGTTCGGAAGTTAAGTCCAGAAAAAGGACACCGTTTTTTACCTTATATTGTTTTGGTAATAGATGAGCTTGCTGACTTGATGATGACAGCTGGGAAAGAAGTGGAACAGCCCATTGCTCGGCTTGCTCAATTAGCACGTGCCATTGGGATTCACTTGATTGTTGCGACCCAAAGACCGTCCGTAAACGTCATTACTGGATTAATCAAAGCCAATTTCCCTGCTCGGTTATCCTTTAAAGTAACCTCTAAGATTGACTCTCGAACTATCTTGGATACAGGTGGTTCTGAACAACTCGTGGGGAGTGGAGACATGTTGTTATCCATGGGTTCAGATATGATTCGTTTGCAAGGACCTTTTGTTGATACACCAGAAATTGACGATATATGCGAGTTTATTGGTAGCCAACGTGGATACGAATCTGCGTATTTATTGCCAGAATTTTATGGTGACGACGAGCAAGAAAGTGGTGGTCCAATGGATATGTCAGAAATGGATCCACTCTTTGATGAAGCTGCGCGCTTACTTGTGTCTGCGCAACAAGGAAGTACCTCGCTCATTCAACGAAAAATGAAGTTAGGCTACAACCGTGCAGGAAGAATTATCGACCAATTGGAACAAACAGGTATCGTTGGGCCGTTTGAAGGAAGTAAGGCACGCGAAGTTATCATAAAAGATTTGGTCACATTAGAAGAAATGTTGAAGTCACTAAGGAAATAAGTAAACTATTTTGCTCTGGATTGGTCTAAATAAGAAATTGTATTGAACGAAAATAAACAACAATGAATAAAATGATAAAAACAAGATGGATGATAGCCTTCGTTTGGCTATTGGGTGTTCAGATGGTTCAGGCACAAGGAGACCAACGTGCCTCTGCTATTTTAGACCAGATGAGTACAAAATACAAGAACATGAAGACCTTCAGTGCTAACTTCACATACGGTCCAGACTCGCCTTCTGCTAAAAAAATGACGGGTGCTGTTGTTGTGAAAGGTGTGAAGTTTAAACTCAATATGGTTGGGCAAGAGATTTACAATAACGGTAAAGAAATTTATACCTATGTGAAGGAAACAAACGAAGTGAACATCATGGATTACGATGCCTCTGCGGACTCTGATTTCTCTCCGACAAAAATCTACAGTATCTACAAAAAAGGATATAAATATTTGTTCAAGCAAGAAATGAAGGTAGGAAGCCAAGTTTTTGAAGTAGTGGAATTATCACCAACAGCAAAAACTTCTAATGTTACAAAAATTCAAATAACTGTAGACAAAAAAGATAAAAGCATTAAAAGTTGGAGAATCTGGGATAAGAAAGGGAAATCTACTTTGTTCAGAGTCGATAAATTTGTGCCTAATGTTCCTGCTTCAGATGCCTTATTTAC
>JBKBRQ010000262.1:0-3257 GCA_046292055.1 Spirosomataceae bacterium | reverse complement strand
AATTCCTGCCATTATTCCAACTAAAAGGTCCTCATAAAGGGTGAAAAAAATGGTTATCAAGAAAATGGCTAGTTGTTCTTTTCCAATTTTAAATACTTGAATAAATTCTCTTGGATGGGTTAATTTAATACCTACCGTAATGAGCATCGCCGCCAAAGCAGAGTTAGGAATCAATCCAATGAGGTTGGATGCCAACAAAAGAAAGGCAAGTATAAAGAAACCATGAAAGAAATTTGCCCAGCGCGTTTTTGCTCCGTTTGCCACATTGGAGGAGCTGCGGGCTACCTCAGAAATCATGGGTAAGCCTCCCAAAACAGCAGCGATGGTATTTCCAATGCCAACGGCAATTAAATCTTTGTTTGCATCCGATTTACGTCGAAAAGGGTCAAGCATATCAATCGCCTTGACTGTTAATAAAGACTCCAATGACCCCACAAGCGCAAACATGATCACATATTTGATAAATATACTCGTTTGGGTAATTCCACCGAAGTCCACATTTATTTGTAAATTATCCGCCAAATTGCCGATATGCACAAGTGCGTGGGCGGGTTTCGTTGTCTGAAAATCCATCAGTAATTCAGCAGGGATAGCTATCAATAATACAACCAAAGGAGCAGGTACTTTCTTGAGCGGACTTTTCAATAGAGGCCACGACAGCATGATTGTCAGACTAATTAAGCCAATAAGTGTAGATTTCAGGTCTAAGTTTTTTATAAATGTGGGAATAGAAAACAGCAACGGAATAGGTCCCATTCCTTTAGTAGTAGCTGGGTCAATGGCTAATAAAATAGGAATTTGTTTGGCAATAATGATAAGACCAATGGCGGCGAGCATACCATGAATGGCAGAAAGTGGAAAAAAATCAGCTAGTTTGCCTAATTTGAATACGCCAAACAAAATTTGCACGATTCCCGCGACAACCATTGCTCCTAGTGCCAGATGCCAACCCAGTTCACCCCCTCCAAATTCGTTTACAGCACCTGCAACAATCACAATCATACCTGCTGCCGGCCCTTTTATTGTGAGACGTGAACCCATAAAAAAACTGACGACAATACCACCAATAATTGCTGTGATAAGACCCATGATGGGTGGGAAATCGGAGGCTTTGGCGATACCTAAACTGAGAGGTAGGGCTAAGAGGAACACTGTAAACCCAGATATTGAGTCTGCTAAGAAATTTTCTTTTAGTCCCTCAATTCCATCTTTAGGTATGCTAAGTTTTGAATTATTCTCCATTTTAATGCTTAAATCTACAGTTTGTTTCGTGCTTATTCAAAAAATACATAGTTTGTTTTGTACAAACATTCAACATTTGGAAAGCAAAAATAAGCAATCTATTTGTTATGCTCGTTTTTAGTTGTCGTATAGTATCCTTTTTTCTGTTTTAAGGAGGTATTCATCCGCCTGAAAATAGGCTTGATTTGTAGAAATAATTAATAATGGTAGAGATAGATGAAATCAAGATATAAAAATAGAGCTACCTTTGAAGTAGCTCTATTTATTACTTAAAAATAGCTTTTGGCTTCATAGATACGGCCTTCTCCTGAAGCATCTCGAACAGAAAAAGTAAAGCCAGGTGCAACAGAGTACGCACCATATTCACCCATCTTTGATAGCGCAATAAATCCTACCTGAAAACTTTCTGCTTTCTTTGGATTTATCTGTACAAGTCGCTCAATAGCTAATTTACAGGCCTCGAAAGGCGTTTTCCCGTTGCGCATGAGCTCAATAATGAGAAAAGTACCACAGATACGAATGACTTCCTCACCTTGCCCAGAAGAAGTGGCAGCGCCAACGGCATTGTCCACATACAAACCTGAACCAATGATGGGAGAGTCGCCTACCCGTCCACGCATCTTGAAACCCATGCCGCTTGTTGTGCAAGCCCCTGATAAATTTCCTGAAAAGTCGAGTGCAATGGAGCCCATTGTATCGTGATTGAAACTACCGTCTTCTAACTGGGCAGGAGCAAATGGGCCATTACTTTTCTTGGGAAAAGCATTGATTTGTTGCTTTTCAATATTGATAATGGGCTTGTATTCGGACTTTTTGAGCCATTCTTTGTATTGCATTTGCGCTTCCTGAGACAGTTCTTCACTTTCTAAGGGGAAGCCATTTTCCAAAGCAAATTGCTGAGCGCCCTGTCCAACCAAAAAAACATGTGGAGTGGATTCCATCACTTTTCGTGCAACAGAAATCGAGTGTTTGATACGTTCTAAACCTGCAACAGAACCACAATTGAATTGGTGATCCATGATACTAGCATCCAATGTGACGCGTCCATCTCGGTCAGGATTACCTCCTAATCCTACACAGCAATTGATAGAATCCTCGATGTGCCGTGCTGCAGCTTCTACAGCATCTATAGCACGTCCTGTTTTTTGTTCCAGAACTTTCCAAGCTTCTTCATTGACAGCCAGCCCGCTTTCCCAAGTAGAAACAATGATAGGTTTCGCCACTTTTGGTTTGGCAGCTCGTATCGGAAAAGAGGAAAGTAATGGAACGGAAAGAGCCGACCAGCGAATGAATTTTCTTCTTGTCGTTGGTTTCATACGTTTTCTAGGGGGATAAATGAAGAAGTAGATATCATGATGTTAAATGCTGATAGAGTCATAGACTGTCACTTTTTCCCAAAGATGTGCACATTCTTCAATAAATTGGAGGTGAATGGGATGCGTTTGATAGACGGCTTCGTCTTCACCGTTCATGAAAAGGCATAACCAAGAGATTGAATAATCTTTGTTAATGACTTCACGATTGGTTGGTGCGGGTACGCCGATATGGTGATATTTAATGGTTGGTACTTTACTAAGCTTCTTTAGTCCTTTGATTAGCAAGTCTTTGTCTTCTTGGCTTGCTGGGTTCTTGAGTACGAAATACACGTGGTGCACGAATTGTTCTTTCATAGGTACAGGCGATGTAGTTGGTAAAATAAGGCCAGCAGCAGCCACTTTGGTTGAGTTTTCTAAGAAGGTTCTTCTTTTCATATGTATGGGTTAGGTAGGGTTGAAAAATGAAGGCTGAAAGTACAAAAAAACAGTTGGGTGAACAAGAATGTGTCGGAGAAATTGTGGAGAGAGTTTTCTGAGAGAGAATATATTTCACTAATGTAAATACATCCAGAGGAGAGCAATACGGATTTGGAAGAATAAGCTGGATTGAAAAAATGAATAGAATGCCCTTATTCCCAAACTCAATCTTGTTAGAATACGTTATGTAGTACAAAGACTTTTTATTTAATCATTGAACTC
>JBKBRQ010000261.1:0-3280 GCA_046292055.1 Spirosomataceae bacterium | reverse complement strand
GCTGCTTGTCCGACTCCCTCTTATTTCTTTGACCAAGACACACGCAGCGTTTCGCGTCGATGGGATTTTGCAGGTTCAGGTTCATTTATACCCGGAGAAAGAGGTGCATATTTCGCTTACTCCTCACCTGGTACATACACAGTACAATTAGAAAAGATGTACGCGGATGGAACAACTCAACTAGAAAGTAAGAACATTACCGTAGGTGCACCGCCTGCCGAGCCACTTTTTAATCGAAAAAGAGATTCAGATACAACTGTTTGTAAAGGAAGTTCTCTCAAATTAGACCCATATCTCCACCGATTGAGCGTTCCCCCTACAAATGTTCGATACAAATGGTATCCCAACGGGGAAACAACGCCTACGCTTGAGGTAGAAGAACCAGGTTGTTATTCTGTAGAAGTCATTGATATTACGTCTGGCTGTTCACAAACTGCTCGAGTTAATGTGAAGTTTTGTCTTCAACCTCCACCAACTGCCGGTGGTGCAGAACGTTGGTATTTTGGACAAGGTGCAACACTCGAATTTTCTTCTTCTTTTAATGGAACAACCCCAGAAAGAGATTCCTTAGCTGCCGATGGTTCGCTATTTGCCGAACCTGAAAATACAGGTACAAACTCCTTCTCTCCCAATACTTCAGCTTCTACGATTCCGAATAAAGTAAGAACAAATGGTGCAACCGCCATGGTATTTGACGCACAAGGTGAACTCGCTTTTTACACAGATGGACGTGCGTTGTTTGATGTAAACGATGCTATTTTAACAACATCGAATCCTAGCGACTCTCTACTAGGAAGTACGTCTCCTACAAAACAAGGGGTTGGCATTATGCCCAAATTTGGTTGTTACACATGTAAGTTCCATGAGTATTATGCCTTTTATGTGGATAAGAGTACAGGTTTTTTATCTTACAGTATTATTGATACAAGAATACAAGACGATGGAAAAATAGTGGAAAAAAGTATTCCATTGGTTTACCCAGCTAGCGAGTCGATTCGGGTTGTACCAAAACCTGATGAAACAGGTTATTTACTAATAGCTCAAGAACTAAATTCAAGTAAATTTTATACTTTTCAAATAGATTCTTCCGGAGTTCAACAAGTGATTTCTTCTATTCCGCCAGATACCACAGCACCTATTCGTTATTTGCCTTTATTGACTAGTAATCAAGATGGAGATCTTCTACTAACTGTAAAGGAAGCTGGTACAGATATATTTCTGGAGATTATGGAACTTGATGTGACAACAGGGCAAATTACACCACGACGAAAGATCAAATTAGCTATTCCTGCTGGTAGTGAGTTGAATGGTTTGTCTTTTTCACCAAATGGAGAACGTATTTATTTTACGGTTTATAACCCAATAGCTTCTCCCTTTTTATCGGCACTTTATCAGGTAAGTACGTTGGATGACGGAAACCCTGTTCGAGAAATTACGACGAGCACTACGCAAAAGTTTGGTGCTTTACAAATGGGACCAGTGAGTGGCGAGGGTGCAAAATATGTCTATATGGCTGTAGATGGAGCTTTAACCTTGCCATTCATCCAAGCACCCAATGATTACGGAATGAATGCTGCTGATATTGGTTTTGTTGCTTCTACAGATGAAAATGCAGCACCGCTTGCACGTCCTTCAGGGGTTGGCTTCCCTCAGGTTGTACATGCACCGCGTGAGCAAGAAGGAGATGGGATTCAATCAACCTACAGTGGAAATTGTTTTCAATCACCCACTATTCTAAGTGTGGAGGAGGTTTGTAGCCCGCAACGGAATGAAATTGAATGGACATTTGAGGACGGCTCAACATTGAAAGAAAAGCAAGTATCTTATATTTTCCCAAAAATTGGTTGGAATAAAATAACACTTCGTATCAAAACTTATAATCAGACCCGTTTAGCACCTGTTGCTGGTGCAGTAGGAGGGCCGTTGGGGGGAGCGATTACAAATGCGTTAGAAACCCTTTGCACGGACTCAACGATTGTAGATTCTATATTCATTAAGCCAATACCTGTCTATAATTTACCAGATAGCTTCTACGTATGTTTGCGCAATTCACCCGTGATACCCACTCGAATCAATCCAGATCCAACGGGTGGAAGTAGCTTTGACTATCGTTGGCTAACGACTTTAGAAGCAACGTTTTCAACCGCCCCATTCTATGACTTTGTTATTCCACAAACATTCCGGTTGGAGGTAACCAATAATTTTGATTGCGTTGTCACTAAGCAATCCAAAGCTGTATCAGGTTGTGAACCGATTTTGTATGTTCCCGATATTTTTACGCCTAACAATGATGGTATAAATGACACTTTTGTGACACTTCCCATCTTTACGAATACGTATCAATTATTGATTTTTAATCGTTGGGGAGAGATTGTATTTGAGTCCAATGATCCTGATATGCGTTGGGATGGATCTGTACGTGGAAAAACAATCGCACCAGCAGTGTATACGTATCAAGTAAGATATACTGCGCTTGATTTCCCTGAAAGAGGAACGATTGTTAAGTCTGGGACAGTCATGGTTGTAAAATAGTTCGATTTTTAGAAATAATGGTATGTTTGAAGATTCTGGCATTTCCATTGGTTTTCTGTGTGTAGACCACGTATTTTTGGAGATTAATACGATTAGAAACAGCAAATTATGCGGCAAGATTATTTGACGGGCGACTCTGAAAATCTCTCCTCCCAAGAAAAGGATATTGAAAAGGCACTACGCCCCATTTCTTTCGGTGATTTTGCCGGCCAAGACAAAACACTGGAGAACTTAAAGATATTTGTTCAGGCAGCAAAGCAAAGAAAAGAAGCGCTTGACCACGTCCTTTTGCACGGCCCACCGGGTCTTGGCAAAACGACGTTGTCCCATATTATCTCCAACGAATTGGGGGCAAACATTAAAATCACATCTGGCCCTGTCTTGGATAAGCCAAGTGATTTAGCCGGACTACTGACCAATCTTGATCCTTTTGATGTTTTATTCATTGATGAAATTCACCGCCTCAATCCTATTGTAGAAGAATACTTGTATTCAGCGATGGAGGATTATAAAATTGACATCATGCTTGATTCTGGGCCGAATGCACGGAGTGTTCAGATTGGATTAAATCCGTTTACACTTATTGGAGCAACCACGCGGTCAGGTTTATTGACTGCGCCGCTCCGCGCTCGTTTTGGTATCAATGCACGTTTGGAATATTACGATGCGACTCTTCTCAGTTCGATTATCAGAAGATCGGCACATATTCTTCAAACCCCTATTGAGGAAACGGGTGCGTATGAAATTG
>JBKBRQ010000260.1:0-3332 GCA_046292055.1 Spirosomataceae bacterium | reverse complement strand
ATCGTTTACCTAAATAGTCTCATGTCTTTGAGAGGAATTCAAGTGGACCGATTTATATACCTTGTTTTCCAACTACTTGTTTCCATAATCGCTGCTTGGATTTTCTACACCGTTATCGAAAAACCAACCCATTCACTATTGAAGAAAAATTTCAAAAATTAGGAAATCATTTGTTTTCCATGTGTTAAATGAATCAGTCTGTGTACAATTTTAGGGAAATGCTTTAAGGTAAATAGTGTACTGCTCGTTAGCCAAGATGCACCAAAAAGTGATTGAATTTTGCGTCCGACAAACAACCGCGTAGCAAACTCTTTTTGCCAAGACTTTGTGAAGCCTTTTTCCATTTCTTGTCGGTCAATTTTGTTAGTTATGAACGAAATAATCCATTCACTTGCCATTTTCCCGGACTTAATAGCCATAGCCATTCCATTCCCACACAACGGCGCAATCAAACCTGCAGAATCACCTATCATGATAATACCATTGACTACCTTTTCCTTTTCTCGAAAAGACACCTCACTGATAACCAATGGTTTATCATACAAAAAAACGGCATGTTCAAAAATATGGGCCAAATACTTATTTTTCATTAATATTTTTTGCTCCAACTCCTTGATTCCACCCGCTTTTTGAACTTGCTTTTTCTCAACCAAATAACACAAACAATAACGCCCTTCTTCAATCGCAGAAATCCCACAATAACCGCCTTCAAAATTGTGCAACGAAATCTGATTTTTCGGGAATGAATACGAAATATGGTACTTCACACCAACATATTCACTCCTTTTCTTGAAGAAAGAACGATGCAAGACCCGATCTAGATGGCTCCTTTTTCCATGCGCACCCAAAATACAAATAGCTACTACTTCCTGCCCAGACTTTGTTTTTACACAATATTCATCTTCAGAAGTACGCGTAATTTCTTCTACGGATTCATTTGTCCAAACAGTAACTCCTACTCTTTGTGCGACGTCCACCAAGGCTTTATCCAAAGCAAATCGGCTCAAACCAAAACCACCCATATCCAATATTTGAACCAATTCTTGGCCGTTCGTATCTGTAATTTGTAGGGTATCAATAGAGGAAGAACCCAATGAATCAACAGGTAAACCAAGCAATTGGGAAATATACGTTTTCACTTCGTTAGAAATATATTCTCCACAAACACGATGAAAAGGATAGCTATTTTTTTCAATCAAGACAACCGAAATACCTGATTTCGCTAATTCAATAGATGAAACCAAACCTGCTAATCCACCACCTACCACCACAACCGACGTTTTTTTCTGTATAATATTCATTCCGTACAATCAATTACAAGCGCATGTATTTCATTAACCCTATGTCAAAAAAGATAGTTTTTCGACGCTGTAAATTACGGGCAAACCGTTCACATCTTGCATGAATTAGTAAAAAAAGAATTAAAAGCTGTAATTTTGTTCAAACACATTGACGTATGCCTAGCAAAAAATTATTTTTACTTGACGCCTTTGCTCTCATTTATAGAGCACATTTTGCTTTTATCAAAAACCCGAGAATTAACTCGGCCCAGCTTAATACAAGCGCTGTTTTTGGATTTACAAACACACTTTTAGAGGTTCTTTCCAAAGAAAAACCTACCCATATTGGTGTTGCGTTTGATACCAAAGCACCTACTTTCAGACACGTTCAATATACAGAATACAAGGCAAACAGACAGGAGCAACCGGAAGATATCACCTTGGCAATACCGTATGTAAAGCGACTAGTACGCGCTATGAATATTCCTCTTCTAGAGCTAGATGGCTATGAGGCAGATGATGTCATTGGAACCATTGCTAAAAAGGCAGTTAAAGATGACTTTGAAGTCTATATGTACACGCCAGACAAAGATTATGGGCAACTGGTAGAAGAAAATATTTTCCTTTACAAACCAGCCATGATGGGAAATGGCGTGGAAATCATGGGTGTACAAGAAGTTTTAAACAAATGGGGCGTTCAACACATTGACCAAGTGATCGATATGCTTGGGCTAATGGGTGATAAAGTAGATAATATTCCTGGAATACCTGGCGTAGGTGAAAAAACAGCAGCCAAACTTCTTGCCGAGTTCGGAAGTGTTGAAAATATTTTGGAAAATGCCCATACCATCTCAGGAAAAATGGGAGAGAAAATCCGGGATGGACGTGAAAGTGCACTTTTGTCGAAAGAACTTGCCCGAATTGATATACATGTTCCTGTTCCTTATGACGCGGACGATTTACGCCTCTCTCCTTACAATACGGAAGAATTAAGTGAATTATTGGATGAGTTGGAGTTTCGGACGTTGAGAAAAAAACTTTTAGGTGAAGAATCTACTCCTAAACGAGCGGCAGCTCCAACATCCGTTGCTACCAAACAACCCGTTCAACAACAGACTTCACTTTTTGATGCCCCGCCAGCCTATATTCCTCAGGAAAATAAATATTCCGAAGAAGAACTAACTGAAAAACCGAGCATTCTGAAAACCATTCATTCAACTGCACATCGCTATGAATTGATGGAAACGGTTGCTCTGCAAGAAAAATTGGTACAGCATTTACTCGCACAAAAAGAGTTTTGTTTCGATACAGAAACCACAGATATTGAGTCAATGGAGGCGAAATTGGTCGGAATTTCTTTCTCTTATCGAGCTGGAGAAGCCTTTTATATCCCGATTTCCAGTGACCAAAATGAGGCTAAAGAAACCCTTCAGCGCTTTATTCCGGTATTTGAGCAAGAAGGCATTCTGAAAATCGCACAGAATTTAAAATACGATATATCCATTTTGCAAAATTATGGAATACGCTTAGCTGGGCCGTTTTACGATACAATGCTCGCACATTATTTGATTGAACCAGAACAACGCCACGGAATGGACGCTCTAGCACAAAATTACTTGAATTACAAACCTGTTTCTATTGAAGAACTCATTGGGAAAAAAGGGAAAAATCAAGGGAATATGCGCGATGTGCCGTTGGAACAAATCAAAGAATATGCCTCAGAAGATGCTGACATTACGTTGCAACTCAAACCTATCTTGGCTCAAAAACTGAAAGAAACCAACCAAGAAAAATTACTTGAAACGGTTGAGATTCCGTTGGTTCAAGTGCTTTCAGACATGGAACGAACGGGTGTAAATTTAGACATCCACGCCTTGCAAGACCTTTCTACCGAGCTAGAAAAAGACATTACGCGCTTAGAACAAGAAATTTATACCTTGGCAGGGACGCAATTCAATGTTAGTTCACCTAAACAATTGGGTGAAGTCTTGTTTGAGGTAATGAAAATCGATAAAAAACCTAAAAAAACACCCACGGGTCAATACGCAACAG
>JBKBRQ010000259.1:0-3350 GCA_046292055.1 Spirosomataceae bacterium | reverse complement strand
ACCCATGCTTTCTTTTACTCAGAAGTTATTCTGGTGCAGGGGTGCAAGACGATTGGGCAAAGAAGGGAGAAATTTGTCTTCATGCGCCGTTCTTTAGTTTCTTGCAAGGTGATAGTTCCTCTACACGTTCAGCAAGAACATCATCATTGATTTGCTCAAATCCATGTCCCAATCCAATAGCCCCGGTCGAGGTCAACTGCGAACGCCGATTTGTAGCAGAGAATTTTAATGAGAAAGTAAGTCCAAGTCAAGATTACGCCCCGTGTGGTTGGTGCAAACTTCAGGGCGAAACGCCTGATTTACAAGAATGTGGTTCTCCTACAGTGGCTGGAAATTCTGGTTCACTAATTCCATACAGTAAAGATAAAGGGAAGGTAATTGGATTATATTACAGTATTGGAGGTGATTATGGATTTCATCAAGAATTTATTTCTCGAACTTTTACGAATCTTTCAGGCTCAGGGAAAATATACACATGCAAATTTGAAGCAACGCTATTTCCTGTTCATTCGTCTGGTTATGTAAATGATGTAGAAGTTATAGTTAATATAAATGGTAAAGAGAATATAGTTCCTCTACAAAAGCAAATAAATAAATTTAATGACTATCAATTTTCTTTTGAAGAAAATATTGCAAGCAATCTTACAGTAAAAATATACACGCGTGCAAAAACAAATCTTGGAAGAAGCTATGTTCTTTTGGACGATTTTAGGATATATGAAGCTATACAGCTTCCTTCTATTTCGCCTCCTGTACTCTCTTCCAACAAAGTTCAAATTGATTCAGGCTCCTCCACTGTTATATCCTCCTCGCAGTGTCAGAATGGAAATGTGCATTGGGAACATGGTGTGGTGGGGAGTTCGATTACCGTTTATCCAACAGTTACTACTACGTATTCAGCTTATTGTGTTGTGAATGGTTGCGAGAGTTCACGCTCCTCTATGACCATAACGGTTGTTAAACCTTCTATCACTCTGACAGCTTCAAAGAAGACAATTTGTCCATCCGAATCACTTTCCTTGACGGCTACGGTTTATTTTTGCAGCGGAATAGTTAGCTGGCAAAAAGCGGCATTTGGCTCAACTAATTTTGAACCTTTATTATCCAATGGCAAAGCCGTAGAGGGTCAGGAAATCAAAGTCAATGAAATAGGGACTTACCGAGCTACGTGTGGAAATGTAAGTGGTAGCATCACTATTTTTCCGAGTGGGTCTATTTCTCCTCCAACTATTGGTGTGGGTGGAAATGCTCCTGCTAGTTTAGCAGGAAATTGTGCGCAAGGTACTTTGGTTTGGAGTGATGGAAGTTATGGAGTTACCCGCAATAATGTACCTGCCGGAGAATACACGGCTAGATGCCAAGATGGGTCTTGTATCAGTGCGCCTACGAAAGTACTTGTTACAGCTCCTACAAGCGTAAGCATACGTGCTGGTACTTCTTCTTTATGTAATCAAGCCACTACAACGATTGCCGTAGTTTCCCTAGAAAATTGTTCTGCTACCAATTTGGTTTGGTATCTAAACGATGTGCAAATTTCTGAGTGGAACCAAAAAATAAGTATAACCAGTGGAGAAGGTATATACAAAGTTCGTTGTAACGACAAATGGTCTAATGAAATTGCGATTTTACGGAATAGTACGCCCTCACCGCCAGCGATTAGAACAGATAAAACGAATGTTCAACCTAGTGAAGTGGCTACCATAACTGCCGAGGGCTGCAATGGCCTTATTAAATGGTATAAAAACGGCACCTTGCTCAATGAGGCGAACAACGCGGGCAATATCCTTTTTGTTCATCCAAGTACAGCCACGGGCAATTATACGGCCACTTGTTCCTCTTCTTGCGGAACCAGCGGTTTCTCCAACCTGATTTCTCTGTCCAATTCGGCTGTATATATTGAGAGTAACAAGCCAGTTTCAGAGGTTTACCCCAACGAAGAAATTATTCTAACTGCCCATGGCTGCGCTGCTAATTGGTACGTGGAATGGGAGTTGCGCGAACGGTTTACATCGTTTACCATTTCTATCACGAACCCTTTAACTGTATCAGGTTATGGTCTCTATCGTGCGCGTTGCGTAAATAGCTATAATGCGAACGAAACGACGCCTTGGGCGAGTATTGTATTGCTGGAACGCCCCATGAACAAACCTCATTTAGTGGCAGACCCCGGCTGCGTATATGATAACCAGCAAAAGACGCTCGTTGCATCGGGTTGTGGGGGTTTGCCGATCGAGTGGTTTGATGGGGTACGGCAAGGAAATCCATCGAGCCGGAATTTGAACCCGGGTATTTATTCGGCACGTTGTTATTCATCGAGCAGTACGGGTACGAGCTACGGGCCTTGGGAGTTTTATGAAATCTGCCGCATAGACCCGAATCCAGTGGTGATTACGGCAAACAAGACATCCGTCAATCCGCTTGAACTCTTTGAACTTACGGGCTCAAATTGTGTATCGGGTGGTGTGCAATGGTTAACCCCTGCCGGTGAATATGTTTGGGGGAATACGCTAACCGCAGCCGGCCCGGGTATTTACCGCGCCCGCTGTGTAGTTAGCGATCGGAGTATCGGGGCTTGGACGTCGTTTACCATGACCGCCAAACCGCCTGGTCTTCTGACGATTACCTCCAATAAAAGTCGCGCCCGTTCCAACGAACCCGTTACCCTAACCGCCACGGGCTGTAGCAACGGGCATGTGATGTGGTCTTACGTACCGAACGGCAAAACGACGGAGGTTCTCGAACGGGGCCAAAGCATCACGGCTTTTGGATACGGGACGTACTACGCGTGGTGTGTATCCTTGGGCATGAGCGGCACACGCGCAGACTATACGGTGTCTGAACTGACGGGCAATATTCCGAGTGTGACGACCGACAAACAAAAGGCTGCCCCGAACGACCCTGTGTTTGTCAGTATGTCTGGATGCTCGAACCCGGAATGGTATTGGCTAAAAGTGACTTTGCCAGACGGTCGGGTGGTGTACCCAACCAATACCAACGGGAAGTCTGTTGTGTACGGACCTTTTACCTACGAGGCAGCCTGTGTAAATTATGGGGGAGGGATAGATGGAAAGACAACGGGTTCTGTGGGTCTTTCTCTGGTAGATCACCTACGTGTCGTCCCCAACAAGAGCCGTGTTGGCGCAAACGAGAGTGTGCTTTTGACGGCGTATGGCTGTGACTTCGGGAAGCTAGAATGGCGCATTGGGGGCGAGATTCAGCCCGCCTTTTCAGGGCAGACGAGTATCACGCAGGTAGGGCCTGGGAACTACTATGCCCGCTGTCGGGGAGATTTGTTCAAGTCAGACGACTGGGTGTTGGCGATCGTGAATCCGGCGACGGATATTATCCCC
>JBKBRQ010000258.1:0-3362 GCA_046292055.1 Spirosomataceae bacterium | reverse complement strand
ATGCAGCTGATATATAGAAAACTTAAGCGCTTTTTAACATGTGCAAACGTTGTTCGAATTCGGGGAGAATTGCCCAAAGTTGCTCGTAGGAGTCAATGACAAAATATTTTTTCTGAAATTCGTCAATCTTTACCGGTGTATGGATAATTTCATCTATTGAAAAATCAATGCGCTCAGGGATATCGGAGTGTATGGCATAGACGCTTTCGCCGGGCGAAGAAATGATGCCTCCGCCATAGATTTTTAGTTTTCCATCTTCTTTGATTAATCCAAATTCAACAGTGAACCAGTAAAGCCGTCTGATGACTTCAAGACAAGGTTCGATGTCAAGAAAACGCAATGATATGGCACTAAAATCAGCTAAGAAAGAGCAAAATTCAGGATTTGTGAGGAGAGGAATATGTCCAAAAGTATCGTGAAACATGTCAGGCTCCTCCAAATAATCTAATTGGTCTTTGGTACGTAACCAAGTAGACGAAGGGAAAACGCGTTTTGCCAACATCTCAAAAAAAGTACGATGGTCAACAAGACCAGGAACAACTCCGACAGTCCAGCCTGTCAAGGCACTGACTTTTGGATTAATATCTTCTTTGAAGTTCGGTATTTTATGGGGTGAAAAACCGGCTTTGGGTAGACCTTCCAAGTAAACATTACTCGCTAACTCAGGAAGAATCGCCATTTGTTGTTTGTAAAGTGTTTGCCAAATAGCTTGGTCGTCAGTGGTATATTTTTCATATACTTGATCCAAAGTGTCTACTGCTTCCATTGTTGTCATACTAATTGTTATAAAAATAATTGTTGTAACAAGTAATCACAAAATTACATATAATTAGCATTTTTGCAAGTTCGCATTGGTTTATTTTGGTATGAATAAGGTTAGATTAGAGAAACTTTAGTTGATTCATAAGTTTCTCTCTATGGGTTTTTCCGACAGGAATGAGTTGCTGTCCGATTCGTACTCCAGATTCTTCAATGGCCTCAATTTGGTCAATTTGCACAATAAATGAACGGTGGACACGCATAAAATGGCTTGCAGGAAGGCGTTCTTCCATATTTTTAAGCTGTACACTCAAGATGTAACTATCTTTTGCTGTGATAATTAGGACATAAATATCTTTTGCTTCGATCCAGAGAATATCGGAGATTTTAATTTTCTCAAGACGCTTTTTCGCTTTTACAAAAAGTGCATCGTGGTAGTCCAGTTTTTGGCTGTTTTCTGTAGGTAGCGATGTGGTGATTTTGTTATTCGTGCTGTTGTGCAGTGCAATTTCGACGGCAGAGAACAGGCTTTCCGCGCGTACAGGTTTAATTAAGTAGTTCTGAGGATTTGTCCATTTGGCTTCTGAAATTGTCTGATGGTCTGCCTGAGCTGTTAAAAAAAGAAAAGGAATGTGTTGTTGATGCAGAAACCGAGCGATATCAAGACCGGTTAACTCACCAGCCAAGTCGATGTCTAAAAGAACGAGGTCAACAGGTTCGAAAGAGGTCCATTTTGCCAAAAAATCTTCTCCTGATTCAATAATTTCGGGAACGTGAAAGCCGAGTGTTTGTAAGTTAATAGCCATTTCTTTGGCGATAATCCAATCGTCTTCTACAAGAATAATTTTTTTTTGCTCCATTCTGTTGCCTAACTTAGTTAGTCAAATGTACATAATGTCGGGTGAAATGAAAAACGGGGACCATCGATTTATCTATACAACTATACGTAGAAAACTCTTTTTTTTGGGTTTACTTTTTGTATTTATTTATCCTCATTTCGTGGTGAGTGCAGCGCCATTACTTTCACAAAAACTAGTTTGGAAAGAAAATCATCGTTTACAAAAAAAGACAACGTATGTACTCCGCATTTCTTTGAGTACGAAGAAAGAAGAACTTAAAAAAGAAGCATTTGTCCTCCGTACTCCTCAAAAATGGGGAAGAGCAAACTTGCAGTTTTTGAATGCAGAGGGGCGTGTTGTTCGAGAACTGTATAGTGGTGGGCTGCTCAAAATGTCTGAAAGAAGCTTATCCACTGCACAAACCGCGTTTTTGGTACGTGATTTGGAAGATGAGGTAGTCGAACTTCGCTTGAAGTTACGGGGAGAATACAGTATATATACACCTAAAGAGCTTGATTATGAATGGATTACATATTCTGAATTCATAGGTAGAAACTTTCAAAGAGTATGGTTTCAAGCTTTATTTTTGGGTATAATTTTGGTCATGGCGAGTTATAATTTCGTCATATTTATTTCTGTTCGAGATACAAGTTATTTGTATTATGTACTTTCTATTGTTGGTTTTGGCTTGTATTTTTTCTTTTATTATGGTTTTGGTATAGAGTTATTTTGGCAAGAATATCCTCAATGGGATTTGTATGCATTTGCTTTCATTGTGCCCGCTACTAACTTAGCAAGAATTTATTTTACCAAGCAATATTTACACTTACCCAAGACTTCTTTTTGGATTCAGCGATTGTCTCTTCTGCTTTCTCTTTTCAGTATTTTTATTCTTTTACTTGCTGTTTTCTGTTGGATTTTTGGCATAGATTGGCTCGATTTATTGGTTGATTTGGTCGGATTTCTAGGTATTGCTGTATTGTCATTGATGCTCGTAGCTGGTATTTATATGTCTGAAAGAGGATTCCGGCCAGCACACTATTTCACTACTGCCAATTTAGCTTTTGTTTTTGGTGGGATTTTATTCATACTGCAAGAAATTGGTTGGCTACCTTCTACGCCCATGACACGCTCGGCGGTGCAATATGGGTTTATCGGACAAATGATACTGTTTTCATTGGGTTTGTCAAGTAGATTAAACGCAGCGCAGGTTCGGGTGTCGGCGCTTGAACTCGAGCGGGAAAGAGAGAGAAAGCAACTGTTAGAAGAACAGAGTGTCGTTCTAAAACAAAAAGTAGCTGAACAAACTGCAGACCTTCGCGCGATTAATTTATTACAGGACAAGCTTTTTTCGATTATTTCACATGATTTACGAAATCCTTTGGTCTCGCTTGATTCATTCATGAATTTATTAATCCATCATCAGGAAAAGTTAACAGAAAAAGAGAAAACAACATTGTATCAAAAAGCAAAACAATCACTTGGTAATTTGAATCAATTACTCTCCAATTTATTACTTTGGTCACAATCACAAATGCAACAAATTACATTTCGTCCTGAAAACATACTGTTGCAAGAGTTCATTGACGAAACTTTGGCTTTACATTCACTTGCTCTGGAATGGAAAGAGATGGAGGTAGAAACAGTAGATACAGAAAATGTTCAACTGTTTGTGGATGCAGACATGTTTCGGTTTATACTTCGAAACCTCATTGGCAATGCCATAAAGTTTAGCTATCCTAAACAGAAGATTTATGTGAAGTT
>JBKBRQ010000025.1:0-20256 GCA_046292055.1 Spirosomataceae bacterium | reverse complement strand
ACATTCCAACCATCCAATAGAAAGCGTCGTAACAAGCATGGATTCCGTGAGCGTAGCTCAACTCCAGGTGGACGCCGTGTATTGAAGGCTCGTCGTGCAAGAGGTCGTCATAAATTGTCGGTTTCTGACGAAAAGACACACTAGTGATTCTAACGGACACCAGTTCTACTGATATTGGTTTTCATACATCGCAAAATACGTAAGCCACCTGCAAAGGTGGCTTTTATTTTTATTTTTTATGACAAATAATCGACGGTTTACATTTACCAAACAAGAACGGCTTTGCAGTCAAAAAACAATCAATCGTTTGTTTGATAGAAGAGCTGTAGGGAATCTTACGTTAATGGCTTATCCGGTAAAAGTCGTTTATGCAGTGAGTCAAGAAACAGCCAACCGCGTATTATTTTCTGTTGCAAAAAGGAATTTCAAAAGAGCCGTAGATCGAAATTTGATTAAGCGAAGATTGAAAGAGGCCTACCGTTTGACAAAACACGAATTTCCTACTGACCAGTTCTATGATTTGGCTTGCATTTATGTTGGAAAAGAAATCTCTTCATTCGACGAATGCGTAAAGGGTATGAAGAAGATGGCAAAAAAGCTACATCTTGCGAATAAAAGCGCCTAAAAATGAGCCAACAAACGTACTGAAAAAAGATACGTATGTGCCAAACTCAGCAATGTCAGGATAAGGAATAGGCCATCCTGCTTTTAAATAAACCCAATGTCCAACTAAGAGTAAAATCGTTTGGATAATGGCTAGCCAATATCCTTTTTTAGGTACCCACATCCCCCCAAAAAAGCTAATACCTATCATGAAAAACTGAGCAATATAAATAATGGAGACAACATGAATAATGTAAACTTGAAGTCCAGAAAGGAGAATCATGAGCAAAACTTTGACCCAAAGTGGCCAATCTATCAATTTCATCGTATTTTTGGTTAAATTAGAACAAATATACCTCAATTGTCTAGTGACTTAAATGAATTTCTTGTTGACTGAATAAACCTATCTATGAAGAAATACAAAAAATATGTACTTGGTTGTTCTTTGCTTGCGAGTGTCGGTATAGCTGCTTGGAATACAGAAGATAAGTATTTTGAGCTTGCTAAAAACCTTGATATTTTTGCCACTCTTTACAAGGAAGTGAATACTTTGTATGTGGAGGAGCTAAATCCAGCTAAAATGATTCGGGTAGGAATTGAAGCCATGTTAGCCCAATTAGACCCCTATACAAATTTTTATCCAGAAGACGATATTGAAGAAGTGCGCACGATGTCAACAGGGAAATTTAATGGGATTGGTGCGACATTAACTCCATATAAAGGAATTTTTTATGTAACAACTGTCTACAAAGATTCGCCGGCAGATTTGGCAGGTATAAAGATTGGAGATGAAGTACTGACAATTGGTAAACTAGCTATTACAAATCGTACGGAGCTAGAAGTCAGTCGTTTATTGAAAGGACAGACGGGTACGAATGTACGGATATCTTTGAAACGCTATGGAGTTGCCAAACCTATTTCGCTTGAGGTAGCTCGTGGAGTCGTGAAAACACCAAATGTTCCGCACTATGGGATGGTTAATGAGGAAGTAGGATATATTCAACTAACGGATTTCTCACCAACAGCTGCCTCTGAAATCAAAGATGCTTTTGAGGAGTTAAAAGCTGCGGGGATGAAGAAAGTCATACTCGATTTACGAAATAATCCGGGTGGGTTGCTTAATATGTCGATTGATATTTGTAATTTTTTCTTACCCAAAGGACAAACTGTTGTAGAAACACGTGGTCGCTTACCCGAGTGGAATAAAGTCTATAAAGCCATGAATAATCCGTTGGATACAGAAATTCCTGTTGCGGTTTTGATTAATAGTGGGAGTGCTTCTGCCTCTGAAATCGTGAGTGGGACACTTCAAGATTACGACCGGGCAGTGGTCATTGGGCAGCAATCTTTTGGAAAGGGGTTGGTTCAGGTAACTAAAGATTTGTCTTTTAATGCGAAACTGAAAGTAACCACAGCAAAGTATTACACACCTAGTGGGCGTTGTATTCAGGCTGTTGACTATTCGAATCGAAAAGAGGATGGAAGTGTTGGGAAAATCGCAGATTCGCTTCGTCGTAGTTTTACGACACAAGCAGGTAGAATTGTTTATGATGGAGGGGGGGTACAACCGGATGTAGTTACGACTGCTAAAACGCTTTCTGTTTTAACAAATGAGTTGATTAAACAGCGTAAGATTTTTGATTTTGCAACGCGTTTCTACCACGAAAATAGTTCTACAAATATTCCGGGAAAGGGTTTTCTCATCACAGATGAAACATATAATACTTTTGTAGAATGGCTTGTAATGCAGAATTTTGTGTATGTGACACCCTTGGAAAAACAACTACTTTCATTGAAGAAAACTTTGGAAGAGAGCCCGTTGAAAGAAACTGTAAAAGCTGAGATAAAAGCAATTGAACAAAAAATATTGCAAGATAAGCAACAGGATTTAAAGAAATACAAGGAAGAAATCAGGGATTTGTTGTCGATGGAGATTGTCGGTAGATACCATTACCAAAACACAGCTAAATTCATTGCATTTGAAAAAGATTTGGAGGTAAAAACAGCTGTTTCTATTCTTCAAGATACAAATAAATACACACAGTTATTGCGTGTTAAAAAATAACTTTACGAATTAATGAGTAAGATTTTAGTGCTGGACGCAACAACAAAAGGTTGTTCTGCGGCCGTCTTTGAAGCGGGTAAACTAGTTGCATCACTCGAATTAAAAAATGAAAAAACATCCTCATCTAAACTTACCTTACTTGCCGAGCAGGCAGTAGAGTTGAGCGATTTTCGGTGGGAGGAACTAGACGCGATAGCCGTCGGGAAAGGGCCTGGTTCTTACACAGGGCTTCGAATAGCTGTTTCTACTGCAAAAGGATTTTGTTTTGCGTTAGATAAACCTCTTATTGCAGTCGATAGTCTTACGGCGATGGCGCTTGCCGCCCGAGCTGGCTTACCCATCGAAAAGCAGGCAGATTGGTTTCTCTGTCCGATGATTGATGCCCGAAGAATGGAAGTATATTGTGGGATATTCGACGCGAAAAGTGGGCAACAAATACGTGAAATTGAGGCAGTTATTTTGGAGGTAGCCTCTTTTGCGTCAGAGAGAAATACAAAGCCTCTATTGATTTTTGGCGATGGTGCAGAAAAATGTAAGTCACTCTGGACGGGTGCCGATAATGTATTTTTTCTTGACACAATTCCTGCGCCAACGGCAGCGATGATGGGAGAGTTAGTATTGGAAAAATGGGAAAACAAAGACTTTGAGAATTTAGCTTCTTTCGAACCTTTTTACCTCAAAGATTTTATGGTAACAACTCCTAAAAAAAGATAGAATACTATCCATAAAATAGAAGAGGAAGCTTTTCAGGGCTTCCTCTTTTTCTTGTAAAATAAGTGGTTAGTTAATCTATTTCAATTTCATCGTCTGGCGCAGAAAGTGGCGTGATTTCAGGCCGTACACGTGAAACGACTTGTTTTTTTTCCTTGAATCTTTTTATTTTTCTACTTAATACTTCTACTGCAATATCAGTTGCCTCTTCAAATGTACTTCCTTTTTCGCTAACAAATAACGTACTACCAGGGACATTTAGTTTAACTTCTATGTGTTTCGTATGTGTATTGATTTTATCTCCTTTGTCTAGTCGGAGGAAGACCTCTCCACTGATAATTTTACCGTAAAATGTCTCAATTTTATCTAGTTTTCTTTGGATAAACTCAAGTAAACTGTTGTCTGCGGTAAAGTGGACTGCATTCATCTGAATCTTCATAACATACTTCTGTTTAAGTTGTCAAAAACATTTAACTGAGGAGTAGTATTGACTACTTCCATGATTAAATGTAACGATTTGTAGAATACAAGTCAAGTTTTGTTTTACTTTTTTTCCTACTTGTTCGGATTAAAATCCTTGAATACGCGCTTAATATTATCGTCTGTAGGTTTTCTTTTTGCTTCCCATGAAGAGTCTAATTCCAACGCTACAAGCCCTTTTAAGTTCATTGCGTTCATATAATCATCAATTTTACGTAGAAATTCGTTGTTTCTACGTGTTGATTTTAATGAAAAGTCCCGTGCAAATATATCTCCTTTGGTTTGTATTTCATTTTTCTTCTCGATGACATAATTGAGTCTGTCTACTAAATCTTTCATAGAACGTCCGATGACCTCTGTGGCTTCTAATGTCCCGATGGTAAGTACCGTAGTTCCTCCTACAGTGGAGATAGCCCGCTGAGTATTTATATCATTTTTAGCGATAATAGAGGAAAGACCTGTCGTAGCACCGAGTGAAGCATTGATGACCGAGCGATTTTTCTTTCCTTTTTTGGCACGATTGTACGCTTTTTTGAGCTCATCTTCTTTCTCCTTCAATTGTTCATTCAATTCCCAACCTCGCACGAGTGTGGCTCTGTATAAATCATACAGTTTAGTATCTGTTTCTACTTCATTAACTGTATTCAGGACGTTTATTTTGATTCGTTGAACTTCTCTGTTTTGTGTTTTATCCAAAACGAAGAAATCAATATAAAAAGAACTTGAATCTCTAGGGTCCTTGACAAAGTCATAGCCTGGCTGCCAAACAAATTCATATTGATTAGGGGTATTTTGAATGAGTGCTTGTTTGGGTACGTTCGGGTTATTGGAAAGAAAGTCAAAAGTGTCAATATCATCATCTCCATTCGGGTCTGACAAATAGAAGCGGACACTTAATGTCTCATTTTCACGAATTTTATACGCATCAGTTTTTGGAACAGTTGTAATAACAGGAGGTAAGTCAAGCTGGGTAGCAACTAATCGTACGGAGCCCTTACTTTGTGTTTTAGCAGGTTGGTCTTCTACGTAAAAATCAATACTGATTTCTTTCTTCTTAAGGGAATTGAATTGAGTAACAGATGGTGACCATGTGACTTCCCCTTGCGAAGTAATTTTGACTCCTTCTGGCAAAGAGGCCAACGACGGAATAATCACAATAGGGTCATTATCCGGGTCGTATACAAGATTAAGATCAATACTGTAGGTGTTGCTTGTATTGTATTTGATATAAAAGGGCTTAAGTTCGGAAACGACGGGTGGCCTGTTGGTATGTGCTATGGCTAAATCTAAATTGCGGGACACGATTTCTCCTGAGTCTGACTTCGCTTCGATTAAGATTTGAAAAATTCGTTTTTGCTCTATTCTATCAACTGCTGTAAATGGGGGAGTCCATGTAAGTAACCCGGTAGAATCTATGGACATACCAATCTGTTTTCCCTGAATAATCTCAAAGTGAAAAGGGGCTACTTGTTTATTACCAATTACTTTCAATTGGACACCTATTTCTTGACCTTCCTTCAGATGCGTTAACTGTGAAGGGTCTTGGACGGAAATAGCTAATTGTGAAAATCCAGAAAGTGAAAAAAAGAGAAAAAGAGCAAGAAAAAAATTAAACTTCATGAGTAGATACGTTATTTGAGTCAGGTAACACAACGCACGGAAAACCGAACAAGCAGCGGTCTTTAATCATTTTTGTTACTTCATTGGGGACATTTTTTTCCCAACCTGTTTCACCTCGTTTGATTAAATCGAGCATGTTATCCGTTTGTACGCTGAGGTTTTCTTTGTTATAATGATAGATGTCTTCAATTTTATTGTTAGCCGTCAAATAACGGAATAAATCCATCAAGTGCAAGGGTGGTGTAAACTTCATGCAATTTAGGATTGTGTGATTTCGGAGTGTTGGATAAACGAACAATTTAACCTTTCTACTAAACAAAGTTGCGAATGATTCTAAAATTCCACCTGGTAAATCGACATAATGTTCGTTTTCAAAGATATACTCCAAATTCGGGTAACCAATAATGAGCCCAATTTTGAGCTTTGTAATCTTGGAAAGATAGGCCACTAATTTATAATATTCGTGGTAATTAGTAATCATAACTGTCTGCCCAAGGGAGCACAAAATATCTACTCTATCGAGGAAATCTTTTTCATCAATGACTTCTCCATCTCCTTCTTCTCTTAGCGATTGAAGTGTTAACTCAGATACGACAATAACACGATTTTGATCTACATCTGGCTCTTGTAAAAATTGCCGATGCCCATTTTCAAGCATATCCAAATGAACGTTGATAACAGGACGGAAACGCCCACGAAGCACCAAGATATGCCGTTTGTAAAGTGAGTCGGAGGGTTGTAGGTTTTTCCCATCTGGCCCGAATAAAGCAATATTTGAAAAACCATATTTGACCAAGTGTAAACTCATAATCCGGCTATCTACTTGTGCAAATGCGGGGCCTTCGAACCGAATCATGTCTATTTGAATTCTGTCTTTTGATAGATTATCCATTAAGGATTTCAGCAGAATCTCTGGATTTTTATAATAATAAAAACATCCATAAATTAAATTTACACCGACAATTCCCAAGGCTTGTTGTTGCAAAAGGTTGTCATTATCAAGCATTTGTATGTGAATAACGACATCATGAAACTCACCCATAGGTTCAAGTTGGAATCGCATACCAACCCAGCCGTGTGCCTCGTTTGTTTTGTGATAGTTCAAGGCAACTACCGTATTGGCAAAAGAAAAAAACTGTGTATTTATCCCTCTTTTTTCGTCAAGGCGCTCAATTAACAAGTTATATTCATGGTCTAGCATAGACATCAGGCGTTCCTCGCAAACATATCTTCCGCTTTCAACTGTACCATAAATAGCATCCGAAAAAGTCATGTCATACGCTGAAATCGTCTTGGCGACTGTACCAGATGCTCCACCAGCTTTAAAAAAGATGGATGCGACATCTTGGCCTGCACCAATTTCGGCGAATGAACCATAAATGTTCTTATCTAAATTTAACCGAAGGGCTTTTTGCTTGGTTGTTAAGTTCGTATCGTGAGTGACTGTTGACTTGTTCATAAAGAGTGATGTATGCGAAGTGTCTCGTTGAGTAATGGGTGAAGACATGTATGTAAAGGTCTGCCTTCACTTTTATTTTTCGTATACAAATCTAATTATTTTTGGATTTTTTAAAGTGAAAAACGCAAAAAAAGTATAATTTATTGCATTTATCTCTGAATCAAACGACTTCTAGATGTTCTGCTTTACTCTGTGTATTTACCTTAATTAATGCTTTTAACATCATTTCTTCACTTTTATTTACCCAGTTTTGATACGTAAATGTAGTATTTGGCTTTGTGGATATATAGTCCAAAAAGGTTGAAATATCTGGCTTCTGCAAGTATAAGCCAGCCCCGGATTGTGCGGCGTCTATGGCGTTACACATTTGTTCGTAATGCCCTGAAATTGGGATGGCTAAAACTGGTTTTTGGAGATACATGGCTTCTGCAATAGACTCAAATCCTGCCGTAGTAATCAATCCCGTACATTGGCTCATCTTTTCAAGAAAATGCAGGGGATGTATGGGGTGTAAATAAAAACGTGGAGAAAGTGAAAGTTTTCTGAGTTGACTGAGTAATTCTCCACTAGCAAATACATGTATCTCAAAATTATTCTCTACTGTTTCGTATTTTATAATAGGCTCTATGTCAACTAATTGGGTAAGGTAGGTGAGTAGAAATGGTGGGTGTGTATGAATGGGATTTAATTGTGTTACAGCCTTTCGGATTAATGGAGGAACACTTTGCAAATGTTGCACTTTCTTGCTTTGGGTAAATGACTTTAAGCTGAGTCCAAGTAGTTTATCAGCTCGTAAAGAAGTGATGCGTGTATGGGTAGAAAGAAGAAAATTATCCCATTTTTTGGTACGTGGATGCGGAAAGTTCTCGTGTAATAGTACGTATTGATGCCCAATACAAATGAATGGAATGTGTTTTTTTTTATAAATGAACTGATGAATACCTATTAATACGTCATAAAAATTGATGATCGAATCAGGAGAAAAAGACTCAATGGTCGCCTCGATTTTTCGAATAGATTGTAGATAAGTGGGGAAAGCACGTAAGTTTGTAAAAAGCGTTTTATAAATTGATAAGGCGTTGGTTTTTAGGTCGTAAACAAGATTTGGACTTTTGAATGGGATACAAGGGAAATGACTTTCTTGTTGCAAAAGAACTGGAAGTGTTTTCCCATCAGGAATACCAACCAATGCTTTTATTTCATGTCCTTCCCTTTGCAGTATTTGAGCCAACGCAATGGCTTGAGTTTGATGCCCGCGCCCTTCCCCTTGAATAACAAACAAAAATCGCATAGTAACTTTTTAAAGAGATGCAGCCCAACGACGGCTTGGTTCTGTATTTGTTTTTGGCGTAGTTACTTGTTCGTCGGATTCAGTTTCGGGTTTAATAACTTCTTCCAAATGGAAATACACCAAACTCCAGTTTCCTTCTTGGTCTTCCATCAACGCAGACATCGTTTCTACCCAATCCCCTGAGTTCATGTAGGTTAAGCCATTTATCTGGCGAATAGCCGGTTGATGAATATGTCCACAAATTACTCCATCACAACCGCGCGTTGCTGCAAATTCGGTTAACTTTTCCTCAAAATCTGAGATGTAATTGACAGCCACCTTGACTTTCTGCTTGATGGATTGCGACAATGAATAATAGGGCAAGCCACGCCATGTGCGGTAATGATTGTATTTTTTGTTCAACCAAAGCAAAAAGGTATAGCCAATATCGCCTAAATGTGCCAACCAAGCCATATTCGATGTAATGGAGTCAAATATATCGCCGTGGGTGACAAAAAAGCGTTTGTTACCTGACGAAAGGATATAATCACGGCGAATCTGAAAGTTTTTACCAATTACCAAAGGCAAGACGTTATCCAAAAAATCATCATGATTACCACGAATATAAATGACTTTTGTGTCCTGCTTGTCCATCATTTTGAGGATTGTCCGGAAGAAGGCCGTATGTTTCTTATGCCAAGAGCCATACTTTTTCAATTGCCAGCCATCAATAATATCTCCGTTTAGGATGAGCTTTTCACATCTGTGCTGTTTCAAAAAGGCAGTGACTTCTTTTGCCTTTGAACCAGAGCTGCCTAAATGGATATCGGACAGTACAATTGTCTTCACGAAATGCTGTTTTTCCAAGGTATATAGTGGTTTAATGGAATACAAATTTGCTCATTCAATATAAAGTTCTTATTAACAGATGTTTATGTATTTATGATGTTTCGCAAAATCCATTATATTTGGCGAATGGAAAATGACGTGCTCCCACCTACCTACTATCATACAAACTTTTGCTATTTACTCTCTTTTGTGCAGGAGAAATACAAAAGTATTTTACAAGCGCATGAATGGCGCTTTCTCCGGAAGTTCTATTGCCTCACGGAGGAGGCACAATGTTTGTTCGTTCGGTTATCTAATCGAAGAGGGTTGTACTTTCGTGTTGACTCCTTACAGTATCAAGAATTATCTACTATCCCTGAGTCTATAAAAGAATTGGAAAAACAGGGCTTTATTTCCTACTTAACCTCTGATTTTGACTCAGTTGAAACTCCATTGGTTTTACGGATTTTAGCTAAAGAGGAACTCAAAAAGATTTTTAAACTCAAGGGGAAAGCATCTCTTCGAAAAGATGAATACATTCAGGCTATTCTAGCAGAATATCCAGAAAAAGAGATTATTCAAGCTGTTGCTGTTTATACCTCTATTATCCGAGCGAGTTTTCAGCCTGAAATTGCGTTCTTAAAGTTTTTATTTTTTGGAAATCGTTCGATGGATATGACTGAATTTGTCTTACGAGATTTAGGTATTTTATCGTATCAATCTTATAAACAAGATGAATTAGTAGCCCGGTTTTCTACCCGAAAAGAGGCTGAAGATAAATGGTTTGTTTCTGACCAATTTGAGATTTTCTATCAATTGACACATGATAATTCTCCAGTCGAGCTTTTATTTGATTGGATATCAGCTGTTTGGGATTCTTCTTTTGGTCAACTTGAAGAACTTGCTGCCCGTTCAATGGAAAGGCTAGTGTTGAAAGTTGCTCTTTATCTAGAGAGAAAAAAAGCACTCGATTTATCCTTGATTTTATTTGAAAAAGTCGCACAACCGCCCGCACGAGAAAGGCGTGTTCGGATTCTTGAAAAGCAAAAAGAATGGGAGGCTGCTTTGGCTATTTGTGAAGAAATTATTGCACAACCCGCGCATGAAGAAGAGCTCATATTTGCCAATGACCGAATTGCCAAGCGAGAAAAGAAGCGCCTGATTGTAAAGACACAAGTATTAAAGGACGCACCAATTGTTACTATTTCCGCTGAATACAAGGGGAATGTAGAAATGGGTGTAGCACATTATTACGAATCATTGGGTTATCAGGCTATATTTACGGAAAATCACTTGTGGCGTGGGCTTTTTGGTCTTGTTTTTTGGGATATTATTTTTGATAAAACATTGGTTGTCTTTCATCATCCTTTTCAAAGACGCCCATCGGATTTTCATTTACCCGATTTTTATGAGAAACGAAAGGTAAAAATAAAAGCACGGTTGGACGCTTTGCAGGAACCCGCTTTACTGATTCAGGAAATGGCTGCTGTCTACCAAGAAAAAATGGGCATTGAAAACCCATTCGTGATTTGGAATGATGCCATCTGGGAGATGTGCCGTTTGGCCGTCGCGCAAATTCCATTACAAATATTAAAAACTATTTGGTTAAAAATAGCTGAAAATCATGTTGAAAATGGCCGTGGATTTCCTGATTTAATGGTTAGAAATGAGGAAAAAATATTTTTTGTTGAGGTAAAATCGCCCACAGATCATTTATCAAATCAGCAAGTTTTTTGGCAGTCTTATTTTCGAGAAAACGGGTTAGAAGCTATTGTTTTACGTGTAGACTTTAAATAAAAAAAGAGGCATAGTTTGTCAATCTGTGCCTCTGGGTATTTTATCCGCGGCGGCCTCCTGGTCCACCACTAGGTGCACCACCACCTTCTTCGCTGCCATCACCACCTGACTTTAAGTCATCGTTTTGAATACTTTTTCTCTTTCTGAAAAGTCCAGCATTACCTGTCGCATCCATTTTGCCAAATCTATATTGGAAATCTACGCGTATAGCTCTTCGGTAAATGTTACGTACGTTCTCCTGAGTGAAAGAAAAGTTAGGATTTGTCGCGTCTTCAAAGTTTGACTTGATGACAATCGCCTTCGCGAAAGGATTCTCTAAACCCAACCCAAAACTTCCTTTCTTATTTTTCAAGTCTTTCTTAAAGGAAACCGTGTGGAAATTAAAGGCGCCTTGGAGTCCTTGTAGTTCAACGCGCGGAGTTCTGTAAAATCCGAAAAATTGTGCAGCCCAGCCACCACCAAATGTGTACGAAGCATTCGCATTGTAGTTGTAATTCCATCCTTCATTGGAAATCAAGCGGTTGTCCAAGTACACATAAAATGCGTTTACACCTGCACCGAGTCGGAAATTCTTGGTAGGTTGTAATGAGGTTGAAATATTTACGCCAGTGCTTCGATTAATCCCTATATTGTCAAAAGTAGTTTGTGTAATGTCTTGATTACCAATTCGTTCAATGCTTCTTACAGATGTAATGCTATTGTCTGTTGACCGGTTAAATAGAGAAACTGTAATTGAGTTTGCTTTATAAAATGTGCTGTAATTGAGTTCAAATTGGTCGACTAACTCAGGGGAAAGTACAGGATTCCCGAAAGAAATATCAGTAGGATTGGTTAAATTCACAAATGGATTCAAGAAACGGATAGAAGGTCGCTCGATTCTTTGTGTATAGCTCAGTCTGAACTTATGGCTTTTGCCGAGTGCCTTAGAGACGTTTACACTAGGTAGAAAACTTGTATAATCTGGAATGTCTGCGTTGCTGACATCTTTGAAGTCGGCGCCGATAATCGTTCTTTCCAAACGTCCGCCAGCTTGTAATCCCCATTTGTTTGGTAGCTCAAAAGTAAGAGAGGAATACAGAGCAAGGACATCCTGATTGTAGTCCAAGAAATTAGCTCGGGCAGGGTTTGGTATAAACGTTTGTGTGTTGGCATTATAAATGGAAAATGTTCCATCACTTGTCACATCACGTAGAATGGCTTTTGCACCGAGGTCCAAACGGTTTTTATTCCAAGGTTGTACATAATCTACTTGCAGTGTAATTTCTTGATCTAGGCCACTATTCCGGCTCATTTCAAAAGGTAAGCCGTTGCGGAGAGCATCAAAGTTTTCGTTTCTATTATTTCTGCTGATTTGCCCTAAGACACTTAATTCTTGATCAGGTTTGTCGTATTTTTTCGTATAAGTTAAATCAAAATTATACGTTAAGTTTTGTCTTGTTTGGTCAACATCTCGAACAAATTGATTCACAATAACTCTATTTGCGTCTTGTAATTCTGTGGTTTGTGAGCCAATAGATGAGTTACCACCCTGGTTGATTCGAAAGCCAATGGAGAAATTATTTTTATCATTAATATCGTAATCAAATGTACCTTGGTAGTTTCCGTTGTTGCGGGTTGAGCGGTTATCATCCAATTGGATAAGATAGGTTGGGATATCTCCTACGCGGCTTTCGCGTGCTGTAAACCCGTCGTTTCGAACATTATAAGAAAAGCGCCCACCACCATTCAGTGAAATTCCCCACTTTTTGTCGCGTAAGTTTAAATTTCCGTTACCAAAAGAACCCAAATAACCTACTCCCATGGAGACAAAACCAGTTACACCAGAAAGACGGTTCTTTTTTGTGATGATATTAATGATACCTGCTGTACCTTCTGCATCATACTTCGCACCTGGAGAGGTAATAACTTCCACACTTTTAATCTGGTCTGAGGGAATTTGTTGAAGGGCATCTGCGATACTTGCAGCAAAAATAGAGGAGGGTTTCCCGTCAATGAGTACGCGTACGTTTTCACTCCCTCGCAAACTCACATTCCCATCTAAATCAACCGAAAGCATAGGGACTTTACGAAGAACGTCTTCAGCGCTACCCCCTCGGTTGGTCAAGTCTTTGTCTGCATTGTAAACCATTTTATCAATTCGGTCTTCAATAAGAGCTGCTTGACCGGTTACAGTGACTTCTTGCAGCATCTGTGCTTCACCTGTTAATTTGATGTTACCAACATTCCAAACAGGCGCATTTCCAGCATATTTGAGGTTGGAGACCGTCATGGGTTTGTATCCAATATAAGATATAACCAATTTATAAGTAGCGGTTTTCGATACGTTTTTGAAAGAGAATTGACCCTGTAAATCAGTTAGCCCTCCATCAATGGGTTTGTTGTTTAGCCACAATCCGACGGCAGCAAACTCGACGGGTTGGTTGGTTGTAGAGTCTATAATGACTCCTTTTAGTTCAACAGTTTGAGCCCAAGTAAAAGAAGAAATAGAGAAGAAAAGAAAAAAGCCAAGAGTCAGTGATTTAATAGTGCTATTCATACAATTTTTTAATTCATTTCGGGATTTTCCAGCGAATGTCTAAGTCTATGACAAAATTGGGCTCGAAAAGGTTAGTTTCGAGCGGGCGATTGACGTAGAAAAAAGATAAATCAGATAATTGTATCGATGTAAATGGAAATGCAGTTGGGGTTTATGCAAAAAGCAGAAGCCAATTGTAAATTATTTTAGGGAAAAAGAACAAGTAAACAAGAAAAACAGATAGTGAAAAGCAGTACCATTCAGCTAGTTGAAATCGGTTAGAAAGTTTTTTTTGTACTTCTTCACTTTCTGGTACAATCAAATAGTAGGGTATTTTTATGTAGTAAAACAGCGAAATTGCTGCATTTAGGAGGCCAAAAAGGAGTAGTATAATATGGATTTTCTGACCGGACATTCCATATTCTTCCCATATACTTGAAAAAACCAGAAGCTTTCCGGTAAATCCTATGGTAGGAGGCAGGCCGATAAGAGCAATGGAAATAATTACCGCCGACACTCCAAGCATTTTGTTGGTAGAGGCAATCCCTTTAAAGGTATCGAGTTCAAAAGAATTTTTGGTTCTGGCAAGTAAATCAATGAGTAAAAAAGCATTGATTGAAATAAACATGTAAGTAAATAGATAGACTTCAATGGCTCTTTCAGCACTTGGACTTTGGGTTGTTGTAAGGGCAACAAGAATAAAACCTGATTGAGCAATAGCAGAGTAACCAAGCATCCTTTTTGTGTTTTTTTGCCATAATGCAGAGAAATTACCAATAATCCATGATAAAAGTATAACGACACTCAAGGCAATTACAAACGCACCCGTTAAGTGAGTTAAAATGCCTTTGATAACGAATAAAGTGGCAATTTTGGGAAGGATAGCTAAAAAAGAGGCAATAGGTGCAGGAGTAGCTTCGTAGACATCTGGGGTATATGTGTGAAATGGAGCTGCTGAAAGTTTGAAAAACAGACCAGCAAGTCCTAGAAATAAGGCAACTTGGTGTGTCCAAGTTGCTTGATTTGTAGAGAAAAGTTCTTGTAAAGCCATGAAATCTAGCCGACCGGTAAGTCCGTATAGAAAGGAGATTCCGTAGAGCATAACAGCTGAGCTAATAGCGCCTACGAGTAAGTATTTTATACCGGCTTCTGCATGTACTTTTTGACGAAAAATGGCAACCAAAAGATAGGAGCAAATAGAAACAAACTCGATGCTTAGATAAAGAGATAGCCAATGATTGGCCATAAGTAGGAAAAACAGGGAAGCAATTGCAGCCAAAAAAAGAACGAAAAACTCTGTAGGAAGGCTATATTTCATGCTCCAAAGGTGGAGAACCAATAAAATAGCCCCGATTGCAATGGCTTGTTTGTATAAAATTGCTTTCTTGGATAATACAAAAAGTCCTTGGAATAAATAAATAGGGGAATTATCTGAAGAAAAGATAGTTTGTTCGAAGGAAAAAGAGGTTAAGACTAAAACGAATAATAACCCTGCAAGTAAAAGAAGTAAAGCCGGACGGAATTGCTTCTCGCTAAGTGAAGGTGAAAATACAAGGGCGAGTAAAAAGCCTATCGATGCAATAAACAGACCCATTTCGAGCCCGATATAGGAAAAAGACTCAATTATTTGCACTAATTTACTTTTCATTCGTCGATTTAAAATAAGTTAACAATCTGATTTACAGTAGTTTCAACGCTGTTGAAGAGGATAGATGGGAAAATGCCAAAAATAATTGCCGCGATAGCGAGTGTAATCAGCATAATTTTCTCACGAAATTGTACATCTGGTAACTCTTGTGGTAAGGATGGATGGATAGCCCATTCGCCCATAAACATGCGTTGCAAAGTCCAAAGTAGATAAGCTGCCCCAAGAACAATACCCAAAGACGCTGCTATTGGCCAGATTAAAGAGATAGATGAACTATTGAAAGCGCCAAAAAGGGTGAAAAATTCGCCAATGAAGCCAGAAAATAAAGGTAACCCAAGCGACCCAAAAAAAGCGATGGCTGTTAAGAAGGTATAAATTGGCATTTTTGTGGCAAGTCCACTGTAATTGGCGATTTGTCGGTCATGCGTTCTATCATAGAGAACCCCCGCAACCAAAAAAAGCATAGAGGATAAAATACCGTGACTGAACATTTGGTAGATTGCCCCAGATATTCCTTCTGTATTGCCTGCTGCAAATCCTAAAAACACGAAACCCATGTGTGAGACAGAAGAATACGCGACTAACTTTTTTAGGTCTGTCTGTGCTAATGCGTTCAAAGCGCCATAGAGAATGGAAAGTACACCAAAGGCAGCCACAACCGTTGAGAAATCTTTTGCCGCATCTGGTAGGAAAAGGTATCCTGTCCGAAGTAAACCGTAGCCACCAACTTTTAGTAATATCCCCGCCAAAACAACAGAGACAGGAGTGGGGGCTTCAACGTGTGCATCCGGTAGCCAAGTGTGCAATGGAACCATCGGCAACTTTATTCCAAAGCCAATGAAAAGAAGTAAGAAAACAAACTGTCGACCAGTTAGTCCTAGAATTTCTGTTGGATTGTTGAATGCTAAGAGAGAATCTGGTAAAATACTTTTTACATTGGCTAATATTCTGAAGTCAAATGAGTGAACGGTTGTGCTGAGTTGGTCAGGTACTAAATACGTAGTATCATGCACAGACATTCCTAAAATAATGACAGCCACAAGGATAAAGATGGAGCCAATCAAGGTGTAAATGAAAAACTTAATGGAAGCATACGAACGGTTTTCTCCTCCCCACATAGCGATTAAAAAATACATCGGAAGCAGCATAAACTCAAAGAACAAGAAGAACAAGAAGAAGTCAAGTGCTACAAAACAACCCATAATGGCACTTGAAAGGATTAGATAAAGGGACAAATACATCCGTTCTTTTTGCTGAATTGAAAACGAGGAGATTGCTCCAATGACAAGTACTACCGCAGCCAATAAAACCATCGGAAGGCTCAATCCATCAATACCTAGTACATATCTAATAAGAATTCGTTGATTTTGGGATAATTCGAGTGAAATCCAAGGGATATCTTCAACAAACTGATACGTAGTGAGCGTATTGTCGAAATTTAAGTATAAAGTAAAGACAGTCAAAAGATTAACCAATGAGGTAATTAAGACAATCCATTTGAAAGTACTTTTGTACACTTCAGGCAAGAAGAGAAGAATGAATCCTACTACCAAGGGTAAAAATATAAGACTCGAGAGTAAATAACTGTTCATAAGAATAAAATCGGGTGACCAAAAAGAGGAATCGTTTCTTAAATATCTCTAAAATGAAAATTATAAGCTGATAAATAGAATAAAGATGAGAATCAAGATAAACAAAAACATGGCGCCAATATACAATTGAACTGCCCCACCTTGGATTTGTCTTGTACGTTTTCCAATCCAACCAATGCCTTTGTAAATACCTCGAATAGTCCCATCAACCAAATAATATTCTAATTTGGAAAGGTAGTTGCTCAATGATAAACAGCCTGCTACCACTTTTTTTATAAGGTATTCAATGCCTTTTTCATCTGTCATTTTGGAAATATACGATAATCCTGTCAAGGAATGAGCAACTTGTTTAGTGTCTTCTTGATCTACATTGCTGGGTAAATGAACGACGAGAAAATGGATAACTTTGCAATATAAGTAGTCTAAAAAAAAGTGATGAAAACGGAGTTGTTGCCAAAAGGTAGGTGGCTCAGGATAAGGTCTGTTTTTTCCATATCTGCTTTTGGTCCATTCATATCCCCAAAGTGTGCTTAAAAGGGTGAGTGAGGCAGCTATGTAAGGAAGTGGTGTGTAATGAGGGAGAGTGAGTGGGAATATTTCAAAAAACCAACTATTCTCTCCATCCAGTGGATTAATGGAAAAAATGAAGAAAAATGAAAAGAGGACAAGGATACCAATTGCCACTTCTTTTAAGGTGATGTGTCGAATTCGAGTGGATAGTTTTGGATTTTCTGGTGTTTCAATCTCCTCATCATTCGCAGCAACAAGTATATCGATTTGTTCTTTGACTCTGAGGAACAGGGTGCGAAAAAGATATTTCAAGTCAGAGCGTAAGCTACTATCTTTTCGATTTAAAAAGATAAGGTAAACTTGGCGACTCACATAAAAGGCTGTAGTCGCAGAGACGATTAAAAATAGAAATGGAACTGCCCAGGCATAAGGTGAAGGCTGTTTCTCTGCCCAATGTAAGGTAGCAAGTAGGAGGGTATCTTTTGAAATAAATCCGCTGAGTAACGGGAAGCCCGCAAGTGCCGCCGAACAAATACCAAACGAAAAGAATAAGTAAGGATGTGAATGCATAGCTCCGCCCATTCTTCGCATGTCTTGGTGATGAAATAGATGGATGATGCTTCCAGCTGTTAAGAAGAGGCCAGCCTTGAAAAAGGCATGTGTCGTCAGATGCAGTAAAGAGGCTGAAGTTGCTCCTACACCAATACCGACGAGCATAAGTCCTAGCTGTGAAATGGTTGAATACGCTAAAACTTTCTTAATATCAAATTGAGCCGTGGCAGATATAGCACCTAAAAGTGCTGTGAATAAGCCAATGCCAATAAAAGCGTGTTGGTTCAAAGGTGTTATTAGATAGTCCAATCGGGCAAGTACAAATAGCCCGGCTACTACCATTGTGGCGGCATGGATTAGTGCAGATGCCGGTGTTGGGCCTTCCATTGCATCAGGAAGCCAAACTTGTAAAGGAAACTGTGCTGACTTCCCAAGTACGCCAACAAGGAATAAAACGCCCATCCAAGTGACGGTCGGTGAACCTGTTTGTGCAAAAGCTTCTACAGCAGGTAAAGACGTACTTTTTGTGGTGTGTAGTACAAGAAATAGACCAAATAAAAAGCCAACATCCCCAATCCGATTTACCAAAAATGCTTTTAAAGAGGCATTTGTTGCTTTTTTTCGTTCATACCAAAAGCCGATTAGTAGATAAGAAGACACACTAACTAGTTCCCAAAAGAAAAAAAGCTGAAATAAATTCCCTGAGATAACAATGCCAATCATGGCAAATAGGAACAGATTCAAGTAGGCAAAGTAGCGTCCGTAGCTCTTGTCTCCACTCATGTAGCGAATGGAGTAGAGCTGCACAAGTGTACCAATGCATTGAACTAAAAAAAGTAATAATAAAGTTAATGGGTTGATAATTAACTTAATAGAGAAGTCGAACTTGCCTATATGAAACCAATTCCAAGATGAATAAATGGGGTCCTTGTATCTGTAGATAACATCTAAAGTAAATAGTAGGCCAATGATGCTAATGAATGACGAAACCAAACCAATCAATGACTCGTCCCATTTATTGCGTACAAAATACAGTACACAAGCCCCGGCCAAGTAAAAGAGCAGTGAATATAATATCGCGTGGTACGTAACCATGTTATCAAGAAGCACGAAGCTATTGGGTGAAACAGTATAAATGACTCAATTTAGTAAACAGATAACAGGAACTTGTCATCGTGTATTTTCTCTACTTTTCAGAATCTTTGCATTTCTCTACTAAAATACTAGAGAAATGCAAAGATACGTTTTTCAGTGAATAACTAGTTAATTCAGGCTTAAAACCGTTTCAGAGCTAACTCACTTACCGTTGCGCCAATAGATAAAGAAGATGTAGCCGCTGGCGAAGGTGCATTGCAAATATTGATAGCTTGTTGATTCTCTAATATAGAAAAATCATCGAGCAATCCTCCAGTTCTATCGCAGGCTTGGGCCCGAACACCTGCGCCACCCGGTTTAAGGTCTTTTTCTTGTATTTCTGGGATAAGTTCCTGCAATGCTTTTGTGAACGCCGCCTTTGAAAAAGAGCGGTAAAACTCACCAATACCTGTTTGCCAGTATTTTAAAGCTACTTTCCGGAAACCAGGCCATGCCAATGTTTCTCCTAATTCTTTCCAATTAATTTGTGTTTTTGTGTAGGCTTCTCGCCCGAATGCCATTACCGCATTTGGCCCCGCTTCGACACCGCCTTGTATCATGCGTGTGAAATGCACACCCAAAAATGGGAAGTTCGGGTCTGGAACAGGATAAATAAGGTTACGAACTAGATGATGTTTTTCTGGTACAAGTTCATAATATTCTCCTCTAAAAGGAGTAATACGTAAGTCAATTTCCTCTTTCTCCGTCAATTGAGCAACTTTATCTGAATACAAACCTGCACAGTTGATGATGAGTTTGGCTTCATGGCTTCCCTTGGTAGTGACGACTGTCGAAATACCATGAACACTTGAAACAGAGGTTACTTTTTCATTGAAATGGATTTTTGCTCCTTTTTCTAAAATGAGTTGTTCTAATTTTTGACATACGACAGTATAATCAATAATTCCAGTTTGAGGAACCCACAAGCCCGAAAGTCCAGCTACATGTGGCTCAATTTCGCGCATTTCTTCTACATTAATCTTACGTATTCCGTCTAATTTATTTTGAATACCTCTTTCATGGAGACCTTCCAAAATTGGCAATTGGTTTTCTCGTGTAGCCACAACAATTTTGCCACAAAGTTCATAAGGAACTTCGTGTGTTTCACAAAATTGAATCAATTGATGGTATCCGTTTATACAATTTATAGCCTTTAGACTGCCTGGTTTATAATACAACCCAGAGTGAATAACGCCACTGTTATGACCTGTTTGGTGCGCCGCAACTCGGTCTTCTTTTTCCAGAATGGTAATCCGAAGACGTGGATTTTTCTCAATTAATTGATAGGCTGTGGCTAAGCCAACAATCCCACCTCCAACAACAACAACAACATCGTTTGTCATAATTAAGTACAATAAATTTTGGCGAATTGGTTTCGCAAACTTAAATTTGTGCAAATTTACAGACCATTAGTCGGACATGAAAAAAAATATTCTTTTATTATTCGCGATATTATCCGTTTCTCTAGCTTC
>JBKBRQ010000257.1:0-3377 GCA_046292055.1 Spirosomataceae bacterium | reverse complement strand
GACTTTTCTAATTTGCTCCCTCTTCTATTTGTCCAAAATTAAATCCCTTACTATCTATGCCTACTTTTCTTCTCCTACTCTCTTTTTTCTGCTCGTTTATCTTACCACCCAAAGAAAGCCCAGAAACTTGGCTAACCAAATCTCTCGAAACCTACTTCGCGAAATACGATAAAATTCCACTTACCAAATTATGTACACCTACGTACATCGCCTACAAGCAAGACGCGCTCGAAGTAGATTATGACGGAGGACTCAGTTTAGCCGCTTTTAAACAAAAATGGAAAGGGAAATTTGACACAAAGTACGCTGGAATGAATCAAGGCTTTTTTATTTCAGGACAAGATTTTGGAAAAATACGTGTAACCACTTGCACTTTCCTCCGAAATGACGAAAACGGAAAATGGTATAAGGTTGTCCTTCGAGACGACGAATTTAAAGTGAATTACCGAAGAGAAATTCGACTAATTGAACAAAAAGATAGTTACAAAATTGCGGATGTGAAGGAGTTTAATTAACCGTAACTAGTTGCCTATAAAGCAAATACAACAAATAAGCAAGCAAAGCACCTACGCCTCCACCCACTAAAATATCCAGCGGAAAATGTACACCAACATACACACGGCTGTAGGAAACCAACGAAGCCCAAACGAATAAAAAGACTATTTTTCGCTTCTCCACAGGAAAAAGAAGGGCAAAGCCAACAGCAAAGGCAAATACATTGGCAGCATGAGAAGAGGCAAAGCCAAATTGGCCTCCACAATTCCCAACGACCTGTAGCCAATCAGCCCAATCGGAACGATGGCAGGGTCGAAGTCGTGCAAAGTAAGGCTTCATCCAACCGGATGTGAGTCGGTCTGCTAGTCCAACAAGGAGAACCAAAAAGGCTAGATTTTTCCCAAATCTAGCCTTTTTATAGATAAAATAAAGAATATACACATACAGAGGAATCCACGTCAGTTTGTGCGTAACCAGCGTCATCATCCCGTCAAAAAAAGGAGAATGAAACTGATTTAGGTACTTAAAGACACGTTCATCCCAAGCAATTAATTCTTCCATTACGCAAAACCAATATGTTGGCGTACTTTTGCCATTGTTTCCTCTGCTACACGCCGCGCTTTTGCCTCTCCTTGCTGAAGTTTTTCTTCTAAAGCCGCTTCGTTGGAATAATAAAAATCAAAAACCTCTCTTTCTTGCTTGAAACGCGTCAGGATAAGCTCCAACAACTCTTTTTTAGCGTGACCATACCCATAATTTCCTGCCAAGTATTTCTGACGTAACTCCTGAACTTGTTCTGGCGTTGCGAGCAAAGAGAAAAGTTTGAAAACCAAGCAAGTATCTGGATTTTTGGGCTCTTCTAATGGCGTAGAATCTGTTTGAATCCGTTTGATTGCTGTATAAAGTTGCTTTTCGGGTAAGAAAATATCGATATAATTATTATATGACTTACTCATTTTCAAGCCATCAATGCCCGGAATCGTCATTACCTGCTCGTCAATCACGGCTTCTGGAAGTACAAAAGTTTCTCCGTAAATTCGATTAAAGGCACTAGCGATATCTTTTGACATTTCTAGATGCTGTTTTTGATCCTTACCCACCGGCACAAATTGTGCTTGATACAAAATAATATCTGCTGCCTGCAAAACGGGATACGTAAAAAGACCCGCATTGACGTCCGATAGCTTATCCGATTTATCTTTAAATGAATGTGCATTCGCAAGCATCGGATACGGCGTGAGGCAACTCAAATACCAACAAAGCTCCGTATGCAAACCCGCAAGCCGTGACTGGCGGTAAAAGAAGTTTTTCTCGGGGTCAAAACCGAATGCCAACCAAGCAGCTGCCACCGCTTTTGTATTTTCTTTCATCGTTTGAGCGTCCTTGACCGTCGTCATGGCGTGCAAATCAGCAATGAATAAAAAAGATTCGTTCTCGGGTTTTTGCGAAACTTGTACAGCGGGTAAAATTGCGCCTAGAATATTTCCTAAATGTGGGCGTCCACTTGCCTGAATACCGGTTAATATACGAGCCATATACAGTGTAAATACACGTTAAGATATCAATTGAATTAATTTTTGGGCGACTTCTGGAACACCTTCAGTCGCTTTTTTTGCATAAAAATATGTTTGCCTAAACGGAACTGCCCTCTGGTCTAGATCTGGATCTACCACAAACTTAGGCACGTTCTGAGGAACATCGTGAATAAGCCCCGCGGCGGGATACACTTGCAAGGACGTGCCTACCAACATAAAATAGTCGGCAGTTCTACAAATTTCAGCGGCTTTGGTTAACATCGGGACGTCCTCTCCGAACCAGACAATATCCGGGCGAAGCTGTCCGCCATCTTCGGCTGTATCACCTAGCGAAATAGCCTTTGCACCAATATCGTATCGTAATTTTGCATTGGTAACACTCCGTACAAAGCGCAATTCTCCATGCAAATGACATACCTGCGTAGATCCCGCACGTTCGTGTAAGTCATCTACGTTTTGTGTGATGATTTGCACATCAAAGTACGCTTCCAACGCCGCAAGTGCCAAGTGAGCCGCATTGGGCTGTGCTTTCGCGGCTTGTTCGCGACGTAAATTATAAAATTGAAGCACCAATGCAGGATTTTTCTGCCACCCTTCCGGCGTTGCGACATCCTCAATGGCATGGTTTTCCCAAAGTCCACCCGAATCCCGAAACGTCCGGATTTCACTTTCTGCACTGATGCCCGCTCCTGTCAAAACGACCAATCGCTTCTTCATTTATGCTTCTCCTTCTGCTAGTTTTAAACATTCTTCCAACGTCAAAGTAGTTGGCTCTGTTCCTTTTGGAATCTTAATATTTCGTTTCCCAATCTGAATATACGGGCCGTAACGTCCATTTAATACACGCACTTTCTCATTTTCAGGAAACTCTTTCAAGATGTTGTTTGCTTCTGCTGACTTCTTGTCCTGAACGATTTCTATGACGCGCTCTAGCGAAACAGTCAAAGGGTCTTCTGTCTTTCCGAGTGGATAATTCTTTTTTCCATGCTTGATGTACGGACCAAATCTCCCTTTGGCGACTACTAGTTCCTCCTCGTCTAAAACACCTACCGAACGCGGTAGCGCACTTGAAGGATCGCTTCTTTTTTCTTCGATTAATGCAATAGCCAACTCCAACGTAACGGCGAATGGGTCGGCATCTTTTGCCAAATTATAGTATTTTCCGTTATGCAATACATACGGGCCATAACGTCCCTCATTGACTTGAATAGCGTGTTCTTCATAAATCCCTAGTTCTAATGGCAACTTGGGTGCTTTAATTAATTCCAGCGCATTTTCGTACGTAATTGTCTCAATCAAAGTACCTTTCTTGACGCTGATAAACGTTGGCTTATCCTCGTCTGTACT
>JBKBRQ010000256.1:0-3380 GCA_046292055.1 Spirosomataceae bacterium | reverse complement strand
GTTTCTATTTGTAAAATTGAGTGTTTGTAATTAACTATTAGAATAATAATACTTAGAATAGTACAAATTATTCTGAAACCAAAAGTAAATCACAAACCGTTTAGAACCAATATAATTTATTTTTTTTTCGTTGAATAATCAAAAAATAACTCTCTTTTCCTCTATCCTGTGTGGTTTACTCCACTTAGGTGTGTTTTGGTACACATGTTAGAAAATTGATATATTTCTCTTTTTAACAGTCTGTTTATTTTTTTTGTTTACTAAGTTATTCAATCTATTCTCTCTCACCGAATTTTCATTTTTTTCAAAAAAAACCCCTTATATTCGTTTCTATTCATATAAAAGTGGGTTAAACTAAGTCATTAACATATGACTCAACTCTTTTAATCGTTCAAATTCCAAGACACATCACAACGACTTGTACCCTATATGCGATTCAAACATCTGTCATTCCAACGGCTTTTTTTACTTATTTCCATAAGTCTTCTCTCTTTTCAAGCTTCTTTCGCTACCCATTTGCGTGCGGGTGAAATTACAGCTAGGCGAGTATCAGCAACTTCTCTTACCTATCGGGTGACACTCACTACCTACACTGACCAGATCAATGGTCTGCAGGCCAATGAAGCTCAAAATAATGTCACTTTTTATTTTGGGCTTTCGTCCAACCAAAATATCTCATACGAAGTAGGTAGAAAAAGAAGGGTGCTTATCAATAGCTCTACAATGCTCAATGTATATGATACGCTCTTTACATTTCCTGCTGCAGGTCGTTATACCATCTCTTGTGGTATCCCCAATCGGAATGCCAATACAATCAATCTTCCTCAACCCTCCGACCAAATTAGCTTTTTTGTTGAATCCACTATTTTTATTAATTCTTCTATTGGTCTAAATAGTACACCTGTTCTTCTGAATGTCCCGATTGACTCCGCAGCTGTTGGTGCGCGTTACATCCATAACCCAGGCGCCTTTGATGTGGACGGAGATAGCTTGTCGTATCGACTGACGATTCCCAAACGTGACTTAAATATTGCCTCCGGTGTTGGTGAATTTATAGCTGGATACAGTGACCCCGCTACTTTAGGCGCTACGCCCATATTAAACGAAGCTGAAAATGGCCCCGCTACTTTTCGAATAAATCCAAGAACGGGTGACCTAATTTGGGATGCCCCCCGAAGGCCAGGGCAGTACAACGTCGCATTTATTGTTGAGGAATGGCGAAAAGGACTAGACGGGACTTTTATCCGTATCGGTGAGATTGTCCGTGATATGCAAATTATTGTTGTAGAAACAGATAACCGAAGGCCCCAAATAACTGTTCCGGAAGAAATATGTATCGAAGCAGGAGAAACACTGCGCTTTGATGTCCGTGGAGAAGACCCTAACCAAGACCAAAACATTCGAATAACTACCTCAGGTGGCGTCTACAATAAAGACCAAAATGGCCAACCACTTTCTTTTATTCCACCCAAAGCAGCCCAGTTTATAGGGGGCGATATAACAGGCCCAAGCCCACAAATTGCTTCCTTCGAGTGGGAAACAAATTGCCTTCATGTACGTGAACAAGCCTACGATGTCATTTTCAAAGTAGAAGATTTCCCTGGACGTTTTAACACACAATTAACTGATTCTAAATCGGTTAAAATAAAAGTCCTTCCCCCGAGAGTTCGAGGACTAGCCGGAGTTTCTATTGAAAATGGCGTACGATTAAACTGGAGGCCTTATCCTGAGTGTTCCGCAGAAACCCAACTTATCATCTATCGAAAAGAAGGTTGTAGCGGACTAAATCCGGGCGAATGTACAACCGGTATGCCAAGCGCATGGGGGTACACTGCCATCGCAACAATCTCTTCAAAAGATACTACCTTTTTAGATCCAAGCGCGCTTCGAGGCATCACATACAGCTACCGAATCATTGGTAAATTAGCTATTTCTCCGTTCGATTTTATGGAAAGTGCTCCTTCAACTGAAGCCTGCGTCGGTAGTACACTTCCTGAAAACCTACCTATCATGACGCAAGTTACAATCGATAAAACAGATGTAAACGAAGGTCAAATTACGGTTAAATGGGCGCGCCCCATTGGTTTAAATCCCAGAGATTTTGCTCCTCCTTATACCTATCGTTTACTCAGAGCAACAGGCGTTGAAGGAACTACTTTTACGGAAATCGCTTCTATTCCAACTACATTGAGCACCCAAAATAATGATACCACCTTTGTAGATACAAGATTAAATACCTTACAAAACGGGTATCGCTATAAAATTGCCTTCTATTTTGCAGGAAATCAGCTACTTGGTGAAACACCACCAGCTAGCTCTGTTCGCCTAAACGCATTGGCAAATAACCAACAAGTTCGTTTGTCATGGCTTGCCAATGTACCTTGGTCTAACGAAAATCAAATTCATCGCGTTTATCGTGCTTCTTTAGCCGAACCAACTCAGTTCAATCTCATTGCAGAAGTTCCTGTTACAGCTGTCAATACATTCACGTATTTGGATACAGGAAAAGATAATTTCTTGGCTGACGGCGACCAAAGTATCGTTCTACAAAATGAACAATCGTATTGCTATTATGTCCAAACCACGGGTATGTATCCACAAATGCAAACGCTCGGCCTGTTACTGAATAATTCTCAAGAGATTTGTGCGACACCACTAGACGACTCTCCACCTTGCGCACCCATTCTGACTATCCCGGCAATTGATTGCGAACAAGTTGACACCGAATCTTATTGTGACCCTGCTTTTTTTGCCAATACGTTGCGTTGGACAAACCCAGCCTCCACGGCTTCTGGACAAAATTGTAGACAAGATATTGTTCGCTATAATGTCTATTATAGCCGCTACGAAAACGGTGAATTTGCACAAGTTGGCTCTGTAACAGCTACTTCTGGCGTAAATACTTTCCGCCATGTGCGAAATAACCGCGTTGGTTTTGCAGGTTGTTATTACATCACAGCCGTAAATAGTTTGGGAGTTGAAGGAACAGCAAGTAATACCATTTGCCTAGATAATTGCCCAAATATTTCGTTCCCGAACGTATTTTCACCTAACGGAGATGGTGTAAATGATACATTCTCACCGATGCGCTGCCCAGCATTTATTCAATCTATTTCAATCGAAGTGTTCAATAGAAATGGAGGAAAAGTATATGAAAGTACAAGCGAATCTTTGGCTTGGGACGGCAGGACTGTCGATGGACGTGAGCTACCTTCAGGTTCGTATTATTATTCTATTCGAGTCGTTTTTGAAAGACTGTCCGAGAACGTCGAGCCGCTCACATTTAAAGGATGGATTGAACTCGTCAAATAATAGTCTATTCTATTCCTAACAAAGAAGCACCTATTTAGTCACTCTGAATAGGTGCTTCCTTGTGTTAT
>JBKBRQ010000255.1:0-3381 GCA_046292055.1 Spirosomataceae bacterium | reverse complement strand
CTTGCTCGTGAAACCCGGCGAATTAGACCGTTTCTCTTGGATTGAGAAAAGTGCTACAGAGTTAATCAACTCATTACAAGGCAGAAATGTCGTTTTGGGGGTACGTACTTCTGCTTTCTTTACAAATGAATCCCAACAAAATGTAGCGTATGCCATTTCGTATGTTTTGAAAGGTAGCCCAGCTGAAAAAGCAGGACTCAAGCGTGGAGATTTTATCACGAAAGTGAACAATGTCGCGCTCACACCTGAAAACTTTGCCTCTGCCTTGGCGCCTGAATCACTCCAATTGACACTTGGTACTTGGAATGATGCAACGCGCGAAATTGTACCTAATGACCGAGTTGTATCCGTTACAAAAACGGAACTTCAAACAAATCCGATTCAGTTTTCGACGGTAGTAGAGCGGGAAAATAAAAAAATTGGTTATTTGGTTTATTTGCAATTTTTAAGCTCATTTGACAATGGTTTGCGGGAAGTTTTTGCAGACTTTAAAGCTAAGGGTGTCAATGAATTGGTCTTAGATTTACGTTACAATGGTGGTGGAGCGATTTCTTCGGCAGTCACACTAACTTCTTTGATTGTTAAGAACTTGAGTACAGACAATATCATGTACAAAGACCAATGGAACAAAGAAGTAACAGATTACTTTGTTGAAAGAAACGGAGCGAATTTCTTCAATCGTTACTTCAGAAACGAACCAGATAATCTAGGAACATTGCAAAGAGTTTATGTACTGACTTCCCGTAGTACTGCCTCTGCTAGTGAACTGGTTATCAATAGTTTGCTACCTTATATGGAAGTTATTGTAATCGGTGACAACACAGCCGGGAAAAACGTAGGTTCCATCACGATACAAGATGAAAACAAACGTTGGGAATGGGGACTTCAGCCAATCGTTTTGAAGACCTTGAATGCACTCGGTCAATCGGATTATGGCACAGTAGATGGGTTTGCACCAACGATTAGACAACGAGACAATGTACTTCCATTCCAACCTTTTGCTTCCGAAAATGAGACATTGTTCCGTCTTGCATTAGAACATATCACACAAAAACCTGTTGCTTCAGCTGCTGCTGCTCGTATGCGTGCTCAACGACCAATGCCACAAGCAAGTCGAGAATTCATTTCTGACAATCCGTTAGAAAACCGCAAAGAAATGTGGATTACAGAGTTACCGAAATAAGCTTATTTCCCATTTCATTACAAAAAAAGCACTTCGAAGGAAGTGCTTTTTTTATGAATCATACGCAAGGATTAAAAATTTTCTTTGTTCATCAGCGTGCCTGTTCCGCGAATAGTTACTTTTTTGGTTTCTACATTGAATACCTCAGTAGAAATATCCGCAATGCTACGCGCCTCATTCACAGCCTCCACACGAAACACTACCTCATATTCTGTATCAACAAACATCGGACGAAGATACTCCGTCACCTGCTTCATATATACAGAACCTGGACCTCCAGGTTTATTCATTCCCAAGAATTTGGTAAACACGCTGCTACTTAAATGTCCGTGAATGATTGGTTTCTTGAAAGGTGTTTGTGCGGCATATTCCGCATCCAAGTGAATAGGATTATGATCTCCCGTCAAATTGGCAAAAGCAATGACATCATCTTGGGTAAAACTAAATTTCATTCGGTACTCAGAACCAACAGGTATTTTTTCAGCCATAAATCAACAAATATTAAATAAAAAATAAATTATACGTTCTTTAACTCGTGTGGTCGCTGCAAATCACCCATCTTCCGTTTATCCTACGGAAAATCAACGTAAAATACCCACCGATATCTCCTACGTTTGGACGTGCTAAGTCCCATTTACCCAAAACCCACGCGACATTTGGCCCTAATTCTTGAATCTCCTTTATTTGGAAAGTCAGAGTACCCATTTTTTCACGCGTTTCGTATGTTTGCAAATACCGTGCTTTGGTTGCTTCAAAGCCTTTGGTAACGCCATTTTTACCAATAAACATCAGCGAGTCCGACTGCCAATAATAGGACATAAAAGTAGGAATATCCCCTTGGTTCCAAGCAAACTGTTGTTTTGCCATGACATCCCGGATGGCAGCTGCATTACTTATTTGCCCAAAGACCGTTATATTTGCAAGCAAAGTGGTAAGAACAAGACTTGAAATAAAAATAGTAATTTTTTGACGCATCATTTTATGAAAATTAAAAGAAAAACAGATGGAATTGTATACTCAACCAACCCTGATTTTGTTCCAGATTCGGAAGAAAATGAGGTAGAAACGTTGCCCAATACACAGCAAAAATTGAAAGTTTGGCTTGACAGAAAGGGAGGAAACAAAGTAGTCTCTCGTATTTCTGGATTTATTGGACAACCGGACGATTTGCAACAACTTAGAAAAAAAATTCAAACATTATGTGGTTCGGGAGGAACCGATAAAGACGGTGAAATTTTAATTCAAGGTGATTTTAGAGAAAAAATCGTTGTTTTTCTTGCTAAAGAAGGATATCAAGCAAAAAAAGCAGGAGGTTAACTCCTGCTTTTTTTTAGGATATACCTCCCATCCAACTTTTGAATGGTTTTGAGAACAAAACAAAGAAAATTCCCAATCCAGCACCAAACAAACAAACTTGTAAGAACAAACCAGGCATCGATTGTACGTTTTCTGCATTGAAATTTCCGGCAAATAAACCTGCAATCAGATTACCCAAAGAGGCAGCAACAAACCAAAGTCCCATTAATTGTGAATAGTATTTTTTAGGTGCTAATTTAGTGTAAGTACTTAGTCCAACGGGTGATAAACAAAGTTCACCAAGCGTATGCAACATGTACGTAAATGTCAACCAGCCCATACCCGCTAAGGAACCATCTAAGACAGACTCTGCAGCGAAATACATCACAAGAAAACCAAGACCCATTTGTAACAAACCAAGACCAAATTTAACAGGTGTAGACGGATTCAAATTCTTTTTGTTCAGGTACACCCAAAGAGCGCCAACAGGTGCAGAAAATACAAGGATAAAGAAAGAATTGGCATTTTGAAACCAAGACGCGGGCATAATCCAACCAGCGATATCACGATTTGTATGTCTATCTGCAAAAATCGTCAAAGAAGTACCCGCCTGCTCAAAACCCGACCAAAATAACGTTGCCCCCACAAAAAACACAAAAAGTACACCGACTCGCTTGCGTTCGACGATCGTCAAGGATTTATCTAAAACGCCAATGTAGAAGAAATACAGAAGCGTAATACCACTAATTACATATTGCATGGACTCTGCTAAAACGGGTGCAGTAATCGTACCGGACATCAACAAAAAGAAAACCAAAGCGAGCAAACCACCAACAACATACAGAAAGGTAGGTGCGCCTTGTTCTTTCGGTACTTCACCCAAGCCGGCTAGATACTTACCA
>JBKBRQ010000254.1:0-3385 GCA_046292055.1 Spirosomataceae bacterium | reverse complement strand
GTGCTTCTGCCAATACAAATCCTTGGTTATCAAGAGCTGTAACACGTAAATCAACAGGCATTGTCTTAGGTAAGACTGTCCAAGAATGATATCTACAAACCTGAAAGTGAGAAGGAATCCCTTGGAAAAGAAGGTCCGTGGAATCTACCACTTCGCAATCAGTAGTTACGCCGTGGAGAACCTCGCCCATGTTGTGTAGCTGGGCGCCAAATGCCTCTGCAATGGCTTGATGACCCAAACAAACTCCAAAAATAGACTTGGTGGTGTGGTATTCTTTCAAGAGATCCATCATAATTCCTGCTTCTTCCGGAATCCCAGGGCCAGGAGAAAGGAGTATTTTATCGTATTTCTTGATATCCTCTAACGCAATTTTATCGTTGCGAAAAACATCTACTTGTGCACCAAGTTCTTTTAAAATATAAACAAGATTGTAAACAAAAGAATCGTAATTATCTAAAACTAATACTTGCATAATCGGGTGTATTTCAAGGGTGAAAACTTAAATTTCTTGTGCCATTTCAATGGCTTTGCGCAAAGCACCTAACTTTAAATGGACTTCGTTCATCTCGGATTCTATATTCGATTTGGCAACTACGCCCATCCCCGCTTGGTAAAAGAGGGTATTGTTTTTACTCAAAAAAGTACGAATCGCAATGGCATGATTGAAATTCCCGTTGAAATCCATGAAACCAATCGCACCCCCATAAATACTTCGGTTTGTTGGCTCAAATTGGTTGATTAACTTCATCGCATTGTGTTTGGGTGCGCCTGAAAGTGTCCCCGCCGGAAACGTATCTGCTACCAATTGAAGCGGGTTCGTCCCAGCTGTCATTTTACCCGTCACTTTGGATACTAAGTGAATGACATGTGAATAAAATTGTACTTCCTTGAAAACTTCAACTTGTACCGTATCGGCACTTCTGGATAAGTCATTTCGTGCCAAATCAACGAGCATCACATGCTCTGCTGATTCTTTTACATCTGCGTGAAGTTCTTTGGCTAGTTCTGCATCGCGTATGTCATCTCCTGTTCTTCGGAAAGTCCCAGCAATCGGATGAATTTCTGCTTGCCCGTCTTTGATATAAATTTGTTTTTCAGGTGAAGAACCAAAGATATGGTAATCTCCGCCATCAAAATAAAACAAATAAGGAGAAGGGTTGATACTCCGCAAAGCACGGTATACATTGAAATCATCGCCGGCAAATGCAGTGGAGAACCGACGTGAAGGAACAATTTGAAAAACATCTCCACGAAGACAATGTTTTTGACATTGCTCAATGATTTGACGCATTTCAGGGTCTGTCAAGTTGGTTTCTTCCGCTCCTGTTACTTGAAAAGAGCCCGTAGAGATTTTAGGCGTTTTTACGAAAATCTCAAGTGTTTCCAGTCCATTTTCAATGGGTTGTGGTGTTTGGCCTTCGGGTGTATAAGTATGTTCAAACAAGTACATTTCATCTTTGAAATGGTTGATAGCAATGACATAGCGATACACGCGGTATAAAATTTGCGGAATGGCGGTTTCAGCACTTTTTGCTTGCATTTCGATATCTTCAAAATAGGCGACTGCATCGTAGGTGATATGCCCAAAAAGACCATTGGAAATAAACGGGTGTGGGTTTTCGGGAGACTGAAAACGTTGGGCAAAAGCCCGGAGGGCGTCAACGGCTTCTTCACGAGATTGAAGCGTGAACTGTTCGTGTGTTCCATCCGGAAAAACTTGCTTGACTTCGTTATTATCCAATTGAAATGACGCGATAGGGTCACATGCAATGTAGCTAAAACTATTTTGCATAGCATGATAGTCTGCACTTTCTAGAATGACAGAGAAAGGATATTGGTTTCTCAGGCGTAGAAAAATACTGACGGGCGTGAGTGTATCCGCTAAAAATCTTTTTTGGCGGGTAGTAATCGAAAAGTTAGACATGTTTACGTCGATTTTAATCATAAAAAAAGGCTTACTGAGGGAACAGCAAGCCAAATAATTTCTTTGAAATAACTACATAGCGCAAACTGTTCAATCTTGTCGGATTGAACGCCACCAATTTGCCGCTTGTAACTGTGTTATTTTCATACTGCAAATGTAAGAATCAATTCATGAATTCAAAATTTTTTGTGGTTTTTTACAGAATGTCCATGCATTTGCCCGTAAATTCGTTCAAACGAGCAACCAAAATCGAAACGAATGAAAAAAATAGTACTTCTCTGCGCCACACTTGCTTTTGTGGGCTGTCAAACAACCAAAAAACCTGTCCAAGAAAAAGTAGGGGATGGCTTATTCTCCCTATTTGTGGAAGATGAAAATCAAAAACCCTTTTACTCAGATAAAAAAGGCGTCATTGCTAAAAATGGGATGGTGGCATCTGCACATCCTGATGCCTCTGATGTGGGTGTAGAAATATTAAAAATGGGTGGAAATGCGATTGATGCTGCTATTGGCACACATTTCGCCCTCGCCGTTGTTTTTCCGTTTGCGGGTAATCTTGGTGGCGGAGGTTTCGCGGTAGTGCGTACGAAAAATGGACAAGCCTACACGTTGGATTTTCGTGAAAAAGCCCCATTGAAAGCACACAGAGATATGTATCTCGATGAAAAAGGCGAAGTACGCCAAGGTTTGAGTTTATTGGGTCATTTGGCAAGTGGCGTGCCCGGTTCTGTAGATGGAATGACAGAGCTTCATGCAAAATTAGGAAAATTAGCTTGGTCAAAAATTCTACAACCTGCCATTGATTTGGCCGAAAACGGTGTGGTATTAACCGAACGAGAAGCATTAGGACTCAATCGAATGAAGCAGGTGTTTAAAGAGGTAAATGGAGAAGATACGCCTTATTTCATGCATCCATCTGGCGAAGAATGGAAAAAAGGAGATATTTTGATACAAAAAGACTTGGCGAAAACGCTTCGTGCCATTCAAAAAGAGGGGAGAAATGGCTTTTATGCTGGCCCAGTTGCTGATTTACTTGTTCAAGAAATGCAGAAAGGTGGCGGAATTATCTCACATGATGACCTGAAAAAATACCAAGCCGCTTGGCGTGAACCGATTCGGGAAAAATACAAAAATTACCAGATTTTAACCATGCCGCCGGCTTCGAGTGGTGGCGTAGCACTGGTTCAATTGATGCGCTTAATGGAGCCACATCCTATCAAAAAATGGGGCTGGAACAGCGATTCGACCACGCATGTGATGATTGAAGCCGAAAGAAGAGTCTATGCCGACCGCGCCGAGTGGCTTGGTGACATGGATTTTGTGAAAGTCCCCATGAAAGAACTCATGAGCTATCCGTATCTACAAAATCGATGGAAAGACTTTTCGTTCGAAAAAGCGACACCAAGTAGCGAAATTGGAGGAGGGAAAGTGCCTGGGTACGAGTCCGATGAAACAACACAT
>JBKBRQ010000253.1:0-3394 GCA_046292055.1 Spirosomataceae bacterium | reverse complement strand
GATTCATCACGGTCATATTCTGATTGGCTAGCACCACAATATTTGCATTTTCCTCCTGAGCCTGTCGAAGGATGCCAAGTGTGTTTCATTCGTTTATAGTGAATGTTGCCTTGCTCATCGTCAAAGGTTTCGCAAATGGAGTATTTGCCATTGGCAGTTTTAGAGCAATACACGCTTCTACGGCTTAATAAACTTGTAAGTTCTGTAATGGCAATACCGTACAATTGTTGGGTAAAAATATGGTTAATGCGTTCTTGCTTGTCAGGTATTTGTGTTTCCAAACCGACCATGAGTCGCTTTGCCATTTCCCGCAAAAACACACCACTTTTAGAGACGGGGTCAAGAAACTTGGCATTTGGGTTACTCCATAACTCGGCAGGGAGCAAATCTAACATATCATTCACCAAATTCGGTGGCGTAAATACTTCGTCATTGCTCAGATTGGCAAGGCAGGAAAGTACGTCTGGGTTATAATTTGTCTGCGTCATGATTTACTCCTTTTATTGTCTGAATCAGGATGCTCAGGATTTTTGGATTTGCTGGATACGTTAGCTAATCTAATCCCGTTCATCCTTCCATCTTGCAAATCCTGATTCTGACGGTATTTTTGGTTGAACACTTTTTTGATTTGTAAACTTGTTGCACCAAAATTGATGAGCAGACCAATGGGCTTATTATACGCAACTAAATAGTTTTTAGCTTGTGCCAAGTGCACATCTTCCAAATTAATAAGTGCTTTTAGTTCAACGATAATATCATTTTCAACAATAAAATCTGCTCTTCGAGTACCTACATGAATGCCATCGTAAAAAATATCTTGCTCTAATTCTCGGGCAAATTCCAATCCTGATCTTTGGAGTTCAATAGCCAAGCATCTTTGGTAAATAACTTCTTGAAATCCATTGCCTAATGTGTTGTGCACTTTCATAGCACAGCCATTTATTTTATAGGTAATATCATCGTAATTATTCATCCTGAGCATCTTTTAATCCTGAAAATTCTGATTCAGATAACTTTAAGAAGTGAACCATCGGAAAATCCTTTACAGGTTCGTCAATGGCTGTTGCGTTGCCTTCGTCATTAAACATTGAAAACTGATGCGTTTTCTCCACTAAAAATTTGAACATATAATCTCTGCGTTTCAACATAGAGCCATTTACAGCACTCCATTCAGAAAACACAATCGGTTGTTTAGTTTCGGGATTGGTAAAGTCTAAAGCATCACCCCAAAGTATATTTCTACTGAACAAAAACTTTATGCTACGTCTGCACTCGTCTTTGCATTTGTCCTTAAAATGGGTCGTATAAGACGTATCAAAGATGTCGAATAGACGCTCTCTACATTCTTGGGCATTATCTTCTAAAATATCAACACCGTAAATACTCGATACAGCAATAACAGCATAGCGTTCCCATTCCACTTGACTTTTGCTATATCGATGGTCAACCACCTGTAACTTTCTGCGAAGTACTTCTGCTAAAAAATTTCCGTTACCACAAGCTGGTTCTAAGAAGCGGGAGTCAATGCGTTCTGTTTCATGTTTCACCAAGTCAAGCATGGCGTTTACTTCCCTTTGGTTGGTAAAGACTTCGCCGTGGTCAGCCACCCGCTTTTTGGATTTTACTTGTTTTGTATGTTCTTCCATCTTTTCAGTTACATTCATCTATAATTAGCACTTAGCATAATGACCATTCGTCTTATAATCACAATAAAATTAGGGCATGAGGAGACAAATACCAAAATAAATTCATTAAGCGGTCAAGCCTCCCCAAAATAAGATTGTCCGGCTTCGTATTAGTTGCTTTTCGTGCAACGCATCCGAACCGGACAATCTTTACCTTCCTCTCAATTTGCAACACAGTGCGTAGCAAATTGAGAGCGTAGCATATATTAAATAAATCTGTCTAAAAATACACCCATCAGAAAAGAGAATTCCATTCCAAAATCAGCCAACTAATTCCTTTTTCTTCGTCTGTTAATACTTCGCACAAATAGTCGTACTCCGCATCGGTAATTCGGTAAGCTAGTTTTACTATACCATCAATCAAGTCATACATTCCTCCACTCAATAGGATATTATACGCTTCATACGGTTGGGTTTTTCTCAAAAACCGAATACGTACGCTGCGGGAGTTCTACGCCTTTTTTAAACGTATAATCTGGCCAAAAGCAACCCGTATGTTCATCGGCTTGGTTTGTGAATAACACAGCAGGCATTTGCGCCTTGTTTTTGGTCACATTGTACGCGACTGCTTGGTAAAACCGAAAATCCGGGTTCCGAAAATCCGTCCAATTCTCCTCTTTGTCTTCACCAGGTCCTACAATCGCCACACCCACCGGATTCACCCTATTGCCTAAGTACAAACCCTCAAATACAGCACACGCTTCTCCCCCAATGTGAAGCAACGAAAACCGCTTCACACGCTGCTGGTTCGTAGCTAATTTCGACGGATTCCGTTCATACACCGCCCATGTCGCAAACGGCGTAAACCCCGAAGCCGTGAAGTTTTTCAGAACAGAACCATGACTTAGCTGCTGTTTTTCGTAGGTATTCAAGGTCTGTGGCGCAAGAGCAAGACGTGGTGCAAATCCCCTCGGCGTGAGTTCATCTCGGCTCACATACCGCATTCCCACCAAGTCATATCCCAACGCCCCAAATTGATGCTTCATGCTGTTTTCCACGCGCTCCCTTGTATGTGAATAATCTACATGCACAAAGCTGGTGTATTGACGCGAAAAATAAGCAATGACAGATGTATCCAAACCAGAAGCAGGATAAAAAATACTATCCTCCACAATGGATTTGATTGAAAAATAGCTACGCATATTTTGCGCCGTCACCTCATCGATTTCCCTCATCTCTAAATTTGGTTTTGAATAGAATTCATTTTACTTCATAAGCCCTGCATATAAGGCATTTTCGTTACAAAAAATGCCTTGATTAAGCAGTCTATTCAATTCGCTACTACGCTTCCCTCATTTTATTGTATCGCTTCACGAAGCAAGAAATTGAATAGGGTACAAATGTACTTGTTCACGTTACCCCCGACAAAATAAATTTATTAAGTGGTCAGTGAGAGCCCTTTTTTCTTTCACATACCTCAGCAAACGGGACTTGCCATTCATCGACCCCAAAAGGAAATTTAAGATACCGTCTCCTTGATTTCCGACTCTTGCTTCTCCAATTCCTGAATTTCAGCGACCAATTGTTGGAGGGCTTCCAATTCAAAATCTATGCCTATTTCTGGCTCCCGTACCAGTTTTCTCAGTTCTACAATGATTTCTGAGTTAATCATCGGAAGTTTGTGTCCATTTTGAGAACTAAGAAACACGACTTTCCCTGACTTTTTACTCCAGCAGGCAGCTCCAAAACCACCACTAAATGGCGAACCT
>JBKBRQ010000252.1:0-3409 GCA_046292055.1 Spirosomataceae bacterium | reverse complement strand
GTAGATATACTTATTGTACGTTTAGTGCTAATTCCCCAAAAAAGTACTTTAAAGCCACACGTTTGATAATTTAAAATTTTAGCTAATCGTTTTTGAGAGTCTCTACACACAGTAAATCAAGGAATTTCCATAAACTTGTGTGTCTGCAGACTCACTTTCCATTTCGGATTTTGCTTTACATATTCGATAATTAATGGAAGAATTTCTGTTTGCTTTGACCATTCCGGTTGTAATAGTAAATGACAACCTTCATTTACTAACTTAGCGTGCTTCTCCGCAAATTCGAAATCAGAACGGTGATAAATGATTACTTTAAGTTCATTTGCGTGTGCGTAAATGGAATCAACGGGTGTTTGAAATTTCTTAGGCGAAAAACAGACCCAATCCCATTTTCCGGAAATAGGGTAAACTCCAGATGTTTCTATATTTGTCTGAAAACCAACTTTTTGTAGTTTTTCTGTAAGCTCATCCAATTGATACATGAGTGGTTCTCCACCTGTTATAACTACTAGTCTGCCTGGAAATCCTACTGCTTTTTCAATAATTTCTTCTACAGAATAACTAGGGTGTGCCTGCGCATCCCAAGATTCTTTTACATCACACCAAACGCAACCCACCTCGCAACCTCCCAACCGAATGAAATACGCTGCTTTTCCTTGGTGCATACCTTCTCCCTGTAATGTATAAAAAGACTCCATTACAGGTAATTTATCAACCACTTTCACCTCTCTTGATTTCATATATCACGTATTATTGATACAAAATTACGACTTTGCAAACAGATTCGTTCAAAGTATTGTTAATGATTTACAAAAACGGGTAAATTTGTACTATTCAAATATGCCTACTCCAATAAATTATCATTTCAATGAATTCTTTGTACTGTCCTTCTTTGTCGAGCTATCAACGCCGAAACACACATACTGTTCAAATTGGTGGTCTAACAATGGGTTCTGATTTCCCCATTCGTGTACAATCCATGACAACAGTAGATACAATGGACACCCTTGGGTCTGTTGAACAATGTATCCGAATGATAGAAAGCGGGTGTGAACTCATCCGTATTACTGCACCATCGGTTAAAGAAGCACAAAATCTAGAACAAATTAAAAAAGAGCTGCGTGTTCGTGGATACGACGTCCCTCTAGTTGCCGACATTCATTTTACCCCAAATGCAGCTGAACTAGCTGCTCGTATTGTCGAAAAAGTACGTATAAATCCAGGGAATTACGCCGACAAAAAAAGATTCGAAATTATAGATTATTCGGAAGTCGCCTATCAAGACGAACTAGACAGAATTCGGGAGCGTTTTCTTCCACTTATTAAAATATGCAAGGAATATGGAACGGCGATGCGCATCGGTACTAATCACGGGTCTCTTTCGGACCGTATCTTGAGTAGATATGGAGATACTCCCCTTGGAATGGTAGAGTCTGCCTTAGAGTTTTTACGGATTTGTGAAGACGAAAACTACGATAATATTGTCATTTCAATGAAGTCTTCGAATCCTCAAGTGATGGTTCAGGCGTACCGGCTTTTGGTAAAAAGATTAGATGAGGAGGGATTAAAGCCTTATCCACTTCATCTTGGTGTAACTGAAGCAGGTGAAGGAGAGGATGGCCGAATTAAGTCTGCTATGGGTATTGGTACACTTCTAGAAGATGGGCTAGGGGACACTGTTCGTGTCAGTCTAACGGAAGACCCAGAGTTTGAAGCACCTGTAGCCCGCGCCCTAATTGATAGATATACGAATCGTGTTGAAAAGCAGGAGCCTATTTCTTTACCTTCCTTAAATCCAATAAATCCATTTACATACCAAAGAAGAACGACGAAGGAAGTAGTTAATTTTGGTGGAACTCAAGTGCCAAGAGTGATTGCTGATTTTAGTCAAGTAATCGTGAATGAGACTGATACGATTAAACCAGTCGGGTATTTTTACATGCCACTTTTGGATAAATGGCGTTCGAATGATTTAGCTTGTGATTACATCTACACAGGCCAAATCCCTGCTAGTTTTATGCTTCCTAACGGCTTGCGAGAAATCGTTGATTATCGTGTTTGGGAAAACATGGAGGAAAAAGAATTTACCTATCCACTTTTTACAAGAACCGAGCTCGTTTCTTCAAGTGTGTTTCATCCAGAATTAAATTTCTTGTGTGTGACTGACCAAGAAATAACGGAAGACTTGATAGGACTCCTTAAAAATCGCTCTGACTTAGTTATTTGGTTACAATCTACAAATCCACATGCAATGCCAGCTTTACGGGCCGCTTTCATGCGTTTATTGGAAGCTGAATGTACAATTCCTGTAGTTATCAAAAGAAAATATAATTTATTGTCTGATAGTGATTTACAGCTTTTTGCTTCCACAGATGTAGGTGGTTTATTGGTAGATGGTCTAGGAGATGGTATTTTATTAAGTACAGACAGCGTTTTACCAGAATCGTTAAAAATGCTTAATTCGACTTCGTTTGGCATTTTACAAGCTGCGAGAACACGAATGTCAAAAACAGAGTATATATCTTGTCCATCTTGTGGGAGAACCCTCTTTGATTTACAAGAAACTACAGCTATGATTCGTAAGAGAACGGATCACTTGAAAGGGGTTAAAATTGGCATCATGGGTTGTATTGTTAATGGGCCAGGTGAAATGGCCGATGCAGATTATGGATATGTTGGAATGGGCAAAGATAAAATCGCATTGTACAGAGGTCAAACGGTAGTAAAACGCTCTGTGCATACAGATAAAGCAGTAGATGAACTCATTAACTTAATTCGAGAGGATGGGCGTTGGTTTGAACCAGAAGTTGTTTTAGAAAACGAAAATTAAATAATATATGAATAAGTTAATCAAATACCTGCAAATTATGCCCGTTTTTTCGTATTTCCTGCGTGTTTTCAGGAAAGATGAAACAGGTAAGTATCCTTCAAGCTTTAACTTAAAGATGATGCATGGTATCAATAAAATATCTATTGTGATGTTTTTGATTTGTGTGATTGTTTTGATTGTTAGAGCATTTACACGGTACTAAAAGTACTATTTCGTTTGTTTTGGGGTAAGTAAGTTGCTCATTATGTGTAAGTTGTAAATAAAATACAAACGAATTAAAGCATTATGGAATTATTATTTTTCATGCTACCCTCTTTTTTACATGGTTGGCTGATGGGTGATTTTTCTTTCTCCGAGACAGAAGAAGATCGTCTTAGAAAACCGGTTCGGACAGGTATTTCGCTTTTTGATGAAGGGAAAATTGCGGAAGCTTTCCGTTTTTTTTGTGAGGAGGAGGAAAAACATCCAAAATGTGCCTATCTCTATTTATTTCGGGCAAAGTGCCATCTTTTCTTTGAAAATTACTCTGCCGCCATTCCCGATTTGGAAAAGTCGCTCAGATTAGAGACAACCATCGCT
>JBKBRQ010000251.1:0-3424 GCA_046292055.1 Spirosomataceae bacterium | reverse complement strand
CCTTCTTGGTCCGTGCCCCGCTGCTTTCGCTTTCGTAAAGGCTTCAGCTAACTCGAGTACTGCACATGTTCCCGACCCGTCGTCGTCTGCTCCATTGTAAATGTTACCTTTGGCATCTTTACCCACATGATCAAAATGTGCGGATATAACAATGACTTCTTCCTTTTTATCCGTTCCCTCCAAAAAACCCATCACATTCATGGTTTCAACAGGGGTATTTCCACGCTTTAGTTGAACGGTTACTTTAGATGTCGAACTACTCGCTTTCTTAGCTTGTCTAGCCTGTATTAACTTCTCTACGGAGATTCCTGTCATCTCTGCTGCCACACTTTGTGATACGGTAAATGTAGGTGCTGCCGTTTCTTGGTCTTGTGTTGGTTCAAAAACCAATCGGTTATACCTAGATAAAATGGCTCTTCGTTCAGCTGTTTTTGTTTTAAATCCGTTAGCATCTGCATTTGAAATCTCAAAAAAACAAACGGCACCTGCTTTTTTGAGTTCTTCCACTTTCGCGCGAAGTCCATCTGTTCCTACCCATTTTGCTTCTCCTTCTTGTGAGCCCTCCCAAAAAAGGACAGCTTTCCCTTTTAAGTCTTTTTTCGCGTATTCATCCGGTAATCCATAAGGTAAATAGACGATTTCAAGCTCTTTTTTTTCTGGAATATGCACTAATCCATTCGGGAAATAGTCCGTAAACAATACATTATTTTTCCCTTTGACTTCCAATTGAGCCATCTGCCAATCTTTTTTATATAAAGTAAAAGGTTGAAAATAGCTTTTTTCTCCTGATCCTGTAGGTACGATAGGTGTTAGACCATAGGATTTAAGTTGTGCTACGATGTACTCGGCTGCTTTACGTTGCCCTTCTGAGCCGGTATCACGCCCTTCTAGCTCATCGGAAGCAATATAAGTGAGGTGTTTTTTTAAATCTTCCGCTTGTATGGTTTCCGCAAAGGTGCTTACAGGCACATTTTGTGCATAGAGTCCAAACGAATGTAGGGATAAACCCGCGACAATCGCTAAAATTTTGGTTTTTCGCATGTTTCAATCAGATTAATGGTTCGTGGGTAAAATTAAATTAGTTTGCCAAAAAACAAATTGCTTTGACAATGAATTTTAAATTTTAGTTAATTTTGTCACTTTCTAATCGAACCGTTTTCGCAAGTACACAATCATCCAATGAAATTAAAGCTCGACGCTCCAGAAAAATTTGAGTACCGTCATCACGGTAAACAAAAAGAAAATCTCGAAAGTATGCTCCAAACAGTGGGCGTATCAACGGTAGATGAATTAATTGAACAAACTGTTCCCGCTTCTATTCGCCTCGATAATCCGCTCCAACTTCCTGAACCATTGAGTGAGCAACAGTTCCTCAAAATGTTTAAAAGCATTGCGCGCCAAAATAAAATAGCGAGAAGTTTTATCGGTACAGGTTACTATGATACGGTTGTTCCTCCTGTTATCCTTCGAAATATTCTTGAAAATCCAGCTTGGTACACTGCTTATACGCCTTACCAAGCGGAAATTGCACAAGGACGCCTCGAAATGCTCTTGAATTTCCAGACAATGGTTTGTGACTTAACCGCCATGGAGATTGCCAATGCTTCGCTTTTAGATGAGGGTACTGCCGCCGCTGAAGCCATGTCTATGTTCTTCGGTTCGCGAAAAGGAACAAAGAAGAATGCAACTACTTTCTTTGTGTCAGATTTATGTCATCCTCAAACGATTGACGTCGTCATCGGTCGCGCTGTGCCCATCGGCGTACAAGTAGTTGTTGGTGATTATGCCAAACTTGACCTTACAGACGAATCTCTTTTCGGTGTTTTATTGCAATATCCTGCAACCAACGGGGATGTAATCGACTATACACCTTTCATCGCAGCGGCACAAGAAAACCAGGTTTTTGTTACAGTAGCTACAGATTTATTAGCCTTAACTCTCCTAAAAGCACCTGGTGAAATGGGAGCGGATGCCGTTATCGGAACTGCGCAACGTTTAGGCGTACCTATGGGATACGGTGGGCCACACGCTGCGTTCTTTGCTACGAAAGATGCATATAAAAGACAAATACCGGGTAGAATTATTGGTATGTCTATCGATAAAGAAGGAAATCCAGCACTCCGGATGGCGCTTCAAACAAGAGAGCAGCACATTCGCAGAGAAAAAGCGACTTCCAATATATGTACCGCTCAGGTACTTTTGTCTGTTATGGCGAGTGCCTACGGAATCTACCATGGCCCTGATGGTCTTAAAAATATTGCTGGTCGTATCTTTGGCTTGACGCAATTACTTGTAGAAAAACTTCAAGAACTTGACATCGAGGTTGAAAACAAATCGTTTTTTGATACCATCACGGTGAATATCCCGGGTCGTGCCGAGAAAGTACGCGAATTAGCAGTAGCCGCTGGGATTAATTTTAGATATTTCGATGATTCCCGTGTTGGAGTGAGTTTTGATGAAACCAAAACGATGTATGATCTCGTTGATGTTCTCGATATTTTTATGGAAGCCGCCGGCAAAATGGTAGAAATGCAAGTTTCGCCTACCATTGAACTGGCGATTCCAAGCGCTCTAGCACGTACCTCTACATATATGACGCATCCGGTGTTCTCGAAATACAGAACAGAGCACGAAATGCTAAGATATCTTAAGTCTTTGGAAAACAAGGACTTATCTATGGTTCATTCGATGATTTCACTCGGTAGTTGTACCATGAAACTGAATGCAACCACAGAAATGATTCCGGTTACTTGGCCTGAGTTCGGACAAATACATCCGTTCGCTCCGGTAGATCAGACCAAAGGATACCAAATCATGTTTGACCACTTAAGCAAATGGTTGTGCGAAATTACAGGCTTTGACGCCATGTCTCTCCAACCAAATTCGGGTGCGCAAGGAGAATATGCGGGCTTGATGGTTATTCGTGCCTATCACCAAAGTAGAGGAGATGCGCATAGAAACATTGCCCTGATTCCATCTTCTGCTCACGGTACAAACCCTGCATCAGCTGTTATGGCAGGTATGCAAGTGGTTGTTGTAAAATGTGATGAGAAAGGAAACATCGACGTAGAAGACTTGCAATTAAAAGCAACCCAACATGCCGCTAACTTGGCGTGTTTGATGGTGACATATCCTTCAACGCACGGAGTATTTGAGGAATCTATCATCGAAATTTGTGATATCATTCACCAACATGGAGGACGTGTCTATATGGACGGCGCCAACATGAATGCGCAAGTTGGATTGACTTCGCCGCGCAAAATCGGTGCGGACGTTTGCCACCTAAATCTACATAAAACGTTCTGTATCCCGCACGGTGGTGGTGGTCCTGGAATGGGGCCAATCGGTGTTGTGGCTGACTTAGCACCTTTCTTACCTGGAAATGTGTTCATCAAAACAGGCGGAGAACAAGCAATTCGTGGTA
>JBKBRQ010000250.1:0-3429 GCA_046292055.1 Spirosomataceae bacterium | reverse complement strand
GAGTGGACAATTTGACATAAATACACAAGTTTTATCGACTTTATCTAATCGGACAAATTTAAATAGACTGGCTGACGAGACGTATGAATGGGTTATTGCGCATCAAATACCTTCTTCTCTCGCTTATTCAGAGGAATTAATCTCTTCTTTAATTCGGAAAAAGACACCTATCTTTTTTGTTGTTGGTGCGCAAACATCCATTCCTCTTTTAAATAAACTACAAGAAACGCTTCAAATCTCTGTGGCAAGTTCAAGGGCTGATAAAGTACGTGGAGTAGTTGCTAATGGACAAGAGTCTTTATTGATTGATACGCAGTTAGGAGAAATGTTGCCAGATTTTCCTGCCGTTTTTTCTCCGTATGGGACATTTCAGTTGGCTTCCAATTGTCAAGTTATTTTAGAACAAGTTATCGGGATCGTAAAAACAAATAAACCGCTGCTCTTTGTACAAACTTCGGAGATGACTCCCATGGGATTTTTTGTAGGAGATGGTCTTTGGCAGTGGAGAATGGCTTCTTTTCAAGAGAAAAGTGAATTTTCTGTATTTGATACTTTTTGGCTCAAAATGTTACAATTGATTGAAAAAAAATCAGAATCAAATCAGTTACGTGTACGGCCTACAAAAGAAATTTTTTATCAGGGAGAGGCAGTTGAGTTATTAATTGAAACCTTCAATGTATTAGGAGAACCAATTTCAAATCAAGTTGTTAATCTCGCAATCGAAACGAAACAAAATTTTAAAAAGTCGTATGAAGCTATTTCCGAGGTTCCAGCAACAACTTTTCAACAATCTGGTTTTAAGCCTGGACTGTACACGTTTCGTGCTGAGGCTACTTTGGATGGGAAAAAGATTGGAACTACTGGTTATTTTGAAGTGAATGGTGTAAATAAAGAACTAGAAATCAGGGAAGCAAACCATGACTTGCTTCGAACGCTCTCTAATGGCTCAAAAGGGAAATTTGTACTAAAGCAAAATAGTGAGGGATTGGTACAGTATCTTGTTGATAATATCCCAGCGGGCAAGGTAATTACACGTGAAGAATGGACGGATACGATTGATTGGTATATTTTATTCTTTCTATTGCTTACTAGTCTATCTTTTGAATGGGGAATTCGTAAATATATTGGAAAATAAACAAATACAATGGCATTAACAATTGGTGATAAGGTGCGTCTTTTGCACGGTAGAGAAGAGGGAAATATTGTTTCTATATCTGCAGGAAATATCGTTGAGGTAGAAATCGAAGAAGGGTTCTTACTACCCGTTCATGCGTCAGAGGTGGTTAAAATTGCAGATCATGAATTGACTTATTTTAAGCCAGAGGCAAAGCCTACGTCAACTACAAGTGGCGGAAGTGGAATGAAAACGAAACCACTAGCTGAAACGGGCATTTATTTGTCTTTTCTACCTATCAATAATGAGCGAATTGTACTGTATGTCTCAAATAATACAGATTGGACTTTATCTTATGTACTGACAAATGAGAAAAATGGACAAACATTTGGGCTACTTGGAGGTAGTTTAGCTCCAAAAGAAACCGCTAAATCATTGACAGAGTTTAAACTTTCTCAATTTGAAGACTGGGGGGCTTTTCAGTTTCAAACTTTATTTTTTAGAGTAGGTTCAATGACCGTAAAGCCTCTGTTCGAATACAAGCTTCGGTGTCGTGCCAATTCCTTTTTCTCGAAAAAACAAGCTATACCTTTGATTAATGAATCGGGATATGTTTTTCAGCTTGATGCAAAACCTGTTGCACAAGTGGATTTATCGTCTCTCTCCGCTCAAAAACTCAAAGATGCCATGTTGAGTAAAAATGTGGAGGAGGTTTCTTCCATTTCGTCTGTTGAACAAGTGATTGATTTGCATATTGAAAAAATCACACCTGCTGGTGTGACAATTCCGCAGAATGAATGCTTGGGGTATCAGTTAAATTATTTTATAAAATGCTTGGAGTCAGGTTTGGCTAGAGGCCTAGACACGATGACTTTTATTCATGGGGTTGGTAATGGTGTTTTGAAACAAGAAATTCAACGTAAATTAGCAAAACATAGCTCTGTCGCGTGGTTTAAAGATGCACAAAAAGAAAAATTTGGCTACGGAGCAACACTGATTAAATTCAAATAAATACATGAGATTCGCACATTTAGTTTTATTAGGTGGTTTACAAATTGCGAGCATTTCTCCTGCATTCGCACAGAAAAGTATAAAAGTGGAGGCACCTACAGAAATTCCTGCCATTACGAATATTCCATCGTTTCGGTTAGTTTCTACCATTGCGCTACCTATTGAGATTTCATTGACCGATTTGGAAAAACAAATCAATCAATCAATTGGTACCGAAATATACAGAGATGACAGTTTTACAAATAATAACAACGACGATTTAAAAGTACTGATTACCAAGACCAAAAATATGGTATTCACATCTGCTACCAATAATATTTTTGATTTTGCAGTTCCAATTAAAATTTGGGTTCAAAAAGGATATGGTGCTTTTGGCTTTAAACAGTACGGGGAAACATCTTTCGAGGTAATAATGCGCTTTTCTACGGCATTTAACTTACTTCCTGACTGGAAAATTCAAACGCTGACAACACCGAAAGGCTTCTCGTATGTAACCAAACCTGTTCTAAAAGTTGGGGGAGTTGAGATTCCAATAGCTGCTGTTGTTACGAAGTTATTGCAAGCAAATTTACAAGATGTTGCTTCTACCATTGATGAGACAATATCCAAAGAAATTTCCTTAGACAAATACGTGGTACAAGCTTGGAATACGGCGCAATCACCTTATTTATTAGACGAAGAGTACCAAACATGGTTGCAGTTCACCCCTTTAGAAGTGAGCACAATACCCATTACATACGACAAACGAAAAATTAAGCTAACAGTTGGTCTAAAAGCTTATACAGAAACATCGATAGGTAAAAAGCCACAACCAGCCGCACCCATCACGAAAGCACCGCCTTTTAAAAGTACCACAACGATTGCAGAAAGTTTTAAGGTTAGTTTGGTAAATACGGTGGGTTACGAGGACGCAACTAGTTTGGCAAAAAAGAACTTCATTGGTACAGAATATATATTTAAAGACGGGAAATATAAGATTTCAATTGAAGACGTAATCGTTGGTGGTTCTGGCGATAAATTGGTTTTTCAGATTCAATTAGCTGGAAGTTTAAAAGGAACAATTTATCTGAAAGCCTTACCCGTCTACGATCCAGCAACACAAGCTATTGTATTGGGTGAGCCAGAGTTTGATATCAAGACAAAAAATGTATTGGTGAAATTAGCAGCTTGGATTTTTGATGGTACACTAGAAAAGAAAATTCAAAAAGATTTTCAAGTTCCGCTTGGTACGTTACTTGCTGATGGGCAAAAAAGTGTGGAAGAGGCAATCAATTCAGAATATATGAAAGGGGTGAAGCTGATGG
>JBKBRQ010000249.1:0-3472 GCA_046292055.1 Spirosomataceae bacterium | reverse complement strand
AATCCTAAAAAATCCATTAATAGGAAAAAAAATCCGATTCCTAAAAATATTAGAAATGCATTTAGTAATACTGTTTTATTTTTCATGATTTTCAAAGTTAGAATGTAAAGTTACAATTTTTTATTCTAAATTATTGAAATTGTACAATAATTTATTTGAAATTTCTGAATTTTATTCGACTAATCTCCTTTTTTTGAGGCCTTTTTCAGCTTAATTTTCATTTTTTGCATGATTATTCATTTTTTATAATATCTCTTTTGGCTTAATTTTCATTTTTTATCTCTTTATACTCTTTTTGTTAGGGCGAATATTGACAAAGTTAAAAATATACATATTGTGTTTTTCCAAGAATAAACAATAAAAAAACGAGGGTGTGGTTCCTCGTTTTTGATGTAAATAAAAAAGTAATTCTTCTAAGAAATCCGTTGACTTATAGGTCAATGAATGTTTGTTGTAATTTTTGTTGAATAGCTAATCCTTGTTGTCTGTCTTTCCTTTCTATTCCTTTTGATTGAAACACACGTTCCTTTTTTTCTGTATCATACAGCCAATAACCTGCTGGTTTCACAATTCCCATTCCGTCTTCTAAGTTAAAAAATGCCCAACTTGGTGTTTGTGTTTGTGTACTGTTTTTTCCCCATGTAAAATGAGTTATCTCTTCATTCATTTTAAGCTGAGCCAATAGAATATTCGGTAAATCAACCTGTGAATGAATGACTGATAGGGTTGCATTATTTGGATGAATTGCACCACCTGACCAATACATCGGGCTTCGCATCGCTTCTAAAGCTGTACCTGAAGTAGCATGTCCAAGTGAAGTGGCTGGGACGAGGATAACCAAGGTTTCATCCCACCACGTTGTTTGGGCTGCCTTTTCTAAAAAAGCGGTTAACCTTTGTGTATCTATTGATGATGCTTTCTTTCTGTCCTTGATTTTTCGAATCGATATCGTTGATTTTTCGTCTGAATGTAGCAAAATGGTCGCAAAAAAGGGTTGACTTTTGCTTGTTGCGTGTTCGACTAAAAATTGGTCGAATAACAAAACGTCAGAAGCTGCAGAACGTACGCCCATTTCGGTTGGAAAGTCGTTTTTATCAATGATTTTTGTAAAGCTTCCTGCCATCAAATAGGGTTTTAAGATAGACGTTCTTCGGATTGGACTCAAACTATAAAATTCTGTTCGAAAAATATTCGGGATAGATAGGGGAGTTTGGTTATTTTTTGAGGGTCTTCTAACAATTGATTTTGAGCCAAAGATGGAAAACCACTAAGTAATGCGACTAATCCTTCTTCTGCTTGGTCACCGCTAGCATACATATTTGGAAAGGAAATATATGGTTTATTTATCCGCATAAATATACTGTCCATACGCTCCTGATTGATGGGAGTATCTTGAATCAAAATCAAAATATTGGGCTTGTTTTTGGCAATTAGTGGAATCTGCTTTCCTGATGAATTAAAGAGCCCTTTTAAGGCAGTTTGTAGTTCTTCTTTGGGTAAATAGGTATAAGGATTGATTTTTATGGCAGAATGCGTAAAAGCGTACAAGAAATTCCATGTAGGGTTCAAGGCAGCAATATTGGCGAAGTTATTTTTAGAAAAATAAACAGATGAAGGAGTTAACTTCTCAGGTTTGATTCCGCCACGAATAGGTACATACAACAAGAGCGTCGCACTTAAAATTACACCCATAAAAGGCCAATTTTTGATGTAATTCCATCCGTAAATTCGTTCTGCGAGGATACGATAAACGATATAAAAAGAAATGATAATAAGCGAGATGAAAGAGAGAAATAGAGGTAAAAAAGGGGAGGCTTTTGCTGAAGCGAGGGCTTCTTTTGTTGAAGAAAGATAATAAATGGGTGTCAAGTCTAATCGGTTTCCCCAAACGTTAAACACTTCTAAGTCAGCAACGATGGCAAATGTTACGATAAACACAGAGATGAAGGTATAACTGAAAATAAGTCCTTCAAAGAGTCCTTTTTTGAGGAAATTACTGAAAGCAACGAATAAGTAAGGTACAACACAAAGATAGCCTGCCATAGATAAGTCCATCCGCACCCCCTTAGTGAAAATCCCCCAAAGTTGTTCCAATGTAAGGAGCTTAGTATCTGCTATATGGTAACTTAAAAAAATGAACCGCGCGGATAAAAAGAATATCACCCAAAAGGCAAAGTAGACGATGATAAATTGGATTCGTTGTTTCATATTCATTAATTATTTTTCTAAACAGATATAATGACGTATTTTTGACCATGAAAGTAGTTGAAAATACGTCTTTGTTTTTCGCTGTTTTTCTGGTAGGCAAAAGGTTGAACCGCAAATATACTAGGATTTAGATAAATCAGTATGTAGCTATCGTATCGCCGTTTGTTCGTTTAAAACGTAAACATTTATCCATTTACATATCAATGGCAGTTATCAGACACAAGGCTGTAGAAATGGCACAGCAACGTTTACCTTACAAAGTAAACCTTCCCTCCAATAAAGTCACTGAATATTTCGGTGAGTATGTGTTTACCAACGAAGTTATGAGCGACCGACTAGCGCTCGATGTCTTTCGTGCTTTTCAAGCAGCGTTGAAGACAGGTGAAAGTATTCAAGGAAAAGTAGCAGACGAAATTGCTACGGCCATGCGTGAGTGGGCCGTTTCGAAGGGAGCCACACACTATACACACTGGTTTCAACCACTTACAGGTGGTTCTGCTGAAAAACACGATGCCTTTTTTGATATAACCATTGAAGGAAAAGCCATTGAGGTGTTCAAAGGTTCTTCATTGGTTCAACAAGAACCGGACGCTTCTTCTTTTCCAAGTGGCGGTATTCGCGAAACGTTTGAGGCCCGCGGATATACCGCTTGGGATATGACATCACCTGCGTTTATTATGTTTAATGAAGCCGGAACGGGCACACTTTGTATTCCTTCTGTTTATATTTCTTATACAGGAGAGGTTCTTGATACCAAAACACCGCTTCTCCGCTCTATCGTTGCCCTTGACAAGGCAGCAACTTCGGTTGCCACTATTTTTGATAGACATGTAGAAAAAGTAAGTGTTTCTTTGGGTTGTGAGCAAGAATATTTTCTCATAGACAAGGCATTGTTCCAAGCGAGACCTGACTTGGTTATGTCTGGAAGAACCGTTTTTGGACATTCGCCAGCAAAAGGACAACAGTTAGATGACCACTATTTCGGAACAATTGCACCAAGGGTAAATGCCTTTATGGTAGATTTTGAAATTGAAGCACTCCGATTAGGGATTCCCGTCAGAACACGTCATAATGAGGTTGCACCCGCCCAGTTTGAGGTTGCTCCAACGTTTGAAGAGGTCAATCTTGCATGCGATCACAACATCCTTTTGATGGATTTAATGAAAAAAATCGCCAAAAAACATCAGTTTGAGGTTCTTTTTCATGAAAAACCATTTGCAGGTATTAACGGGAGTGGTAAGCACAATAACTGGTCAATGATTAC
>JBKBRQ010000248.1:0-3502 GCA_046292055.1 Spirosomataceae bacterium | reverse complement strand
AGATTGGCGGTATTATATCGGTATATATGTAGGTTTGACACTTGTACTTACCCCCATTATTTACCGATTATCGCGCTCCATTTGGATTGAAATCATGGTGAAGTACGAACCCGAAAAGAAAGGAAAATATACAAAATAATACATTAAATAGATACATACAATGACAGGTTCATTTGAAGAATTGGTGGGTACAGATACCCCTGTTTTGATTGATTTTTTTGCTGAATGGTGCGGGCCGTGCAAAGCAATGTCACCTACATTGCAACAATTTGCGAACCAAACGGGCGATAAAATCAAAGTTGTGAAAATCGATGTGGATAGAAATCCAGCATTGGCAAATAAGTATAAAATTACAGGAGTGCCAACGTTGATGTTGTTCCAAAACGGACAGATTAAGTGGAGGCAATCGGGTGTTTTGTCTTTGCAACAATTAAAAATTGTGACGGAGCAGTTCGTGAAATAATGGCGTATTGGATACAAAGAAAAACCTCTCGGAACGAGAGGTTTTTTTGTTTGTAGATACAGGAGAAATGAGCCTAAATAAGCCATATTTCTTTGTATTCGTATGTTGTTCGTTCAATGAGCCTAAAAGAAACGAATGCGTGTCGGGAAGTTCCAAATATTTTCAAAAGTATTTGATAATACTCTGTTTTCTAGCTATTTTAGTTGAGTAAACAAGAACCAAAATGACAAAATAGCCAGAGATACTTACATGGGAGGCGTTGCGTGCGCGTGAAGACATAGGAGAAATAGAGATGAGGATTTTACTTTCGGGCTATTTTACTCGCCAAGAGCGCAAAATTCTATTAACCTGTACCCAAGACTCCTCGAATCAGGAGATTGCTGAGATACTCGGAATTGCTGAAAGTACCGTGAAAGTGCACAAGAGAGCGATTTCCCGAAAGATGGACATTTATGGGCAAGTGGAATTTCGAAAATTTCTAGTTTGGGTGCGTAGATATCTATGAAACTACTACTTTTCTACCACAAATATTCCATTAAAGTGGAATTGACAAGTGTATATTTGGTGTCTATCTTTGTCATGATTAATCGTATCAGAGTCATGTAAAATAACTCGTAGAAAGCAGACCTCTATCTTAATAGAGAAAAGGGAAGCACTCCCTTGGAAAAGTGTGCGGAAACGTATATTTAACTTTAAATTTTCTTAATTTATTCGAATTCATTTTAATTAATAATCTATCTAAAAAAATGAAATTTTATTCAATTATAGGAGTATTTACTATGGTATTACTTACCAACTGTACAAAAAGTGAGGTTGTAAAAGATGTTATGTCCTTTGAAAAATCCGAAATTTCCTTTGTTTCGACTAAATCTAATATTTCATTTGCAAGTCAAGCGATTGGAATTATTGGATTTAAAGAAGGTAAACTGGAGAAGGCTAACGAATTTACCTTTATTCTCAATGCTGAACAATCTATTTTAAATGGTAGATATTTTGACTTTAACAATATCAAAATATCGATAAGAAAGATTGGATTAAAAAAATATGAGGCTAGTGCTAACTTGAACGAAATTGGATTAGTTCGGCTATCTTCTGATTTATTAGCCAATTCAATGATACTTGAGATAAATGATAAACAATATTTTGATGATAAATTTTTTTCCTTACAAAATGAAAATCATGTTGGACTTATTGTAATCTCAAGTATATTGAGTGATGTATTATTTGATAACCCATCACCCATCTTAAATGCAAATAAGGCGAGAAGTAAATGCGCTTACTATGCCTATACCATTGGCTGGGGTTGGACTCAAGAGGAATCTATTGATCATGAATCTTGTATTCGTGACGGTGCATGTGAAAAAATTGAAAAATATAAGTGTCAGTATTTAGGAACATCGACAAGTTGTTTGTGGGAAGCTTTAGGTTGCACCACGTTTTCTACGTATAAGTGTGACGATGGTAAAAAATGTTAAATTATTCACAGATATGTTTCTTACAGAATTTCAGTTAACAAATTTATTTTGGATGTACTTTATCGTACTAATCCTATCAGCATTATTTATAATTTTTAAAAATGAATGGTCTTTTATAGACAAACTACTAAGACTTTTTATTATTTTGTTTCTACCTGGTTTAGGTTTATTGACTTTAGCTTTTGAGCTTTTGATTAAATCTTTTTCTATGGTATTGAAAACGAAATTTCTCTGAAAATTGTGAGTATTTATTTCATTACCTTTTGTTGTGGTTCGGGTCATTGTTTTGATACTTTGGATAAAGTCTCCACTTTTTTAGGGGCTCAGAATGTTGATTAGCAAGCCCTATGGATTAAATGGAATAGGCATTAGGGTATTGGAACAAGTGTAGAAGTTAATATAGGAGCTACCTATAAAATATCAGATAATTTATCTGTTACGGGCGGTGTCAAAACTACCATAAAGTCCTCGGACAAAGAAATTGGAAGGTTATTAGTCTATCAGAATCCGTGTCCTCCGATTTCTTCTTCTGCAATTTGGACTTACGATCATTATAAAGTAAATGATGGGTTTTTATTTGTATCAAAATATCAATAAAGAAAACATACCTTTAAGATGAAATTCAAACTGATATTATCAGCAACTTTTGCAGGCTTACTTTCTTCATGCGAAGAAAGTAGCTTGCAAAAAAATTTAAAAATAGCAGACCAAATAAACGGTAAATGGAGTATAAAGGAAATTAAATTAAGTAGCTTTGTTACTAAAAATGACTCCTTGATTATTCCTTCGACCGATAGCTTTATTCAGTTTGACGATTGGAAAAAAGGGGTTGCCAACGTTGCTTATTCGCTTGTAATACCCGAGCGTATAGAAACTACGTATGTTGTGGATGGAAACGAACTTTTTTTTAACCAATCAATCAATATAGTGCCTTCTGCAACAAGTATTGACTTGAATGGTAGGCATACCATACTTGAAATTACTCCAAAAAAACTGATGTTAGACGGTGTTGCTACGCTAAGAAAAAGTAGTTCAAGTGGTTTGCAACATTGGAGAATTGGATTAATACTAGAAAAGTAGATTCTTTTTATGCAACGATTAGGATATTAAGTAAACGACACTATTCATCCACAGTAATGTTTGCAATTATTTTATCGATATGGCTAATCCCATTTTTTTCGTTGGGATATATAATTTTTAGTAAATTTAATAATAGGATAGGTTGTGAAGTATCCCGAAAATTAGTGCGTGACGAGAGCCATTCTTGTAATGGGAAATTGCGCCTGACGAATCAAGAAGAAATGCGGGCTGGTTTTAGAATTACAGCTCTTGGTGAATTATGGATTCAGTGGGTTACTCCACCTCCTCCTGATACACCAAAGGAAGGTCTGTCACCAATCGTATTTAGTCCCGAACAGAAAGCTACCCAAGAAATGCTAGAAGGAATTTGGACGTATGAATTGGGGGAAAATACAATGACACTTAAAAAAGTTGGAACAGACCAAACCTTACAGTTGGTTCGTTGAATTTGTAATAAAAAAAGTAAGTCGATTAAAAAAAGAGA
>JBKBRQ010000024.1:17965-20318 GCA_046292055.1 Spirosomataceae bacterium | reverse complement strand
CAAATGCCATTCCGCTTATTTTGTCTAACAACGACCCACAAGTAACCCCAACGATTGGTTTTGTGGTGGAGTTTTAAGAGAGCTATACGTAAAACATAAAAAGGATAGAAGGGCGACTTTCTATCCTTTTTTGTTGTTTGGTAGGGGGTAAGTTATTATATAAATATGCTGTTAAAATAAAATTTTATTTCTAGGTTGTTCTTTTATAATAACCAGTTATTTAATTGATAAACCAAGTTTAACAAATATAAATCCAATCGAAAAAGGTGATTTTTGAATAGGATTATGATAAATTTCATTTGATAAAAAGGCGGCTTGTTTTTTTAGACCTACCTCAATTAAGAGTTTGTCTTTAGGAAACTCGTATCCGATGCCACCAAGATAACCTATATAGAAACTCTTTGAGTAATTTTCTTTTAAATCTGAAATTGAATCTAAATCACCACTTGATTTACTTAATCTCTTGTATCCTAAGTTACTTCCTGCAAATACAAATGCTCTTCCCATCGTTGGGCACGCTTTTATCTTGTGATATTTAACTTTTAAATCCAGATCAATAGATTGAAAACTAGCAGATGCAGTATTAAAAGTACTTGTAAGAGTCCTGAATGATATTCTATTTGGTAGTGTGTATAATAAATCGGCTGAATAGTCTATTTTCTTTCTAAAACTTTGTCTATTTACACCAATTCCTAGAAAAGGTGTCAGACCATATTCTCCAATTTGTTGTTTTTGATTGATCTCAATTGTAGGTTCTATAAACTTTAAATTTGTACTACTACTATTAAAACCAAATAGTAGATTAATCTTGGTTTGTTTTAAGGTTGTATCGTTACAAGCAACAAGATTCGCAATGTCTTTTACTTCTTTATCAGGACATTTACCTCCATTCTCTTGAACACATTCATTCAGTTTATATTTATTTTCAATGCGAATAGAGTCCGTTTTATTCGCTGAAAATGCGTATGCTTTTTGAAGGAATTGTGCTTCGTCTTTAAAATATCCAAGGCTTTTACTTCTTGCAGCACTTTCCTCATAGTAAGTGAATAATTGACCCTTAGCTAATATTTTACGATTAATTAATGATGTTTTGAATCCTTTATTTAAACAAGTAGTGTCTATGGAGTCGTACGTTTCTAATGCTTTCACATACTCTTGTTTGTCCGAAAGGTTACCTGCAAGTTCAAACTTAATTTGCTGTTTTTCTTCACATTCTTTTTGCGCAATTAATTTGCTATTTTTATCTACATATTCATTTATTTCACTCATAAAAATAGAAGAATCAAATTCATTACATTCGCTTTGTATTTTCTTTATTTCATCCAATATAGATTTAAATGACGATGCAGACGCATCTACAAAACCTTGATTATGTAAGTGAATCGCCTCTTTTATCCTATCTGCAATTAGTTTATTTGCTATTATACATACATTAGCTAACTCCTCACATGTAGAAATTAAAGCTAATATTTTTTCTTTTTCAATGTTTGACGTTTCATAAGCATCAAGGATTGATTTAAAAAAGTAAATCCTATCACAAGAATACTTGTCAGCTGCGTTAGGTAAGTTCGTATTTATGTACGAAATAACTTCTTTATCAACGAGTTTACAGGAACTGTTCAGTTGAGTTAGTTCAAAATCAGCGTTGAGTTTTTTGATTTTTTCATATGTAACTAAAATTTCGTTGTAACTCGAATTTGGTGTGTTTTTGTATATTTCCAACCTTTTCATATAAACTATTAAGGCTTGTAAATCGTAATAGTATTTCTTTGTTTTTGTAGCACCGGGCTTCATTTTATGTGCTTTTTCGAAGTAGCTTAATGAGGTCTGATAATCACAATTACTAAGAGCATGGATTCCTTTTGCATAGAGTGACTCAAATAACTGTTGAAAAGCATCAAGTTTTTTCTGTTCTTCTTGCTTTTTCTTTATTAGTTCAGCTTCTTTATTTTTAGTAATTTCCAGTTTTTGCATTGCAATTCGTTGCCCTTCAATCGTTTTTAACATTTTATCTGCTAGATAAATGTTGTTTACAATCAACCCCTTTTGAAAATTTGGTGCAGTTTGAATAACTCGAGTCCACATTTCTTTTGCAATTTTCACTTTCTTTTCTTTTTCGAGCAAGTCAGTTGAATTTGCTAGAGCCTCTTCAAACAATCTGTTTGCCTTCATTAAGATTGAGTCAATCAAGTTATTTTTTGGTTGATTGACTAATAAAAGCAAGTTTTCTTTGTTCTTTTTGGTGATTAAATCGGTTGGGTTTTCGCGTAAAATGTAATCGTATTTTTGAAGAGCAAGTTTGTAATTCTGATTCTTTGCTGCTACGTATGCCTCATACCTTAGTTCTTGTAGC
>JBKBRQ010000024.1:0-17955 GCA_046292055.1 Spirosomataceae bacterium | reverse complement strand
CCAGACGAGTTTAATGTATTTAACAGTCTATTGCTTATATCGTATGCCCTTTCGTAATCACCTTTCTTGAAACTACTCTCTATTGCTGCAAAAGCAATTTCAAACTCACTTTTGGAATCTGTTTGTCGAGTAACAGGAATTCTTTGCGAGAATGTGTTTATCGTAAAAAATAAGCTAAGTAAAGAGATAAGTAAAGTTGTCTTTGTCATCTTATAGAGCTAATTCGCTTTCCTTAATTCGGGCTTCAATTTCTGGAGTATTTTTAGCAGCATTCGCAACCTTGTAAAAAAGAATAGCGTACGGAATAAGTTCTTTAATTGAACCATCCCCGAATGCAATATCTCCCTTTTTTATTGATTCTTCATAAATCTCAATAGCCTGTTCTGAAATAGTTAAGTTATATTCCTGTCTTACGATATCTGCTAATAGTAACTTCTTTAATGCATCTTCCAAATTATCTGATTTGAAGTTTGCATATCCCTCATCAACCAAAGTATTATACTCTTGCTGCGGGTTAGTTATTCCTGCCAATGTAGTTTCTTTTTCATCTTCGAGTGAAGGCATACTTTCACCACTCACTTCTTGCTTTATTCCTGTAGAAGAGGTAGAATCTTCGGTTTTGGAAGTTGGTTTTTTGAGTTGGACATAGGCTAAAACAGCTACAAGAAAAGCAACTAAAAAAAGAGCAATAAATCGACCGTAGTTATTCGGTTGAGTGGGATTTATTTTCGCATCAACTGATGACCCTTGTGTAGTGTTGGTTCCTTTTGTAGTTTCATCTTCTACTACCTGTGGTTTAGGGGGCTCACCTGGTATCTCGACGCTGTCTGGGTTTATTGGTTCTTCTGTTAAAGATTTATCTTCCCATAAATCTTTTAAGTCTTCTAAATCTTCAGCTATTACCCACGAACCATCTATTCCTGTAGTATTAACATAAGAATTCTTGTTAAGACCTTTTTCAAGTAGATTTTTCTTGGGAAAAGGGCCTTTAACACTTCCCCCACTGAATATATAATATTTCATATTTTACTATATCTCTAATTCTCAAATTTTTGAACAAATTTTTTGTTTAGTTTCTCAACTCTCAGATTGAGGCTATTAATAAGTAAATAATCGATTCCTTCATCTACAAGTTTATCTTTAATGTCTTCCGATAACTTTGATGCTTCATAATCAGTAGCGATATCTTTAGCTTCCAGCCTCAATGAAAATAGTTTATCTCGGATTAACTCTATTTCATGGCCATTTGTAGTTGAAATTGTATCAATTATTAACTCAAGACGGTTACAGTCTTTGTCTATCATGGCGTATCTATCTGGCAATGAGTGGGAGCCGGAAGCTGGAGTTTTAGAATCTAAATGATACTTACCTTTATTGCCTCTTTGCCTTGAAGACGAGGAGTTATCGCAACCAAAAGAATTGAAAATTAAATATAAACAAAAAGAATAAGTTAAAGTCTTCATTTTCTTGCGTATTAAAATTATTCATCGAAAGTTATTGTTCCTTTTGAATAATCGATTGAAATCTTTCCGAATTTTTCTAATGCTGATTGCCCAAGAAGGAGGGGGGCTTCTACATTATCAACAATAGAAGCCTCTATGTTTTCTAATGTTTTATTCCCTATCCGCACTGTACGAAGTCTAACCACTGTACCTGGTCTGATATCCCCATTTGCATATCTAAAATTTAGCTCACCAATATAGTCGTCTTCTGTTAATGTTCCTTGTTTGTAAAGGAAAAGCGCTTCAGTTGTTGAGATAGAAATCATACCAGCACCTGTGTCGAAAATAAATTTCATTTGTACACCATTAACCATCACGGGTATTTTATAAACACCACCTCCCTCATGGAGCATTTCTACTGTATTCACATCTTGCTTAGCTGCTTTCACCCCACTGCCTCTAGATAATTCACTTTTAGTCGATCTTTTGTCTTTTCTAGGATGTTTAGAAGAACAACCACCACAATTTTGCAAACAGAAGCTACATAGAATGAATGCTAACAGATAATATTTTTTTAGGTACATTTTTAGTTTGGTAATTCATTTAATGCTTTTAGGAACTTTTAAATTAAATATTATTCAAACTTTATTTTTGCTTTATCACTATCTCTCACAATCCATTTGCCATCTTCTAATACCGCTCTACCTTTTTCTACATGAACAATTTTTGTATGAATACCTTCTTTAAATAAGTTTATACTCTTGCACACAGGTTCTAATTTATAAGACCGATAGGCGAGTATTGATTCAAAATTAGAACTAGCTGCATCAAACCCAAAAGTTGCTACATTCGGATTAGAATTGTTTACCTCAAATTTATATTGAGAGTCATCTAACTTAGTAGAAGTTTTATTTTCGTCAACAAAAAAGCCATTAGAACCATCTCGAACAGCTGAAGAAAAATAGAATGTATTTGTTTCTATCACATATGAGCTAGGAGGAATCAAATTACCTAATTGTAGTGTAAGGTTGTTATCTTTTTCTTGCATTTTTTTAGCATTTTCAAGATTGTTTTTTGCTTCATCACGTTCTCTCTTTATACTTTCTATCAATTTCAGATAATCCTGTTCTTGAAAACTTAAACTTCCTTGCAGATTAATAATTTCAGTAGCCATATCATTCCAAGTAGAGAATTTTTTATTCGTTTTAGAAGATATAGATTTTAAATTTCTCTTTTGATTCAGGAAGGAAGATAGTTTCCAGGAAAGTAGAAGCAGTAAAATAAAAAGTAACAGGAATGCCCACCAATACGATAGAATAAAATTTGCCAATTTCAAGGAATCTTGATTAGTTTGAGTAGATTTATTGGGGTTATCCTCACTTTTTTTGTCTGTTTTCAAAAGACTAAAAAAGCCTTTAACCAATGGATCTACCCGATTTCCAGTTGTATCTTTCAATACGAACTGGAAATATGTTTTACCATTACTTACATAGACTTGAACACTGTCACTTTTAATTTTAGTCTCCTTCTCTAAATCTGTTGATTCCGATTCTTGGATAGCCTCACTTGATTTAGCCCTATCTGTTGTATCCTTTTTACTTTCACTATTTGCACTTAAATTAAGAGAGAGAGAAAGAAGTAAAATGATGGATAAATGTTTAAAATAATGTTGCATATCAACTTAATTTAGATTGTGAGCCTATACAGTATGCCAAATGATTGATCGCACCAATTAGCGGATAGAAAAACATAGTTTCTTCTACTTTTGAAGCAGTATCATCATCTACATTTGCTGCTTTCTTTAGTGAAATCGCCTCATCCAAATAAGAAGAAAGGTTGACTCTAGTTACGTCTCTTGCTATTTTGATGAATTCTGAGTTTACGTCTAATTCATTTTTGAAGTTAAATTCTTTATTAAGATCAAAGAAGAAATCTAGAAAATGAGTTACTTCTTTTAAAATAGAATTTTTAATTTCACTCTTGTCAAAATCATTGTATGTGAGTTCAGTAAACTCATCATTGTAAGTTGCGGCATAAACTTCGTTAATATCACCTGCTAAGATCTGTAAAGCCTGATTATCCATTTCTAGTGCTCCTTTACAGGTAGCTTCTTTGGGAATGGCACGATCAGTGAAAAATTCTAAGTTATCGTTCAGGTCATATGTTGAATCAAATACTTTTTCGAAAATGACTTTTGTGAGCTTTTTAATTTGGTCGTCATTTGGGCTGATAATTCCGATGAGCTTTGAACCAGTACCACTAAAAGATATATTTTTAGGCATTTCTTTACCTTGGCTTTTCAACATTTTAGCTACATGATAGATGATTGCGCTGTAGAAAAGAACAAAAACTATTTTCATGTCGCTGTCATGCGACAACATATTGCTAAAAGATAAATCTTTATTCCTATTTGCAAGCTCATTTTTTTCAATGGCAAACCAGAGAGAAATAAGTTCTGCTGAGTTTTGTTCAATCTGAGCATTCTTGTGGCAATCTAGTAAATTATCAAGTCCATTGGCTTCCAGAATTTCCTCAATTTTACTTGCATATTTTATGACAAATCCATTGTGATTTGACCCCATTTCCCTAAAACCGTCTCCGTAGATAGAATTTCCCGCAAAGCGAAATGAAGAGAGTGATTTAGGGGTTTTCCCTTCAAAAATTACTACATCCGTTGTGCCTCCACCAATATCGATAGATACACTTGGTTTATTGGTAGCGAGTAGGTTAGGTCGAGCTTTTCTGTAGTGATAAAAGGGTGCTAGGGATTCTGAAACTGGACGAATATAATCTAGCTTTTGAGATATATGCTTTTTGAATAAATCATCCCATGTTCTTTTTAAGTTACCAATTTGACCATTAGTCATACTCGAAGGGTAAAACCAAAGAATTTTTGTTTCTTCAAGATTCCCACCTTCTGAGATTACTTTACTTTTAATCATCATTACAATCTCTTCCAAATAAGAAGTAATTCTTTTCCTACCCTCTGAGTCATTACTTGCCCATTTGAGATTTTTCTTCACTTCATCTACCGACCTTTCAGGCTCTTGTTCGTAATAGAATGGAATATTGTAATCTAGTAGAGTATGTGTCGCTAGGTTGGTATTTAGATACTTTGGATGAGCGAGAGCCGTTCTAATTGGAAATTTTTCTTTAGAAGAATCATTGATAAATACAGGTAAAAATTCAAATCGTAAGGGTAAGTACAGTTCAAGGTCTGAAAATCCTGCTATTGTCTCATTATATTGGTTTGGAGCTACTAGCGTTGCCACAAGTGGTTTAGTCATTTCATATCTTCTTGAAATACCATTATCAATCTTGTACTCAATATGGGTATTGGTTGTCCCAAAGTCGACCGCAAAGGTGAATTTATTACCTTGCCCATCGTATCTTGGCCACTTAGGAACAATTACAGCATTGACTTGATGATTTGTATTTTCAAATTGTATTTGGATATAGTCAAATTCGTTTTCTAGTACAAAATACTTTGAAATGTCGTTTCTACCTCCTTCTCTGGGACTTCTGTACTGCTCTTTTTCAATTGGGATAGATTTATTTTTATCAAAATCAATAAAACTGAGTCGAATATCCAAATTATTTGTTTTCTTTTCGATGAGTTGTATTCGATAATCAGCTGGTAGTGAGTATTGTCCCGATTTAATAAATGGATATATGTTGACAGTAAACTTTTGTTCGATGATAAGACCCACTGGGTTATCTGTTGTTAAATCAGGTTTTCTTGTATCATCACCTAATTTCAAATAGGTACGTTCAAAAAGAATATGTTCTTGATTCCCATTTCTACTCTCTATAGGAAACTTAAGGGATACATTTACAGTACCTTCTCCAATACAGTTTAGCGTTAATTGTACTCTACCAGTTTCTAAGTCTTTTAGATCAAAGAAATCAAAAAAGTCCTTTTTTAAGGGCAAAAGGTATCCTTTATTTTTTGGTGTATTTTCTGAATTTCCGTTGAAAAAGGCATCTGTATTTACGGGGTAATTAACCTTGACCAAGTAAGGTTCAAGGAAATCGCTGACTGTTAGCCATGGATAATTAATTTCTTGGTCTGGCAGTTGCCTCTTATTTTGACGCCAATCATCAGAACTAAATGCAGGAACTATCGTTGATGATTTCCAAGATCCTTTGGTATAAGTGATTGTCCTTGAGAACTTATTCTGAAGGGCTAAAGGCATTGGGAATTGCTTTTCATCAGGGTAAAGAGCTCTGTAGCGCGTTGATTTAATTGTAAATCCACTGGTGTTTTGAATATCGAGAGGGTTTACCCTTTTTTTACGTAAATCAAAGCCAATGACTTCTAGTATATCATTAGCCCCTCCAGCAGTCAGTTGTATTAGATTTTGATTATAGAACTCTGTGAGTAGTTCTGTACCATTTTGGTTACGAATATGCTGATAGTATAAAGTTTGATTATTACTTCTTAGAAGTTGTTCGCTGTACTCAAGATATTCTGAAACTTCCCTGAAGCATCTTCTAAAATCAGGCATATTTTTTAATGAATACCACATTTTCTGGTATTCTATATCTCTTTGATACAAAGGAACTGGATTTCCTCCCAATAACACTTGGTCACCAAACTTAATACCTTTGTGCTTTGAGACGTTTGCAGAAGTAAAAAATACAGTGGAAGGAGAAGTACCACCAATAACTTCACCTTGGTAGAATACAATGAAAAGTCGGTTAATCTTATCGAAGTTGTAAGATTGAGCATCTTGTTTCAAGTATAAATCAAGAGCTTTTCCTAATCTGTTATGACCAACGGAACCAGGTTGTAACAGTTCTTCTAAATTATCTCTATTCCATGATACAATCTTAATATTGTTCTGAAAGTTATCGAAATTGAATAATAATTCACCCAAGTCAAGTGCCTCTGAGACTAATTTCTTGTCATTCATAGTCCCTTCAAGCTTTGGATTACGTGCTAAATTAGCAAAAGCAGATCGCACTAAATCAAATCTTGCGAAGGGACTTGGAATTGACGTAGGAGATTGTTGGGTATCTCCACCTTGGGGATCTCTAATTGCATCAATTTCATTGCTTCCGTATTCTTTAGAAGTAAACCAGTGATTTCCAGTCTGCGAATTATGAAAAGCTAATACTTTACTCATGGTCAGTTTAAAGTTAGTGGTTATAGATTTTTGAAGAAGCTTTCATAACGATCCACTAGAAGTTTCTCGGTTGCTTCAGAGAAAATTTTTAATATCTTGTCTTGAGACGAAACAAAGTTCTTGTTCTTGTCATCTACTTTACTTAGGTATTCATCAAATGAATTGAAGTCCAATTTACTTGAAAAAAGGCTTTCTTTTGGTTTCATATTGATGATTGTATCCGATAGTCTTACACCAACATCAAGCAGAAATGGTTTGAAACTTCTGTTATTCTCTTCCATCTCTTTAAGCCATTCTCTAAAAGTCCTGTGAAATTCATTAAGGTAAGTCCCTGCAAATGTCCCTGCTATAAAACCTCTATCAATTTTAGGTTCTGTCTTGGTCCATCTTGCCGTTTCAACAGAAGTTTTCATATGCTCTTGAAAATATCTGTTAAAGAATACCATTTTCGTTAATGGTTTTGCTAGGACTTGTATTGTGTCCTCTTCAAGTTCATTTAGAGGTATTGTTGAAATATCACTTTTAATTGCAAATTCTTTGAAGATGGTTTCCTGTGGAGCGCCATCAGGGGCTCTCATTATATCTAATGATGTTTTAGTAAAATCAACTATGGCTAAGGCTGCTGCCATTTCTATAAAATGAGCCCTATTCTGTTGCCCACCAGCTCCTGGATCATACGCATAATCTTTATTTACTTCATCGCCAATATAGTATAGTTTATTGATATTAGGGTTGACACCTTTTGAGTAATATTGGAGAGCAGCCTTTGTCTTTGATATAAATGTGGCTTTGTCAATCAGTTTTTCTTCACTAGGTTCAACACCAAAATAGGGTAAAACGGTAATGGCACCGATAACTGCATTATTTAAGAAGTGATGATTTGGTGTTTCAGCTGTAGCACCTCTAATATTTTTTAGAATAATGGGAAATCCAGCTGCTCCAGTACCTCCGAAAATTGAACTGATAATAAATATGCGGTCATCTGGCCTAAAGTTTGATGCAAAGGAGGTGAATTCTTGAGATTCTTTGAATTGATTAAGTACTACACTGCCAATATTTGGATTCCCTACGAAACCTATGTCCATTTTAGTTTCAAGATTTTTCTCCGAAAATAATAAGGAAGCCAACGCTTTATTTGATTCGTTCAGCGTATTATAATCAATATAATCCTTGAACTTTTCATCACTCACTCCTTTCAAGTCAAAGACGTACGTATCGGTTAGTTGTTTACTCTCAGCTAAATCGCTCAAGGTATGAATCTTTGTAGCAAAAAAATCACCACTTTGTGGTTCATTTCTAAGAGAGCTGCGAATCCTACGATAATTTTTTAGTAGATTTTCAGTTCTTTGTAAATCTTTATTGGCCTTATGCGGATCTACAATGATTGGAATAACTTTATCTGTGTTTTCCATTTTCACGCCAGAGGCAAGTAACATGGTTAATGCTTTTATAACTCTGGAACCAGTTCCACCTACAGCGAAAATATATAAATTACTCATAATGCAAAGGGAGGATTAAAAAGGTGTTTTTTTAGCAAGAATACTTGTGTAGCGTAGGAATAGTGAGAAAATGAAGAATAAAATACAGGAAACAAAAAAGTTTTCGATTCCGAAAAATACGAAGCTTATTCCACCTTGATCAAAATATAAACCTTGCTCAGGATCTAAATCATTTCTAAGTATTTCGTCCGCAGCTTTTTGTAAACATGTAACGAACGATAATAGAAAACCAAATGTAAATGCAGAGAGAACCATAGTAAGAATCCAATGATTTACTTTATAAAACCATGTTCTAAATGCAAATGGGTTTTTGTAAAAAAGCACACAACTTAAGAGGGTGAAAAAAATCATTGCCATAGTGATTGGTGTAAACAAAGTATTATCATACAAGTCATCCAATAATGAATCTTCAACAAAAATTTTGTAAATGTCGTAAAGTAGGTCTTCCATGTGTTTGTCAGTTAGTTTTTAAGATTTATTTTTAGAGAAAAAAGGTATTCTGATTTTTCTATATCGTAGGCATCATTTATGCCTTCCATCATACTTAAAATCCCGAAAGTAGTGTTAGAAAATTCGTCATTTGTTATGTTTTTATCATCAGTAGATTGCGATTGAACTATCCATTTTGGAGGAAATATTTTTTTAAATCTAATATTGACTTCTCTTTCACCACCCCTTTTTGTATTGGTGGTTAATGTAATCTTGTGTGTTCCCTCTTTACTTCCTTTAAATTCTGTAACTGAATCAATTATGAAGTTTTGATTTGACTCAACTACATAATTGTTTTTATCAATTTTTAATTTCTCAGGTATGTGAAGGTTCGAGAGATCGACTAGTACGCTAATTGCAAGTGTACCATCTTTATCATGGTCAATATCTTCTAAAGAGTGAATTGCTTTTTCTTTAGATTTTTTCTCTTCAGACTCTTGACTGTAACTTCCCGCTCTTTCAGCATCTTTTAGTCGAATTGTATAAAACGGTTTGACCATTTTTTTGTCATTCGAGAAGAAGTAAAAGTTCTCAAAGTTTGTGTAGTTATTCCAGTCTCTTACTGTTTCATATTTTTCCAGAGACATAAACTTATTCATTGTCTCATTTTTCGCAAAAAATACAACATAATATGGTCTTTGACCTTCGTATTTTTGAGGTGCTTGGTTGTGTGGAAAGTATTTGCCGTTGTAATCGCCATTGAACTTTAATACTAATACAGAAATATCATTCGAAAATCCCTGAAAAACATTTAATGTAAGTTTTTTAGCTGCATCTAGTATTTTTTTATTACTTACCCCTATCATACTTGGTGTAGAGAAAATCAGGTCAGAAAATAGTATACTGACTTCTCCTGGTTTGAGGTCATCTAGAATTTTTCTAAAAATCAAATCAAAATCTGTTGACTTACTATTACCTAGATTTGTTACAGAAAATATATCCTTGGCTTCTACTAAACTCTTAAAATCAAGTTTACTATCATACACGTTGTCGTTTACAATAAATATGGGATTTCTACTTTTACTCACACTATTGAGGTTTGTGAGTAAAGAAGTCAATACGCTCCTAAAATCTCCATTACCTTGTGGACTATCGTAAGATACCATACTTCCACTACGCTCTAAGTATAATTTGGGTGAGATAGACCCCGATGAAATATTGTTTCCAGATTCTACACCAGTGAAATTAATTTTCAGATTACCTTTTTTTGAAAGTTTTCTGTAAGCTTTTTTTATTAACTTTAGTAATTCTTCCTCGTTTACTGAATCTTCGTTGATTAGTTCGCCATAACAATCTTTATTAGATAAGATAACGTCTTTAAGAGAAGCGAAGTCTTGTGATGTCAGCTCGTTGTCTGACTTCAACAAATCTTTTATTTCATTCTCTAAGTTAGTTTCACAGTCTGACCCGCACGCTTGAAGTAAAAATACCAGAAGAAACAGTTTCGTAAATTTTTGCATATATCAAATAATGTTTTAATCTTGGATTCCAAATAATTAAGCACAGATTGTTCTCTCAATAGCTAAGTAAACTTAAATATTATCTGTTAAATCGAAGCACCCTTTTATTCACAAAAGCTTTGACCATAAAGCTATCAAAAGTCACCTTTTATTCCAAAGTTTTTTTATTAAGTGGTAAATTTACGTCATTAATCGTCGGAAATGGGGCAAATGCCATTCCGCTTATTTTGTCTAACAACGACCCACAAGTAACCCCAACGATTGGTTTTGTGGTGGAGTTTTAAAGAAAGATGTACACCCCAAACAAAAAAAGGATAGAAGGGCGACTTTCTATCCTTTTGTGTTGTTTGGTAGGGATTGAATGATGTGTTCAGATATTTCAAGGATTAGCTTAATCAAACTCGACATTTCCAAACCCAAGTGTTCTTCCATTCTCCTTAAATGTTCTTTCCGTATCCTAACTGAAACCCTCACGGTTGGATGCCTCCATACGAATGGTGATTTTTACCTTGGTGCCTGCTGCTAAATTGAGGTGTTTTAAAATCTCTTTCTCAATTATATTCGTTCAATCAATGTAGTTTTTACTAATTCATAGGCTACTTGTGGGTCGTAGGGAATGTCTGGTCGTAGCAAAGCTGTGGTATCTCCCAAAAATTCGCTGTCCTGCATTTTAGCCTCCATGTTTAGGATGTATTCCCGCTGTGTGGGTGGCTTTTCTACCGAGAACTTCATGTATTCTCGGTAACAATGTAGCAAAGCATCCACATCTAAGTCTAGTTTTTGGGTCAGTGCAATAAACATATCGTACAGGTCTCTGCCTTTTTTGCGCTGGTATAGTGCCCGTAATTTGGTGCCGAGCAATTCTTCTAAGCGGTAGGTTGTCAGTTGGCATTTGCCGTCAAACCAAGAAGACTTTACTTCAAAAGGAAACTGTTGTAAGCCATACACTGTAAAATGCTCTCGGGTATTGGCTTCTACTTTCAGTCGTAAACGGATAGATGGGGGAGATTCAGAATCAAAACGGCAGATAATTTGGGTGCCATCCCTCTTGGGTTTCACGGAGGAATCACCCAGAAAGGCCAGTGCCACTTGCAATCGTTGTACCGTTTCTTTGATAGGTTCGGCCCGCACTTGCACCAAATCGATATCTTCTGAGTAGCGTGGCTGAGGTTTCAAATAGAGTTTATGGAGAGCCGTACCACCCCGAAAAGCTAAGCTGTTTGCCAGCCATTCATCCGAAAATATTTCCACTAATGCCCGACAAATCACCAGGTCTTGTTCTACCTGCTCGTTACTTTGCCAAGGCACTTGCTGGCTCCACTCCATGATATAAGCTTGTGGTATCATTCGTCTATTTCAATTTCAGTGTTTACAATCACCTTCCAACGATTATCCGAAGAATAACCTTTGGTTTCTTTGGCTGCTTTTAGCGGGATGCGGAATAAACTCAGTTTTTCCTGCTTCATGGCTTCAAACAGTGCATCTGCCAGTTCTGTACAGTAGCATGTATTTTCCAACAAATATCCCAATCGTTGCATAGTAGTAACATGTACATGTTGTAATAGCACGGAGTTAAAATCAGTAGGTTTGATTACTTCTGCCAATTCGTTCAGTACGGTAGCTGCCCGATTGAGCCCACCAACTCGTTTTTCAAATTGAATCAAATCCGCGGCAGTGAGTGCTGCATTTGAAATATTCAAATATCCAGCTTCCGTTTTTCTTTTCTCAATCAGCGCTTGTGGAAACTCCTTGATGCTGATATAATTGATTTTAAGGCCTTTTTTTTTCGTAGGTCGGAGTACAGGAAAGTCCGTCATTACAAAATATTCTTGCGGCTGCTGATGGGATGCTCCATGAAAAGCAGCGGCATTGAGTAGCGCCACGTAATAGGGCCGTTGCAAGTATTTCATGAAGGCATCTAAATACATTTGAGGAGGCAATATGCCTTTAGATGCGTACTGGGGTGTCAGTAGCAGGTAGTATCCTTTGTACAGAGAAACTATTTTGCCCTTTGTACTTAGTCTGCTGAGTGATCGCTTAACAGCAATATCAGAGTAGTCTGAAATTTCTAGTTGTAACGCTTCTGTAGCAAAACCATAGGCTCCCCTTGCCAGTAGCTTGTCTAGCCATTGAACTATTGATATTTCATTTTTTTCAGACATGTAAAGAGTAAAGTTTTGCGAAAGATACCATATTTCGGTATTATTTGCAAAAAATCTATTTCTTTATGCAAGTGTTATAATTCTATGATACACCGTTTTGGATAATAAGTCTTTCACATTAAAATTGATGGATGTTACGCCAAAATCAGGTTCAAAACGGAAGGCATTTTGCACATAATGCACTTCCACCCGCTTACCATCTACAAAAGCTAGAGCAAGAATGAACTGATCCGGCAAATTAAGTCCATAGATGATTTCATTTTTAGTGATGGTTACTGTAGTAGCATCTTTGCGTCTACCTTTGACTTCTATGAAGCGGAGTTTACCTGTTTGGTTGCAAAGACTTTCAATGTCGTAACCAATCTTTTCTTTACTTCGGTCGGTAGCAATATTGTTCAACTCCTTTTCCACAGCAAAAACGGCTTGCATACCTACTTTTTCTATTATTGCTTTTTCTTCTGGTGAGGCAAATCCCTGAATTTTGTAATCTTCTTTAACACGGGTGGCAAGCATATTGGCAGGTATTACCAATACGCCACCAATCACAACAGGTGGCTTGGATGAAATTTTACTTTCTTCATTCAGTTCGTGTATCCGCTTTTGCATGCGTGTCTGCAGTTCATCAGCCCGCTTGCGTGCTTCGTTGGAATTGAGCTTGGCGTTAGGTTTTCCTGCTTCTTCCTGCAAACGTAAGTCACGGGCACGGTGGTCCCAATACCGAATTTCGTTGGTTAATCTTTCCTGCACTGCATTTTTGGTTTTCTCCACTAAATGCTGTCGGTTCCTTTTTACTCGTTCTAGGTGTTCTCTGGCGATGGTGGTGATAGCGAAAGACTTGATTTTATCTTCCATGTTTTGTTTCAGCCAAGGCAAGTCATCTGTTTTAGAAAGAACTTCAATTATCTCCTCTTCGGATGCGTGGCGGTAATCTAAATATGGAGCATAACCAGCTTGCATAATTTGACCTTGACCATTCAGTTCCACAAAATGTACTTCTCTGCTGATGGTTCCGCGACCACCTGTTTCCAACTGGCGTGCATCCTGCACACTGTTTTCCAAATAGAAAAGTACTCGTGGTTCACTATCGGGATTGAGTTCGTCAATCAAGACAGAACCTTGTTTAAGTAAGCCCATTTGTGATTCGAGCAGCAAATCAATGGTGGCCATCCAACAACGGATGACCAGGGCAAACGAAGGCAGCCAAAGGCTTACCTTGTACAGATACCAATTCTTTGTGGAATGTGATACGCTCATAGCTTTTGAGAATGGGTTCACTTGAGCCAATGATGCGGTCTCTGTTGCGAATGGCGAGGTGTCATCAGGAATTACAACTATTTCCCCATTTTTATATGAAGGAATAGAATTTATACTAACGAACGGTTATATCATGTAAGTTCAAGCCTTTCAATGAGATTCCCGATAACAATCTCCTTCATTTCTTGCTCTAATTTTTTAAATTCTGGTTTTTGAATTGATCTGACTTGCTCCCCTTTTCTCAATAGATATATTTCATCACAGGTGTCACGGAGCGTTGAAAAAATATGTGATGAAATCAGTACAATTTTATTCAATTCCTTTAATCGTACGATTATTTCAGTCAAAATGATATTGCTTTGAATATCAACGCCATTAAATGGTTCATCAAAGATAAAGTATTCGTTTCCTTGTAAGAGAATGGCAGTGATAGCAAGTTTTTTTTTCATTCCCGTTGAGTACGTCGATGCATATTGATTGAGAGGTAAATCAAAAATATTCTTATGCTCAAATGCTAAATCAGTTTTCCCACGTGCAGTACAAAGGAGATTGAGATACTCTTTACCCGTAATCTTTGAGAAAAAGAAAGGGTCAGTTAAAAGTAAACCTAAATGATTTTTTAAAGGGGCAAAGTCAGAGATTATCTCTCCATCATAAGTTTCTAGCCCTGCTATACATCTAAATAGTGTGGTTTTTCCAGCTCCGTTTTCACCAACAATTCCGTACACCTTTCCTTTTGAAAAATCCAAAGAGATGTTTTTCAAGACTTCGTTTTTACCGTAACTTTTGGTAAGGCCACTAATTTTAATCATTTAATATTCGGGTTAACTTTTTAATGGAATTTACATAGAAAAACAAAAAAATAGCCAACAAAAAAGGTGGAAAATAAAGACATAGTGCAATTAAAATGCCTTCTTGTAAGTTTATTTCTCTTGGATATGCCGCATATTTTGCAAGGACAATAGTCCAAAGAAAGAGTAATCCTATCAAGAAAATGAGAAATAGGAAATCAAATCGTCTTGGAAAAAATAACAATAAGCTGAAAAGAACCGGAGTCGATAGGATTATGGCATTTTGGGAAGCGTTTAAAATTTTATTTTTTAGAAACTTCTTGGGTGTGTCTGCGTGAACCCAAACAAAATAGTCTTGCTCAGGCTTTTGATAGTAGCTTGAATACGTTAAGAATAGGAGTAAAAGTGCGAAAATACCTAGATTAAGATTGCCTACAGCTATAGAAATAACGGTCAAAACATAGGCAAAAGCATATATAAATATGGTTTTTCTGAAACCAGTAGTGAACTCAAAAGGTCTTTTAGAAAACGGAGTTGGGATAATTACATGGAAGGTGGAATGAAATGAAAATAAGGCAAGGCTAACAGAACAAAAAAGTAGGAGACTGGCTTCAAAAGGAAAGTTTTTATAGAGAAGAATTGAAACAAATGGCAGGCAAACGGTAAAGTTTTCCAAAATTCGTATTTCCTTTTTTATTTTATCCCCAAAAGTCACCAGTAAAAATTCTGTTCTATTTTTCTCAGAAAAGTTGAACAGTAAACCGATACAGGTCAAAATTACAACGTATTTAGCAAACGTTGTCTGACGAAAAACGTATTCTGACAACAGAAAAAAAGTAATGATACCAAAAAAATAACCCAAAAAGGGATGAATCCCCATTTCCTTCATCTTTCGGCTTGCCATTGTAAATTGTAATCTAAAATAGTCTTTCATTCGGTTTACAGTTTCTATTTCCAATGGTTTGTACTTTTGGATACCTGATTTTGGCATGAATTAAACAATCATATACGTATTGAAATCCTTTTACGTAAATAGCTTTCAAGATTCATTTTTTAGCTGAAATCAATTGGATAAATATACAAATAATTCGTTTGAACCAGCAATTATTAACCAAGAAGAACCTACGGTATTGCTATTTTGGAAAGCGAACTCTACTTATTCCCTGCAAGATATACACACAATTACAAGAAATTAAATCTCAAATGGTATTCGAAATGAAGGAATCATCTTTATATTTGAATATCTTCTTATTATACCATTTTTTCATGCAATCAATCTATCAACGTACTGTCGAAATTCTGGCAGATTTGGTGTCTTTCCCCGTTCTCGGTGGAGAGAGTAATTTGTCTATTTTACAGTATATTCAAGAATACTTGGACTCACACGAAGTCTCATATCAATTAGTACCTAATCAAGACGGCTCAAAAGCATCTCTTTTTGCCCGTATCGGTCCCGCCGTAGATGGTGGAATTATCTTATCCGGACACATGGATGTCGTTCCTGTTGAAGGACAAGACTGGAAAACGGAACCTTTCGTCTTAACTCAAATTGAGGATAAATTGTATGCAAGAGGCTCCGCAGATATGAAAGGATTTGTAGCTTCTTGCTTAGCGAATGTTCCGTATTTTAAATCGCTACATCTCGAAAAACCCATTTATTTTGCTTTTTCTTATGATGAAGAAGTAGGTTGTTTGTCGGCACCAGAATTGGTGAAAGCTTTGCTCGATTTTTACGAAGAAAAGCCTGCTTTTGCTTGGATTGGCGAGCCGACAGTCATGCAGCCAATGGTCGGACAGAAAGGTATCTGCGTTTTAGAAACTACTGTTTATGGTTCAGCAGGGCATAGCAGCCGGATACGGCAGGAGGTCAGTGCCATCCACGAAGCAGCTAAATTGGTTGTTTGGATAGAGAATAAAATGCACGAATTAGTCAATTCGGGTCATTTGGATAATCGGTTTACACCGCCACATTCGTCGCTTCATGTCGGTGTTTTTCGTGGTGGAATTGCACCCAATGTTATCTCAGACGTGTGTACTTTCCAATGGGATGTACGTACGATTCCTTCAGATAAATTAACCGATATTTTGGCTGATTTTCAAGCCTATTGTGCGCAGCGAGAGGCGGAATTGAAACTTCGCTTTGCCGGTACACGCATTGTAACGACCGAACATCATCCGCCTGTTCCACCGTTAGATACGCCTGAAGATCAAGAGATTGTGTCATTCATTCGGTCGATTAGTCCAATTCAAGAGCTGGGAACTGTCTCGTATGCAGCAGAGGCAGGTCAGTTTGCGGAGGCGGGTTTACAAGCCATTATTTGTGGGCCTGGAGACATCGCGCAAGCGCACAGGGCTAATGAATTTATCGAAATAAAGCAGCTGGAACTTGGGCTTGACATGTTGCATAAATTAGGGCAAAAACTAGCGCATTCATCTTAAAATAATACAATTTATGTTCGTAAATGTAGAACACATTGGTATTGCCGTTCGCGACTTATCGGCTGCCAATACTCTCTATACCGCTTTGTTGGGCGTCGCTCCCTATAAATTAGAAGAAGTGCTTTCCGAAGGTGTTTCGACGTCTTTTTTTCAAGTGAATGCCACAAAAATAGAATTGCTCGAAGCGACTACACCCGAAAGCGCCATCGCCAAATACATCGAGAAAAAAGGAGAAGGGATTCACCACATTGCCTTTGAGGTAGAAGATATTGTAGCCGAGATGGAGCGACTACGCGGCGAAGGTTTTATTTTATTGAATGAAACGCCGAAAAAAGGAGCAGATAATAAACTGGTTTGTTTCGTTCATCCGAAAAGTGCCAATGGGGTTCTGGTCGAATTATGTCAGGAAATAAAGTCTTAAAGACCCATTTATTACCTTATTTTTGTTCAAACGATTAATTAAAAATGAATTTAACTGATAAAGTAGTTTGGATTACGGGCGCATCTGCCGGCATTGGTGAAGCGACAGCCCAGTTGGCTGCTCAAAAAGGAGCTAAATTGGTACTTTCTGCACGTCGCTTGGAAGAACTAGAACGCGTAAAACGGTCTTTGAACTTACCCGATAACAATGTTTTGGTTGTTCCGATGGATGTCGAAAAACCGGACGATTTTCCGGCATTGGCAGAAAATGTTATTCGTCATTTTGGTCGAATCGACGTTTTGTATAATAATGCGGGGATTTCGCAACGTGGGGGTGTGGTAGAAACAGATTTGTCTGTATATAAACGCTTGATGGAAGTCAATTTCTACGGTGTAGTTGCGCTCACAAAAGCCGTTTTGCCGTATATGCAAGCACAGAAATCAGGATTAATTGCGGCTACAAGCAGTGTTTCTGGTAAATTGGGTTCAGCGAAACGGTCAGGATATAGTGCTTCCAAACATGCTTTACATGGATTTTTAGATGCACTTCGGGCTGAAGTAGCCAAAGATGGTTTGTCCATTACACTAATTTGTCCGGGCTATATTCGCACAGAAATTTCCAAAAATGCGCTTTCACCAGACGGAACAGCACACGGAAAAATGGATGAAAATCAAGCAAAGGGAATGCCCGTTGAAGTGTGTGCCGCACGAATTATTCGCGCCTTCGAACAAGAAAAACCAGAAGTATATATGGGTGGAATGGAAGTATTAGGTATTTATTTAAAACGATTCCTACCCGGACTTTTACGAAAAATATTGGTCAACGAAGCACCTAAATAAGAAAAAAGCAGTCTAAACGTAGACTGCTTT
>JBKBRQ010000247.1:0-3519 GCA_046292055.1 Spirosomataceae bacterium | reverse complement strand
CTTTCGTTGCTTTATTTGCTGCAAAAAAAGCAGCAGATAGAGCCGGAGAATTGGGCTTTTGTGCGTCTCGTCGCGCGATGGTAAAGGCATAAATGGGCGTTGCAAAGTCGGTTACATCAAAAACCTCTTTGTATTGGTTATGCGTTTCTTGGTGAAAATAAGCCGTTTTGGCGAGATGATTTTTGAGAAGCAGGTAATCTATTTTTTCTTCAAGAGTTAAAGTAGAAAAAGCAATTTCATCGCACTGCTTTTGCCAATCGGCATAAAAGAGCATCATTCGTTGAAAATATTCGTCGGTAAAGCGATTCGAATACCGCCGTTCAAGCGCTGCTTTATCGGCTTGGTACTGGTATACTTTTTGCGCAATACGCGAAGCAAGTGCAGGGAATGCAAGCCAACAAATCAGCAAAGTGAGTAAATAGTTTCTTTTCATTCGTTGAAAGGGGTTAGATTTTAGCTGGAGAATAAACATATAAATAGCTTCTGCGAATATATTGATTTCTCGCTAAGCATTTACCCTACTCCTCATTTCTTCCCGTAAAAACAAAATGGTTTCTCCTATTTTTTTTAAAAATCAAGGAGAAACCATACAAGAAATAACCTAAAAGCTTAATTACTATACACTAATAATCAGCTAGTTGTACTTGACTTTGCTTTTTTAAGCATAAAATAACCCAATAAGCCACCCATCAAAGAAGCCACTAAAATCCCCATTTTTGCTTGTGCAATATAAATGGGGTTTTCGAATGCTAATTCAGTTACAAACAGAGACATTGTGAAACCCACAGCGGCTAAACTTGAAGCACCTACTAGTTGTTTCCAAGAAGTACCCTGAGGTAAATCTGCCCACCCCAACCGAATGGTCAGATAAGAAATACCTAGAATTCCACCAATTTTTCCGACAAAAAGTCCCAAAAAAGTACCTATCGTTACAGTACTTAGTAAGCCCTCAAAAGCTGTACTATCTAATGTTACCCCAGCATTAGCAAAAGCAAAAACAGGGATAATAAAGAAATTAACAAAAGGATGAAGGCCATGTTCAAGGCGTTGAAGTGGAGTCATAGCCATTTTCGCATACGTTCGTATCTCGCTTATAATGTGCTGTTGCTCTTCTGTCAAAAGTGAAGATTCATTCGCAGGTGTTTTCTCTAGTCGGTCACCAAGAATATTAAGCTTTTGAATTAATTTTTTTTCACTTACAATCACATTGGCTGGTATTAAAAGTGCAGATAAGATTCCTGCAATTGTTGCGTGAACACCGGACGTCACAAAAGCAACCCAGACTCCGCCAATTCCAATAATACCGTAAAAGAAACTCGTTCGCACTCCCAAGTAATTCCCTAAACCGAGCACACCCAACAGTCCGAGACCTACCCAAAGGTGAACAAGGGAAATATCGGACGAATAGAAAAAGGCAATAACTAATACAGCCCCAATATCATCTGCGATAGCAAGCGCAGTCAAGAATATTTTTAGAGAAAAAGGCACTTTATCTCCTAATAAATAAACAATTCCAAGCGCAAACGCAATGTCAGTTGCCATCGGAATACCCCAACCATTGGAAGCCTCAGGAACCCCTCGATTGATCAATAAATAAATACAAGCAGGAAGTACCATACCACCCAAACCCGCCATGATAGGAAGAACCGCTTCTTTTGGGTTAGACAATTCACCTGCCATGATTTCACGTTTTAACTCAAGCCCAATCACGAAAAAAAACACAGCCATTAAGCCATCGTTTATCCAATGGTGTAATGATTTTGATAGTTGACTTCCTTCAAAACCAATGGTGAATGTTTTTTCCCAAAAATGGTGATACGCTTCTTGAAAAGGGGAGTTGGCTAAAACAATGGCCGCAAAAGCCGAAGCAAATAAGACAAGACCTCCTGAGGTAGAACGATGTATAAATTGAGAGATGGGAGTAAATAATGTATTTTGGACGATTAATTTCATTTTTTGTGGGATTTATGGGTTTTAAACAAAAATAGGGTTGAACCCAATTGGATTCAACCCTTTTCCAATAAAAATATTTACTAAGATACCCTTTATAACGGAATATTTCCGTGTTTTTTTCTTGGAAGATTGGCTACCTTATTTTCAAGCATTTGAAACGCTTTCATTAATTTTTCACGGGTATCTTCCGGAAAAATCACCTCGTCAATGTATCCTCTATGTGCTGCTTTGTACGGATTGGCAAATTTATCTGTGTATTCCTCTACCTTTTCTGACAACTTTTCTGCTGGATTTTCAGCTTCGCTGATTTCCTTTTTAAAGATAATTTCTGCTGCACCTGCTGCACCCATCACCGCGATTTCTGCACTTGGCCACGCGAAATTCATGTCTGCGCCAATATGTTTGGAGTTCATCACACAATACGCCCCGCCGTACGCCTTACGTGTAATGACAGTAATTCTTGGTACGGTTGCCTCACACAATGCATAGAGTAATTTAGCGCCATGATTAATGATACCATTCCACTCTTGGTCTGTTCCAGGCAAGAAACCAGGAACGTCTTCCAAAACCAATAAGGGAATATTGAATGAGTCACAGAAACGAACGAAACGTGCCCCTTTTAAGCTAGCATTAATATCCAAAACACCTGCCAAAACAGCCGGCTGGTTTCCTAAAATTCCGATGGAACGACCACCTAAACGGGCAAAACCAACAACAATGTTTTCCGCGAACTGCGCGTGTACTTCCATAAAATCTCCATCGTCCACGAGTTCAGCGATGACTTCGCGCATGTCGTACGGATGATTGGGGTTTTCAGGTAGAAGAGTCGCTAGTTTTTCTCTCGTTTCAGAATCCTCGCTTTCGTATGGGAGACTTGGTGCTTGCTCTTCGCAATTAGAAGGCAAAAAACTATACAAACGTTTGATGTCCATCAAAGCCTGCATTTCATTTGGAGAAACAAAGTGAGTAACCCCCGATTTTGTAGCATGTGTATTTGCTCCACCGAGTTCTTCGGCTGTAACGTCCTCATGCGTCACCGTTTTGACGACATTGGGGCCTGTTACGAACATATATGACGTATTTTCTACCATTAGAACAAAGTCTGTGAGCGCTGGAGAATACACAGCCCCACCCGCACACGGCCCCATGATTGCAGAGATTTGTGGAATAACCCCCGATGCCAACGTATTTCTATAGAAAATATCCGCGTAACCTGCCAAAGAGTTTACGCCTTCCTGGATTCTAGCGCCACCAGAATCATTTAAACCAATAACCGGTGCCCCGTTTTTCATCGCCATATCCATGATTTTACAAATCTTTTCGGCGTATGTTTCAGATAGTGAACCACCAAAAACCGTAAAATCTTGGGCAAAAACATAAACAAGACGGCCGTCAATCGTTCCATAACCCGTTACGACCCCATCACCTAAATAATATTCTTTATCTAAGCCAAAATCTTTACTTCTGTGCATAACAAACCGACCGATTTCCTCAAAAGAACCGTCATCAAGCAAAAACTCAATCCGTTCACGGGCAGTTAATTTTCCTTTTTTATGCTGTGCGTCA
>JBKBRQ010000246.1:0-3556 GCA_046292055.1 Spirosomataceae bacterium | reverse complement strand
CACAGCGTTGGGTTCAACGACCAATAAATTATGCAACATATCGTCGTTGTTATTAAAAATCAATTGGACTTTGCTACCCGCTTTGATTTGAATTTTGGAAGCATTGAATTTAAGACCGGGTTTCGTACCGAGTTTGATAATCATATCCGCTTTACCATTCCAAGTTTCTGGCATTTGGTTTTGACGTTTCGCCGAAACAATTTTACTACCCGCTGTTTGCATAGGCATCGAATGATGCGCATGTTCATCCATTGCCATTGGTTTTTGAACCGCGTATTTCGTCAAATCTAACCCTTTCTTTGCCGTGTTAATGGCATTCAAAGTAAAGTATCCTGTTGAGTGTAGCAAAGGCATCTCCTCTTTGTTCTCTAGTCCTTCCGCTTTGATTTCATAAATATCTCCTAATTTGAGAGAGTCCAAAGACAAATGAACGGATTTTCCATCTTCTAAAACACGTATCCCTTTGATTTCCAATGTTTTCGCATTGACAATTGGGCTACCATAATAGTGATGATATTTGTAATTAAACCGGTTAATTGCGTACGAAGCCACATCTAACGCTGTTTTTTCATCAACTGCTTGCGTAAAAGTGAGCATAAAACCATCCGCAACAGATTCAATTTTTTGAATTTCGAAAGGCATCTTTCCTGTAAATACCAAACGCTGCAATCCAAAATTATCCTTTCCTGTCGAAGCCCATCCACGACTTGTCATTCCGACAAACATGGAGCCATCCACTCCCCAACGCATCCGTAAAATACCTGATTGGAAACCCTCTCTAAACGGAAAACAAGCCCCTTGATATACGCCATCCACTTTTTCGAGGAACATCCGCATGATTTTACTGTGGCCTTGGTCACCTACGAAAAGTTGTCCTGCAAAAGGACCGAACGTTTGTGTACTGTCTTCCAAAATATCTGATGTAGAAATTCCCATCAATGTATGCGGGAACCAAACAGCAGGTGGTTTGATGCCAGGTACACGCTTAGCTACATCGTATAAAGTTTCGCCCGTATCCGGAATATCTTGTGGCGTTAATTTGACAGGCGAGTCTTTTTCTTTCGACCACAAAAGTCCCGAAGGATTACCCGCAAAATCTCCTTTTTCAAGATGTGTTACCCGACCAGAACCTACCCAATCTCCTTGATTTTCAGCATAGAAAATATCTCCTGCTTTGTTTGTACCAAAACCTGCTGGGGAACGCAAACCCGTAGCAAAAGGGGTCATATTACCTTTTTTGTCAATATTCAACATCCAACCACGCCATTTGGAAAGACTGGCTCCCTTTCCTATCCAATCCAGGTTTAGAGTAAAAATCATCGATCCATCTTTCAATGGAACAGGACCATACGAATATTGGTGATAATTACCAGAAAGAGGCCATTTGTAAAAGCTTTCGTACTCATCGGCTACTCCATCTTGGTTTACATCATGTAAAATCGTGACTTCCCCTCGCTGCGTTGCCCATATTTTTCCGTCAATATAGGCCAATCCAAGTGGTTCATGCAGCCCTTTCGCAAAACGCTGAAACGTAGGCTGCGACTGCCCAAACATGTATGGATTATGAATCATCCAAACGTCCCCTTTTCGTGTACTTACAGCTAGTCTGCCGTCGGGTAACGGTGCTAAACCACCAACTTCGAGATCTATCCCCGCCGGTATAGGAACCGTGATGATTTTGTAATAATCTTCTTCGTTGGCGACAGTCTGTTGCGCTTGTGCTCTGTTCAAAAGAAACAAGCTGAAAACACCAATTGCTATTTTTTTTGAGATATACATCTTTAAATTCTTAATTTACCAAGTGATTGAATACTGAAGTGGTTTTCCTGTTTTTCCGACCAAGAAATTCTGTCCGTCGTGTTTCTCTATCTGTAATTTCGTTTTCCCTATTGGTTGGATAAATCGGTTATTCACCAAATAAAATGGCTTTTTCTGACCAATTATCTTACCTAAACCTCCCTCTACTTTCTTCATAAATACCTGAATATCTGCACGAGAGCAATCTACAACATACTTCATTGTTGCATCAGATGAAACATTTGTTTGTAATCCATGTTGGGTTGCGTCGTACGATACTTTTGCCTTTTTAGAATCAAATACGTAACTGAATGTGGGTTTATCTAGTCCATCCAATTGATACCCTTTGTACTGAATTTCACTGTAAGCATCCCATTTCATGGCTGGTTTACGTGTAAAAAATGGGGAAAAACCAGACAATTGGGTAGTGATTCCGTTTGGTACTAGTAGTTGCGGTTCTCCGCGTTCGTGCCATATATCGGTCACATCGGCAAATCGACCTCTCCAAGCAAACAGCGGCGCACCTTGGTCTAAATCGAGTGCATAATTTACGTTTTCTGGCAATCCAACGGCCATAACGTGTGTTTTTTTCTCATCACCGAACTGCATAAAAGCACGTGTAAGGGCAGACTTTCCGTCTGTAGCATCCAAGAAAACACGTCCAACAGCGTCAGGTTCTGCCAACGAATTGGATGCATGAAGTGGATAAGGCCGAAAATCGCCACTAGAAACAAATAAGCCCGCGCCAGGTGCCCACCAAATGCGTTGGTATTTGTACATGAATGCATGTTTGCCCGCCTTCAATTCCAAAATACCTGTCAAAGGAGTTCTGTAGAGATACTCCGTCGAACCAGCTACACTTTTTCCGTCAATTGATAATTCACCAACACCTTGAAAATCAATTGTAAACGCATACATACCTGTTTTTTCTACCAAAATATCACCTGAATACGTCAGAATATACTCTTTGAAATCATTTGGAACTTGTACCGTTAAAACATCCGATTTACCTTCCTTTACAGGTGTATTTTTCAACTCAAAAGTTCTATCCCAACCGTACGTTTCTTGGATAGAATACGATAAATTCGCTAAACGGACGGGTTGATTTTTACCAAATGATAAATATTCAAAATCTTTGAAGGCAAATTGACCTTTTTCTACTTCAAATTGGAAACCAAGCGATGGTTTAGGATTTACGCCTTTTACAAAAATATTTTGTTGGACAGTTCTTCCGTTTAACATCACTTTTTCAATTCTCGCCATTCCCCCTGCTTTTTCGGGCGCTGAAAACACAATTTCACAGGTTTGCCAAAGTCCAGATGCTTTGGCTGCACTTTCTGTCGGTAGAATTAGCTGATTTTCTTGAACCAAAACAGCACCGCTCGCTTGTGCCATATCTAGGGAAGTCAATCGAATGGGATATTTGCCCATCAGATAAAACAGGACAGAAGATTGTGTCGCTAAATTAAACTGAAACTTAATCTTCGCATCTTGTGTAGCAATCGTTGAAACAATAGATGCGCCGGGTAAAAGTGACATAAAACCAGCATTTCCACTCGATTCTTTGATTTTTTCACCTGTTGATGGATCAAAAACGACGTCGTCTATGCTGCGCCAAGCAGTGGCATCGAATTGCCAATTATCTGGTGGGATTTTCAACAAAGGAAAATCAGGAAGCCCCTGACTGAACCCTTGGCTAAGGTAAATGACGAGTAAAATGGTTGTAATGATAGGTTTTTTCATATAAATACTATGATTT
>JBKBRQ010000245.1:0-3611 GCA_046292055.1 Spirosomataceae bacterium | reverse complement strand
CAATGCATGCATTGCATGTCACAAAGGGATCATAACTCTACAATACTCAAAAAAGATCACGAGTACATTGTTAGAGAGCAGCTGATATCTTACTTGTAACAATAGGTTTTAAAATAGTTTCAACTTGGTTCTCTAATTGTTCCAAATCTTGGTCGCTTTCTACGGTGCGTTTATTTTGGTCCATGGTCTTGAAAACTAGTTTGTGAAGGTAATGCTTTTTCTAATATATTAGTTGTAGTAGATTGATACTCTTACTTTGAAAAGTTGATCTACGTAGTTCGCTTCTTCAATTGAGTTTGATTCTACGCTCATTCCAACACGAGGATTAGGATTTTTATGAATTGGAGTTCCTTCAGTTTTGGGATTGTATGTTCTTTTGGCTACAGTGTTTCTGGAACGTTTGTAGGTAGGTTCTTCATCTGAGGATATCTCAATTACTTCAATGGGTCTCTTTCCACCTTTCTTCTTGTTGCGGTGAGGATTAATAACAACTTCTTCTGAGCTAGACATGTTGCTTGGTTTCTTTTTTTTTTGTTTCTTCTGCTTGGCCACGTTTGGTGAATTTTAAAGGGCAAAAATCCTTCAAAATTACGTCAACTGAACGCACCTATCGTATTGAAGGGATACCAGATTTGGTATTAAAAGGATTAAGCGAGTAAATACTTCAGTTAAAGTTCTTCAAAAAACATGCCCACTTGGTTGACACAACCAAGAAGGTGCTGCAACGAAGCATGCAACGGTGTTGTGTTAGGACCTACATTCATCATAGAAGAAGTTACCCGCAAAAGAGCAATCAAGAAGTACGCTCTTAAGCAGAAATGTCTTAACTGCGAATCAGTATGGGTGTGCTGTCCTTTATGCGCACATGTATGCTCTCATATGGGTAATTTTCACTCACATTGGAGAACACACGTAAATAATTGGAAAAAAGGTGATCCTGAGAATGGAAATATAGCGAATTCAAATTGCGATTTTTGTGACGGTATACCAGTAGCAAGTTACGAGCACATTGTGGAGCATTATTTCGAAGGTAACAACGTGCGAGTATCTCAAACTAAAAAACAAAGAGAAGAAGCTATTGGACAAGAATTTACAGACGCAGGAGGAATAGATACTTTTGATGATGTAGATGTACCTCAGAATACCAGTAGTGTAACACCTTTTGCAGAAATAACTCGTTGGGATGCTGGATGTACAATAAAGAGGTTAAGAACAAAACCTAATCACAATCCAGAGGAAACTGAAGAAGAAGAGAGAGAGTTAGTACATGAAATAATTGGAAATCATTTCGAGTCAACAGAAATGAGAGAAGGCGCCGCACCACAACCTCAAGTACGATATGATAATGAATTAGATAAGGAATTATTCGCACGCTCGGTACGCAGGATCGAAGAATCTGTTGCTAGTGTGAAAAGAGAAGATCCCTCATTACCTACATTCCCAAATCCATTAATGCCGAGACCTAATTATGCACCTTTTTCTTGCATTCAGCAAGTTAAATACACAATTAGAAAGTATATTATTGGAAAACTCCCAGATGCAGAGATTCGTCAAGATTTGAAAGAGATTCATGTAGACAACAACCCAACCAACGCTCACATGTTGTTTCCTAGTAGTTTAGATGATATGAAACTATTCGTTAAATTGACTCCAAAGTTAGAAGCATTTGCACCTGCAAATTCACCTAAAAGTGTAAGGTACAGAATCAAGGACATTCTTGCTAATGTTCTTAACGATGAGAACTTAAAAGATGATTTCATATTTTGCGAAAATCATTCGCATGAATTTGTGGATGAGATGTTCAAATCACAAGGTTGGAACAAGTTTTTCTTGTATACAGCACCTGATGAACTTCCTATCGTCATATTACTCTTTTACGACGATATGGCAAAGTATCGTTTTGCACCAAGTAAAATGGGCGGTCTATACATGGCTGTTATTAATATGAGACGGGATTTACTATCGCAGTTGGATAATATACATTGTGTTGGATTAATACATGATGAGTCAAAACTTCACGAAATTCAAGATGAACTTGTTGATGAATTTATTGCTTTATTCAATCCTCATTTAGCCCAAACCAAGTTTGGAAAAGTCAAAGTTAGAACATTCCTTGGAATCTACCTAGCAGATACACCACAACGAAATGAAACAGCATACATGAAAGCACCAAATGCAACCTGTCAATGCATGCATTGCATGTCACAAAGGGATCATAACTCTACAATACTCAAAAAAGATCACGAGTACATTGTTAGAGACGTCCCAAAAATGCGTGAATTGTTTCAAATATGGCTCAGCAAACCAACAATGGAGCAGAAGGATGAATTCGCCAAATTGAAGGGACTCAATCCTAGATTAAGAGATGGAGAATACGTGGAAAATTCATTTTATAAATTGTACGACAAATACAAGTTCGACATTCATGCAGACTCACCTGTGGAATTTTTACATGTTGGCATCATTGGATTATACGCTGCTCATGTAGAAGTAATGTATCAAAGTCTCAAGAAAAGCGAAAGGAGAGATTTTAAGCTCGCATATCACGAAATGAAATTAAATGGAAGAACTATGCGAAAGTGGGGTACTAGAGGGTATTGGATGGGTGAAGAATGGCTTGCCTTTTTAGCCGTTGCTCCATTTGTAGCAGATAAATTATTACCCAAAAGAGAAAACAACCAACAATCAACGGCAATTAATGTTTCACACGAGCGCCTCAAACTGCTTCTAATACATTCCAAGTGGATGAGAATATTACTGCAACGCACAATATCAATTAAAGAAATAGATGAGGCTGAGAAGATATTTTTTGAATGGAGAAGAGGAATGATTACCGTATACAGAGATACCAATTTAATCAAGTATTCTGCAAATTTTCACAATATTATACACGTATTTCAATTTGCACGCAGATGGGGTTCACCAATATTATACTGGTAATTTACATTCAACATAATCTAACATATTAGGTGTCGAGTTTTTGAACAGAAGCATAAAATATTTAGAAAGTACGTTTCGGAAGGGAACCACAAGAAGGACGAATCTTGGGCTGCTCACAGACATAATGTCAGTATGAGTATGTGGTGGGTGTATCGCATTAGGACAACATCACGTACTAAGGAACGTAAATTCAAAAGAATGAAACAGAATACTGGAATCATGTATATTGATCCTAGTAATCCTCAAGAATTAAAGTATGGATTGGTAGAATCTGCCGATGGTCGTTCAATTAAATTAAGTCCGCTTCAATTTTCAAAATTTGGCGACCACCACAACTGTCCAACCTTTGATTCTCATGTTAAAGGTGCCCCAATTGCAATTCCCATCTCCCATTACCGTGGTCACTTTTCTGTTACAGATGGGTTTGTAAATAAGTATGTAGTGCTCAATATTATTAAAAAGTAATTTATTAAAATCTGCAATGTTAATTTCTGTAACAATCGGTAGCAATCGGTAGCAATACGTAGCAAGTTGTCTTTTGGTAACAATCCACCGCAATTGAACGCGGTGTTACCAATTGTTATCAATCACATTTTCCCAAGTGAAAGGTGGGCATTTTTAGAACACTTTGCAATGACGACAACACCCTCATCACCACGAATATCTTCACC
>JBKBRQ010000244.1:0-3724 GCA_046292055.1 Spirosomataceae bacterium | reverse complement strand
AAGGAGCAAATGACGACGAAACAACAGGTATTGCAATCATTCGTAGAGCGATTGAAGCCCCACTTCGTACCATCGTTGCTAATGCAGGTGGAGAAGGTTCGGTAGTAATCCAACAAGTGAAAACGGGGAATGGTAGCTACGGCTACAACGCAAGAGAAGACAAGTACGAAGATATGTTGCAAGCGGGTATCATTGACCCAACAAAAGTAACTCGTCTAGCACTTGAGAACTCAGCTTCAATCGCGGGTCTTTTGTTAACAACAGAAGCGGTTGTATCTGATATCCCAGAAGATAAAGCAGATATGCCTGCTATGCCAGGTGGTGGAATGGGTGGCATGATGTAATCGTTTGACGATAAACATGCTTAACTATATGAGCGGCACTAATTTTATTTAGTGCCGCTCTTTTTATGTAGATTGTTACTTATTCTATTGATGGAATCAAGAGAGAATCTATTTGTCTTTTGAAAATAGTTAAAATGAAAATAGTAATTTTGCCCCCTTTAGAATCATATTAACAACGTTCAATTTTATTCGTGCAATATTCGACGACTTATGTATAAAGAAGAAAAGGAGACCCGAATATTAATTGTTCATCTATTTGTTTGGGCGCATTACAAAGCAAAAGTATATTCAGAGTTATATTCTTTGGTTGAACAAAATTCGTCTGTTGACTTAAAAGTCATACAGCTCTCATTAACAGAAGGTACGCGTACCAAGATGGGGTCCATTGATTGGTCTTTACACCAATACCCAATGCATGTTCTTTATCGAGACATGCTTGAAAATACGCCTTTTTTGGGTAGATTCACAAAGCTCTTAAAGTGGATTATTAAGTATAAACCCCACGTTGTCAATGTTCAAGGGTACTTTGATCCAGCAATGAACTTGATACTATTGTATTGTAAATTGGTTGGTATTAAGGTAATTATGGCTTCAGACTCTACAGAATTAGATAATCCAAACGTTGGGTGGAGAGAGGCAATCAAGAGGTATCTCGTTAAAAAGTCAGATGGTTTCTTTTGTTACGGCACCAAGTCGACAGACTATATGATTAAGTTAGGTGCATCAAAAGAACAAATTTTAGTAGCTAATAATGCTGTTGATAACCGACAAATTGAAGCAATTTATAAAGCAGCCAAGCGTTCAAGAGAATATAAAAAATCAGAATTAGGACTGAAAAAGTATAATTTTATTTTTGTTGGACGTCTTATCCCTTTTAAAAATGTGTCTGTTATTCTTTCTGCTTTTCGAAAAATACATGCATTCTCAAAAGATTGGGGTGTTATTATATTAGGAGATGGCGATGAATTGGTTGGTATGAAGGAATTTTGTCGATTACACGAATTAACAGGTGTTTGTTTCGTATCTGGAAAAAGTTGGTATCAAGTACCTGAATGGTTTGCTTTAGCTGATGTTTTCATTTTACCAAGTTATTCAGAACCTTGGGGATTAGTAGCCAATGAGGCAATGGCATGCTCTTTGCCCGTCATTATTTCTGAAAGATGTGGGTGTGCTATAGACTTGGTTAAGGAAGGTGAAAATGGATTTGTATTTAATCCTTACTCCGAAGATGAGTTGGTAGACAAAATGAATTTCTTTATTCAAAATCCAACAAAAATAGATGAAATGGGACAGGTGTCTCACAAGATTATTCAACATTTCTCTCCAAAACAAGTAGCAGAGGATATGTTGAAAGGTTTCAAAAAAGTACTCTATGGGAATTGATAGATTAAATAATTTGGACTTAGTTCGGCTGTTCGCTTCTGCACAAGTTTTAGTTTGGCATGTACTCGTTCACTTGGATTTGTTTAATCCAGATTCATTCTTCTTGAAATTTTTGTACAATATACCAGGTGTTCCTATTTTTTTTGCTATTAGCGGCTTTTTAATCACTTCTTCGATTGATAAGACCAACTTTATTGTGGCGAATTATGTAAGAAGCAGGTTCATGCGTTTATTTCCTGCATTAGTAATATGTCTTTTATTTACCTCATTTTTAGTGTATTGGAGCGGTACCTCCATTGATTTATCAGATTGGTTGATTTACTTTTTTACACACTTGACTATCTTTCAATCGTGGATTTCTGAAGGATTAAGGGTTTGGGGTGTAGGTCATCCAAATGGAAGCCTTTGGAGTATTTCAGTCGAAATACAGTTATATTGCCTTCTTCCTTTTCTTGTTATTTCGCTGAAAAACAAAAAAATAGAAAAAAAGAATTTTATACTTTTTCTACTATTTATATCCTCTATTGCTTACCGGTTTATTATAGATGAATACATACGTAGTAAAAGCGAGACAATAGCACAATTCGGAAGTATGTTTCTGTTTCATCACTTTCAGTTTTTCGCTTTAGGAATTGCCCTTTATTATAATTTCAACCAAATTTTACCTTTTCTGGAAAGCCGAGTACTCAAATGGTTGGGTATCTACGCTGCCTATGTACTTGTATGTAAGTATTATTTTGAAGCTTATGAAACCCCTTATTCCTATTCTTTTTTTGGAATAGTAGCAAATATCCTTTTGATTGGTATGGTATTTTCGTTTGCTTTTTCGAACAAAGAATGGAGTTCTATGCTCTTAAGACAGCAAGATATCTCGTACGGTTTGTATATTTTTCATATGCCAATTGTTAACTTTTTTGTGCAGAAAGGGCTAGTAGGAGATATCGTCTACTTTTTTTTGGTTTGCCTATTTAGTTTTATATTAGCTGTACTATCTTGGATATTTATTGAACGCAAAGCCCTGCAGTTTAAATAAGAAACAATAGGTTACATCTTTTTTCATCCGTATTTTTGATACGACTACTTTCATTGGAATTTACTATGCAACAAAAGCGTCTAATACTCAATCAAAATTTGATAGACATTACTATCCAGCGACTTTGTCAGGAGTTAATCGAGAATCACGGAGAGTTTTCAGATACCGTATTATTGGGTCTTCAGCCAAGAGGGATTTATTTAGCTGATAAAATAGGGGAGCAATTAGCTCTTATTCTTCAAAAGAAAATACCTCTTGGGTACATTGATGCTACTTTTTATCGAGATGACTTTCGCAGACGCGCAAGTCCTCTAACTCCTAATGCAACTCGTGTTCCCTTTATCATTGAGAACAAACAGGTCATCTTAATAGATGATGTGATATCTTCCGGTAGAATGGTGCGGGCAGCGATGGACGCAATGCAAGCTTTTGGAAGACCAAGTAGGGTAGAACTACTTTGCTTGATTGATAGGAAATATAACAGAGATATTCCAATTCAACCCGACTATATCGGTCAGAAAGTAAATACCTTGGACTCGCAACTGGTTTCTGTAGAATGGAAGGTGCAAGGTTGTGCTAACGATGCTATTTGGTTGGTAGAATAATGACAAATACACTATTTTCTTCGGGTTTCATCTTTCCGGTGAACCCTTTTTTTGTTTAATTTAAAAAATATCATGAAATTTTTATTCGTTGGATTAGGAAACATTGGAACAGAGTATGACCAAACTCGGCATAATATTGGTTTTATGGCAATGGATGCACTAGCTAAAAAATACAATGCCGAATTTGAATTGAAACGGTTAGCATATCATGCGAGTTTTCGACTAAAAGGAAAAGAGATTCATTTGATCAAACCTACAACATATATGAATCTGAGTGGTAAAGCCATTCAATACTGGCTGAATCAAGAAAAAATACCCACCGAACATTTAGTAGTCATTACAGATGATTTGGCTTTACC
>JBKBRQ010000243.1:0-3725 GCA_046292055.1 Spirosomataceae bacterium | reverse complement strand
AAAGGGGCAAATATCCCTTATACAATCAACGGAACGATGATGCGCGTGGATATTCCGGTCAGCTTGAAGCCAGGTCAGTCGTATTCATTCCGTATTGATTGGGATTATAATATTTTCCCGTATTACGGTCGTTCTGGATACGAATATTTTGAGGCAGACGGTAACTACAATTATTTCATTGCGCATTGGTTTCCTCGCATGTGTGTCTATGACGACGTAAATGGCTGGCAGCACAAGCAATTCTTGGGACAAGGCGAGTTTACGGTTCCATTTGGTAATTACAAAGTAGAAATTACCGTTCCAGCAGACCACGTTGTTGGGGCGACGGGTGAATGCCAGAACTACGCAAAAGTATTGACGAAAGAGCAAATGAAGCGTATGACGGATGCGTCTAAGTCTAAAACACCTGTCATGATTGTTACACAAGCAGAGGCAGAAGCGAAATTGAAGGAAAAATCGGCTAAAAAACAGACGTGGGTGTACACCGCTCAAAATGTCCGTGATTTTGCGTTTACTTCTTCCAGACGTTTCATTTGGGACGCGATGCAAACAGACGTTTACAACAACGGACGTAAAATTTGGAGCATGTCATTTTATGCCAAAGAAGGAAACCCACTTTGGGAACAGTATTCGACGCGCGTTGTAGAGCATACACTAAAAGTATACGGAAATGCAACGATTGAATATCCATATCCTGTGGCTATTTCGTGTCATGCAACAGCGGGTGGAGGAATGGAATACCCGATGATTAGTTTCAATGGTGGCCGTCCGGACGCAGATGGAACGTACTCAGACCGTGTAAAAGCAGGCATGATTGGCGTGATTATCCATGAAGTGGGGCATAATTTTTTCCCGATGATTATCAATTCGGACGAACGTCAATGGAGTTGGATGGATGAAGGTCTGAACTCGTTTGTACAATATTTGGCAGAGCAAGAATGGGATAGAGATTTTCCATCTCGAAGAGGAGAGGCGCAAAAAATCGTAGATTACATGCGGACAGACCCAACGCAGCAGATGCCAATTATGAGTAGTTCGGATAACATCATGCAGTTTGGTCCGAATGCGTACTCAAAACCGGCGACTGCTTTGAATATTTTGCGGGAGACTGTCATGGGGCGTGAATTATTTGATTATGCATTTAAGGAATATGCCAAAAGATGGGCGTTCAAACATCCACAACCGGCAGATTTCTTCCGGACGATGGAAGATGCTTCTGGTGTTGACCTTGACTGGTTCTGGAAAGGGTGGTTTTATGGCGTAGAGCCGGTAGATCAAGATTTGGCGGAGGTACAATGGTATGCACTCGACACACAAAATCCTGAAATTACCAAGGCAGAAGCACGGAAAGAAGCAGAAGCAAAAGCCAGAACGATTGGAAATATGCGAAACGAAAAGGATATTCCAAAGACAGTCGTTGAGGAGGACCCAAATATGCGTGATTTCTATAATTCGTACGACCCATTTGCGGTAACGGCAGTAGAAAAATCGCGTTATGAGAAATTTTTAGAGACATTAACGCCAGAAGAAAGAGAGTTAATGGAGTCAGGGAAAAACTTTTATACGTTAAAATTGAAAAACAAAGGCGGATTAGTAATGCCGGTCATCATTGAACTTCAGTACGAAGATGGAACGTCGGAAGTGGTACGTTATCCGGCAGAAATATGGAGATTGAATGACCAAGAGATTTCAAAGACGATTTCTACAACGAAGAAAGTGAAGAAATTTGTTTTAGACCCGTATTATGAGACGGCAGACATTGATACATCGAACAATGCATTTCCGAGAGAGCCGGAGCAGCCAACGAAGTTCCAGTTGTTTAAACAGCGAGGGTACAATCCGGGGCCTAATCCGATGCAGGAGGCGAAAAAAACGCAAGGAGCTGCCACGCAGAGTAGTTCTGGAAAATAAAAAAAAGAGGCTGTCTCCAAAAGGCAGTCTCTTTTTTTAGCTATTTTCTTGCTGAATAATTTTAGTTTTCTTGAACCAATATAATAAATCAATACACTATCCTGCAGGGTAAAGTTGGTTTATATGAGATTAGAATTATATATTTTCCTTGACTTATATTAGATGTGTAAAGAGTTGATTATCAGTAAAGATGAGCATATTTCTACGCTCAAAGAACAACTCAGAACCCAAAATGCCTCTCAGTAAATATCTGCTCAATCTGTACAAAAAAGCGCCTCACTTACTAAGAAATGAGACGCTCTGTTTGCCGGAAATAAGTGCGTATAGTGTATCAATAAAGCGCTTTCTTCTGTTCCTTTACGCGGTCGTCTGTTAAATAATCATCAAACGACATCAGTTTATCCAAACATCCTTTCGGTGCTAATTCAACAATTCTGTTTGCGACAGAATTAGTCAGTTGGTGGTCATGGCACGTAAACAAAATATTGCTGTCGTATTCTTCCATTCCTTTGTTTAATGCCTGGATAGATTCCAAATCCAAGTGGTTTGTTGGTTCGTCAAAAAGAAGGACATTGGCATTGGAAAGCATCATTTTGGAGAACATACAACGCTGTTTTTCACCTCCAGACAAGACCGTACATTTCTTCAATGCTTCTTCTCCAGAAAATAGCATTCTACCCAAGAAACCACGAATAAACGTTTCGTCTTTTTCCGTCGAATACTGGCGCAACCAATCTACAAGGTTATTGGATGGGTCACTGAAATACTCCGAATTATCGTTGGGTAAGTAATCTTTTGTAATCGTCACGCCCCATTTAAACATACCGGAAGTAGCTTGTTTCTTGCCCATCAGAATATCAAATAATGCAGAAACTGCTAAACCGTCTTTGCTCAAGAAGGCAATTTTATCTCTTTTTCCTACTTGCAAATTCAAATCTTTGAAAAGATACGTACCGTCTTCTGTTTGATACGAAAGGTTTTCAATGACTAATATTTGGTCGCCTACTTCGCGTTCAGGTTTAAAACCAATGTACGGGTATCTGCGTGAAGAAGGCTGGATAGCTGAAACATCCAATTTTTCCAACATTTTTTGTCGTGCCGTTGCTTGCTTGGATTTCGCGACGTTGGCAGAGAATCGACGAATAAAATCCTCCAATTCTTTTTTCTTCTCTTCTGCTTTTTTGTTTTGGTCCGCTTTTTGGCGTGCAGCTAATTGGCTTGACTCGTACCAGAAAGAGTAATTACCACCATAAAGAGTTACTTTCTTGAAGTCTAAGTCAGCAATATACGTACACACATTATCAAGGAAGTGTCTATCGTGTGAAACGACAACAACGGTATTTTTGAAGTTCATCAAGAAATTTTCGAGCCAAAGAATGGACTCAATATCCAAGTTGTTGGTTGGCTCATCCAATAAAAGTACATCTGGATTACCAAAAAGAGCTTGTGCCAACAATACTTTTACTTTTTCTGACGGATTCACGTCTGCCATTAAGGTTTGGTGAATATCTTCTTTGATACCCAGACCAGAAAGGAGGGAGGCAGCATCTGATTCAGCTTCCCAACCGTTCATTTCGGCAAATTCAGCTTCTAAGTCAGCGGCTCTATTTCCGTCTTCTTCGGTGAAATCTTCTTTCATGTAGATTTCATCTTTTTCTTTCATCACTTCGTACAGGCGTTCATTTCCACGCATTACTGTATCCAAGACAGTAAAGGCATCGTAGGCATTTTGGTCTTGTTTCAAGACAGACATCCGCTCGCCTGGGTCTAGACTGATGGTTCCCGTGGTGGCATCAATGTCTCCGGCAATAATT
>JBKBRQ010000242.1:0-3769 GCA_046292055.1 Spirosomataceae bacterium | reverse complement strand
CCTGAATTAAATCAAAGGAACTTATGGCCATACTCCAAGGTTATTAAATGTTTTTTAACCTAAAGAATTCTTTAAAGCAATAGTCTTAATACTTAATTCTCAAGACTTGATTCTTTTATTAGATAATTCTTAATTGTTGTTTGATACTTTTCATATCTGTAGTGTGAACTAGCGCTGAGTGTGTCAAGGCTAATTTACGTTTCTTAGATTTTTTAGTCAAGATATGACTTTTAAAAGCATGCTTTCTTTTAATCTTTCCAGAACCAGTAACTTTGAAACGTTTTTTGGCGCTAGATTTGGTTTTCATTTTAGGCATTTTTTCCTAGATTTTTAATTTATTCTTACTTACTTATTTTTGACTTTCAAGCTCCGCCGAACGGGCGAACGAGAAATGATATTATTACTCACCCTATGAATCTTGTTAGAGTTTCTTATCCTCTCTTTTGGAGGGGCTGGGGGAGGCTTTACTTCTTTTTCTTTGGAGCAATAAACATAATCATACGTTTACCCTCAAGTACAGGCATAGCTTCTACTTTTCCATGCTCTTCAAGATCCGTTGCTAAACGTAACAGCAAGATTTGACCTTGATCTTTATAGATAATAGAACGTCCTTTAAAGAATACAAACGCTTTTAATTTAGCACCTTCTTTCAAGAATTTCTCCGCATTTTTTCTTTTAAACTCGTAATCATGCTCATCAGTTTGAGGACCAAAACGAATTTCTTTAACCACAACCTGCGAAGATTTTGCTTTTAGAATTTTGTCACGTTTCTTTTGCTCGTAAACAAATTTCTTATAATCCATAATCTTACATACCGGTGGTTCTGCATTGGGAGAAATTTCAACCAAATCCAATTCAAACTCATCCGCAAGACGTAATGCTTCGGCTAATTTAAAAACACCAGGCTCGATGTTCTCACCAACAAGTCTTACTTCCTGTACCCCACGAATATTGTTGTTGATTCTGTGGGCATCCTTTTTTTCTACGCGAGGTTGATAACCTCTGTTACTTCTTATTGCTATGACTTTATAATTTAAGTTAAACTGTAAATACTTTTAATGTTTTGCTAATTTCTTCTTCAACAATAGCGGCAAATTCATCTATCGTTACGCTTATATTTCCTTTGCCTTCTTGACCGTGACGTCGGATTGAAATCGTGCCATTTTTCTCTTCTTCCTCACCTACGATTAACATAAATGGGGTTTTTTGCATTTCGGCATCTCTGATTTTCTTTCCAATAGTCTCGTTTCTATTGTCAATTAGGGCGCGAATTTCGTGATTTTCTAGCAGATTTAAAACTTTTTTCGCATAATTTTCATATTTCTCACTCAAACACAAGATTATAGCCTGTTCCGGCATTAACCAAAGAGGGAAATTTCCTGCTGTGTGTTCTAATAAAATAGCAATGAATCGCTCCATCGAACCAAATGGAGCTCTGTGAATCATTACAGGTCTATGTAATTCGTTGTCAGAACCTTTGTAGGTCAATTCAAAACGCTCCGGTAAGTTGTAATCTACCTGAATGGTGCCCAATTGCCATTGTCTGCCCAGGGCATCTTTGACCATGAAATCTAATTTTGGACCATAAAAAGCAGCTTCACCATATTCAACAACTGTGTTCAGTCCTTTGTCTTTGGCGGCATTGATAATGGCATTTTCTGCTTTTTCCCAGTTTTCATCACTACCAATGTATTTCTCTCTATTTTCTTTATCACGCAAAGACACTTGAGCAGTAAAGTTTTCGAATCCTAACGAGCCAAAAACATAGAGTACTAAATCAATTACTTTCTTGAACTCTTCGTCCAATTGTTCTGGTGTACAAAAGATATGAGCATCATCCTGAGTAAATCCTCGAACACGAGTCAATCCATGTAATTCTCCACTTTGTTCGTAACGGTAAACGGTTCCAAATTCAGCATAACGCTTCGGTAAGTCTTTGTACGACCATGGGCGTACATTGTAAATCTCGCAGTGATGAGGACAGTTCATAGGTTTTAGCAAGAACTCTTCGCCTTCTGCAGGGGTGTTGATAGGTTGGAAACTGTCAGCACCATATTTGGCATAATGTCCAGAAGTTACATACAATTCTTTTTGTCCAATGTGTGGAGTTACAACTTGCTCGTAACCTGCTTTCTTTTGGGCTTTTTTCAAAAATTGCTCCAAACGATCTCTTAGGGCAGCACCTTTTGGTAACCACAATGGCAAACCTTGCCCTACTTTTTGTGAAAAAGCGAACAACTCCAATTCCTTGCCAAGTTTTCGGTGGTCACGGCGTTTGGCTTCTTCAAGTAATTCTAGGTATTCTGTTAGGTCTTTTTGTTTTGGGAAAGACGTACCGTATACGCGGGTCAATTGCTTATTCTTCTCGTCTCCTCTCCAGTAAGCACCTGCAACACTCATGATTTTTACAGCTTTTATGATGCCTGTGTTCGGAATATGACCTCCTCTACACAAATCTGTAAAAGTGGCATGATCACAAAAAGTAATAGTTCCGTCTTCTAGATTGCTTATTAACTCTGTTTTGTAGACGTTGTTTTTATAGGTTTCTAAGGCTTCAGCTTTAGTAACAGCACGCATTTTGAATTCGTGTTTCTCTTTTGAGATTTCCAAAATTCGACTTTCAATAGCTTTGAAGTCGGCTTCGGTTATCTTTTGTTCGCCAAAATCAACATCATAATAGAATCCATTCGCAATAGCTGGACCTAATGTTAGTTGGATACCAGGATACATTTCTTCTAATACTTGTGCCATCACGTGCGAAGTCGAGTGCCAAAATGCTTTTTTGCCTTCAGCATCATTCCATGTGTATAATATCAGACTGCCGTCAGTGGTCAAGGGCGTGCTGGTTTCAATAGTGGTGCCTTCAAAAGATGCCGAAATGACATTTCTTGCAAATCCCTCACTAATGTTTTTGGCAACCTCCATCGGAGTGGTTCCCGGCGCAAACGCTCTAATCGACCCATCGGGCAAAGTAATACTAATCATTTTTATATATTTTAGGAATGCAAATATAAACGTTTACCAAAACACCTTCAATATATAGTTGTGTTTTTTTTAGGAGCTATTTCCGGCTGTCCGTTATATCTCTTGGGTCGAACCCCGCCCCAAGAGGATGCCACTATCATCCGGGCTAGGGCATTTGTGCTTACAACAGGTTTTTGTCTTTGTTTTTACATATGCTTTATACTTTACGCTTTGTTCTGATTTTTCACAATGAAGTTTACGTTGCTATTTTGTTATTCCGACAAAGCAGGAATTGCATAGTACAATTAAGCAGTGTGTTTTTAGATTGTATTTCCGCTTGTCTCTAATGTGTCTTACTGCGTGCAGTAACTCTTGAGGCTGTCCATCAGGACAACGCTAGTATGTTTGTCGTAGAAAGGTGTTCTGTATTTCTTTTATATTTAATGTATTGTTCTTTATTGCTACTTATATAGTGTATAGATAGAGTATGAATAGTGTATGAAGACACTATATATGGTATGTATACAATAATGAATTAATAAGTATTACTATATATAATGATTGATTAGCTCTTGAAGGTCTTCGATACGTCCTGTAAATAGAGTAAGAACGGGGTATAATGTGCGCTAATTGGCCTTTAAGAGTAGAGTGTCTGTGGTAGGCTATTTTTTTTACGACGCTAATATTTGCGTTAAATAATGATTATCAATGTTTTATTGTTGCATTAAAAAATAAATCCAAAAAAGGTTTAAAAAAGTCTTGTTAAAGTGAAAAAAGGTGTTACTTTTGCACCCGCAACAACGCA
>JBKBRQ010000241.1:0-3784 GCA_046292055.1 Spirosomataceae bacterium | reverse complement strand
GAGGTCGACGCCATTATTCACGTCGTTCGCTGCTTTGAAGACGAAAATGTACTGCGAGAAGAAGGGTCTATCAATCCTGTCAGCGACAAAGAAATCATTGATACGGAACTTCAGTTGAAGGATTTGGAAAGTGTGGAGAAGAAAATCGCACGTATTGCTAAAATGGCACGTGTAGGTGGGGATGCCAAAGCAAAAGTAGAATTGGATGTGCTTGAAAGATGTAAATCTTGGCTTGAACAAGGAAAAAATATCCGTGGATTAGGTCTCACAAAAGAGGAATTACCTGCTATTGCAGATTTGTTTTTACTTACGGTTAAGCCCACTTTGTATGTGGCAAACGTAGACGAGGCTTCTATGCACACAGGCAATAAATATTCGGAAGCTTTACAAAAGGTAGCAGATGAAGAAGGTGCTCAGCTTATCGTTTTGAATAATTCTATTGAGGCACAAATTGCAGATATGGAAGATCCAGATGACAAAGCACTCTTTTTTGAAGAATACGGTATGAAAGAGCCAGGGTTAAATCGGTTGATTCGGGCAGCGTATCAATTGCTTAATTTAGGTACGTATTTTACTGCTGGGGTTCAGGAAGTTCGCGCTTGGACAATCGAGAAAGGTTGGAAAGCACCGCAAGCTGCAAGCGTTATCCATACTGATTTTGAGAAAGGGTTTATCAAAGCGGAGGTAATTGCTTACGATGATTACGTAAAATATCAAACAGAAGCTGCTTGCAAAGAAGCAGGCCGCCTACGGATTGAAGGTAAGGAGTACGTTGTAGCAGATGGTGACGTGATGCACTTCCGTTTCAATGTATAAACCAAATACAGCATTCTATTTTAGAAGAGGTGTGAAGTAATTCACACCTTTTTTGTTATTTCGAATAGTTAATACAACATACAAATATGAAATTAATACGGTTTGGCGTATTCGGAGAAGAAAAGCCTGGTATTATCCTTCCGACAGGTGAAAAACGGGATATTTCTGCTTTTGGTGAAGATTTTACAGGAAATTTTTGGGAAACAGATGGTTTGAATAGATTAAATAAATGGCTTGAAGTACATCTCAAGGATTGTCCGGTTGTTCCTGAGAATGTTCGTTTGGGAGCGTGTGTGGCACAACCGTCTAAAATTGTTTGTATTGGTTTAAATTATGCAAATCATGCTAAGGAGGCTGGTTTAGGAATTCCGGAAGAGCCTATTCTTTTCTTGAAAGCACCGTCAGCACTTTGTGGCCCGAATGACGATTTAATTTTGCCGAAAAATGCAACAAAAACAGATTGGGAGGTCGAATTAGCCCTAGTTATCAGTCGAAAAGCATCATATATAGCGGAAAGTGAGGTATTGGATTTTATTGCTGGATATACTATCTTGAATGATTATTCGGAGCGTAGCTTTCAGTTTGAACGCGGTGGACAGTGGGTAAAAGGAAAAAGTAACGACCGTTTTGCGCCATTAGGACCTTATTTGCTGACGAAAGAGGAAGCGATTAACCCCCAAAATTTACCGATGTGGTTGCGGGTGAATGGAGAAATCAAGCAGCAATCCACTACAAAAGACATGATTTTTGGTATTTGTGAAATTGTCTCGTACGTGAGTCAATTTATGACGCTGATGCCTGGAGACGTAATTTCTACGGGCACACCTTTTGGCGTCGGTATGGGAAGTAAACCACCTAAATATTTGCAGGCAGGCGATGTGGTCGAGTTAGGTATTGACGGCCTAGGTGAGCAAAAGCAACGCGTTGTTGCGTATGAGTAAGGAGTGAAAAAGTCTGCATTTGGAATGAAGATTCGTCGTTTGAGACGTCAAGTTATAGCGTTGGTTCGCAAGAAAGAATTCTTTATTTTTTCACTAATCATCTAAATACTATGAGACACATTTCAAAATGCTTAGTTTTTTTGCTTTTATCTTCGAATGCGCTCAATGCACAACTAGTTCGTCCTGGCGAGTTGATTAAACGTAAGTCTGAACAGCGTGTTAATCAGAAAATTGAGGGTGCGATAGATGGTGCACTCGATAAGGTTTTTGGAATTGGAAAATCCAAACAAGGAGAATCAAACCAAGCTGCAAATAAAGGAATCGAACGAAAGGTAGATTCTATTTCGGTGAATGCGTTTGATGCGATGCAAGCCATGAAAAACATACGTTTGGGCGTTACTCCAAAAGAAAAGTATCAATTTAGCTCTTCTTTTATTGTTCTTTCCAGAATGTATGATAAAAAAGGAATTGAAGAAGTAACGAAGATGAAATACCATTTTTCAACTGATGCCAACGCAATGGCAGTAACTTTTTTGCCAAGTCAACAAGGGAAAAAGAATGAATCCATGGAAAATATGGATGCTTTTATTGTTGATTTCGATCTATCTGCTGTTTTTACCTTTATGCGAATGGATGAGAAAAAAATGGTGATTGGAACAGGTTTTTCACCCACCAAAATGGGTACAGGTACAACTGATAAAGAAATAAAAACCAAGATTACCCCAACTAACCAAACAAAGAAAATAGGCAATTACGTTTGTGACGGCTACTTAGTGGAGGAGGAAGGGGAAGAAATGATAGTTTGGATAAGTAAAACGCGGGTAGAATTTTTTGAAGAGTATCTGAAAAAGATGTCAGAAAATTCCAAACAGTTCTCTAAAATGCTTCCAAGTATGCATACTTCTTCGTCTTACCAGTCTCATCCTGAGCTAGTTCGGTTGTCTAAAGAAGGAAAAATGTTTTTGGGTATGTCGAAATTGGGTGATAAACACGAATCGTTTGACATAGAATTTAGGGATTTTACAAAAGACGATCTTTTCCTTCTTAAGTCGTCAGATTATTCCTCGATGCTTGGGAATTAATCATCCTTTGGGGTGTGCTTGTTCATGGATTTTTCGTAGCTTTTCGATGGAATTATGCGTATAAATTTGTGTAGCAGAAAGGCTCGCGTGTCCGAGAAGTTCTTTGATAGCGTTTAGTTCTGCGCCATTATTGAGTAGATGCGTAGCAAATGTATGCCGAAGTACGTGTGGACTTCTCTTTTGCAAGGAAGTTACATATCCAAGGTATTTTTTTACAAGTCGTTGAATAAACATAGGATATGCTTTTTCTCCTGTATTTGTACATATAAAGTGCTGTGTATCAAAGGGTTTTTCAGTAAGATACGTTGATATGAGCTGAGCAAGCGGTTCTGTGAGTGGTACAATGCGTTGTTTATTTCTCTTACCAGTAACACTAATTTTACGTCCAGAGAGATCAATATCTTGCAGCGAAAGCTCGATTAATTCAGCTAGACGTATGCCAGTACCGTAGAACATTTCCATAATTAATTGGTCACGAAGCCCCGTCCAATCTTCTGGAAAAGAGATGTCGGAAAGTAGCTTTTCCATGGGTTTTTCTTCTAGATAGGTGGGGAGATTTTGGGGTGTTTTCAATCCTTTTATTTTTTGCATTGGATTGACGTCTATTTTCCCGTGTTTGTGTAGATACGTAAAGAAACCGCGAAGGGTGGCTATTTTTCGGTTAACTGATTTGTTTTTTAGGTCTTGTTCGACGAGAGAGACAATCCAAGAACGAATCATGAAGTACGTCGCTTTTTCAAGGGCTGTGACTTCGTAGGTTGCTGCCAAATACGCAGAGAATTGGGCTAAATCTTGTTGATAGGCCGTCACGGTATGTGAACTAGCGCGCTTTTCGTGTGTGAGGTGGTCTAAAAAAAAATCAATCATTTATCCGTAACTTATTTCTCAAATATAGAGATAGTTTGGATAAAATGATTGATTTTTCAGGTTTTAATCACCTAGAAT
>JBKBRQ010000240.1:0-3796 GCA_046292055.1 Spirosomataceae bacterium | reverse complement strand
GTCTTTCAAAAAAGCGGCGGCAGTCATCATTTGCCCTGATTGACAGTACCCACACTGTGCCACATCGTGCGCCAGCCATGCCTTCTGAACAGGATGGTCTCCTCCTTCTGATAGTCCTTCTATGGTAGTTATTTTTGATTTTCCAATGGAAGAGACAGGTAATTGACAAGCCCGAACTGCCACACCGTTCAAATGAATTGTACAAGCACCACATTGCGCAATGCCACAACCGTACTTTGTTCCATAAAGTTGAAGCGTATCTCGCAAAACCCACAAAATAGGCGTCGCTGGGTCAACATCTACTTTTCTGACTTGTCCGTTGATATCTAGGTTGAATAATGCCATATCGAAAGATTACTTTAGCGTTTGGGGAGCAAATTTCTTGTATTTTGAACGAAAAATGAGATAAAAATCAAACAGGAAGTTACGAAATTCAAATAGCTTTCTTCAAGCTAACTCTATTTATTTAATCGAATACTTAAAATTGCCTCCCGACATAGGTTGAACTCATACGAATCTATGTATTTTTTTATTCGTTGGTAAATCCAAAAGAGGGTAAATTCTATTTTTATAAATAGATAGAAGTAGGTTGAATGATCTAGAAAAAGAAAAACATACATCTGTCTATATATATGTTACATAAAAAAAAGCCGTCTTTAAAAGACGGTTTTTTTGGGACAATCATAACCACTATAAACTACCTTAAATATACTTCTTTTTTGTACACAAGAATACTTAGAAAATTTGGAAACCGAGGGTTCCTTGCACCCACGCATTTTTGTAGCGAGGATTCGTGGAAGTTCCTCCACCGTTGTTATTTTGAAGGTCTAAACCAGCTCGAAAGCCAACCACAACTTGTTGTAAATGTATGTCCACGCCACCTACCGCACACACCGTATTTTTTCGGATGTTTTCATTTTTAAAAAACGTTTCATCTTCAATAGTTGCCAACGCATTGGTAAATACATCTTTTTGTCGTGTTAAAAATGACAATTGAGGTCCTAATTGGACAGTCAAGAAGCGACTCGGTTTGATGGATAAGAATAAGGGGACATCGAAATAGTCGGTAGTCCGGGTTAATTCATACGTGCCACCCAAGAAAGAACCCGTTTGCTTAAATCCCTTTTGGGAGAAGATGACTTCCGGTTGGATGCCTAGGAATTTCCCAATTGGAATCGCCATAAAGAAACCTCCAACGACACCAAACTTTCCTTCTGCTTCAAAACCTTCCTCCTCGGAATCATACATATTTGCGTAATTTGCACCTGCCTTTAAGCCAAACTGGAATTTTTCACGCGGGTCTGTAAACGATTGTGCCGAACTGAAAAGGCTCGTCATGAGCGATAACAGGATAGTTAAGAATAATATGCCTATGTGTTTCATTGTGTGTGTAATTAATCCGTGAAAAAAGAGTACTGTCTTAGATGAATTCGTTAATTCACATTTTGAACAGTCAAGTCCTGAAATGCTTTCCCAAGTTCTTCCATATCTCGAGAAAATTCTGTTTTAAACTTTTCCCAACCTTCTTTATTATCTTGCTTGTAATTATCTATTCTCATTTTCATATCCGTGTTCTTGGATTCTAAGTCAGCTATTTTTTTCTTATAAGCTGTTTTTGCTTCTAATTTTTGACTGTCTATTCGGTTGTTAAAGTCCAAGATAATAGCCTCGTTCGCAGCGATTTTCACGGCAGTCTCCGTTTTATACTTTTCCATATCCGCCAAATAGGCTGCGTTTGCTTCATCCAGCTCTATACTTGCCTCCAGAAGGCCCGTTTGTGCATCTTCTACGTTTTCAGTAGAGGAATTACAAGACATGATCAAAAATATAGACAAACAAAAACCCGAAATACCAATTATTTTTTTCATTTTCTTATAATATAGATGGTGAGAAATATGAGATTACAACGAAGAAATCAGTGTGCGAACCTCTTCTTTTGTTTTACCTAATTTTACTTGCAGGCGTCCGAGCATTTCGTCTTGTTTGCCTTCTACAAGCAGTAAATCATCGTCTGTTAACAAGGCATATTGTTGTTTGAGTTTACCCTTTATAGCTGCCCAATTCCCTTTTAGTTCTGTGAAATTTTCCATATTATTCTATTTATAAATGCTAGATGTTCTACTCAACAAAGGTCATACTATTCAAATACTTTTGTATTACATTATATTGTATATAATTTATATAATTCACACATTTCCTTCATTTTTTACCTGCGTATCTTCTTCTCGACTAGGAAACACTCGTTTCAACAACACTGTAACTATACTTTGAACCTTCTCTCCATATCGTACTAAAAGAGCAGAAGCGGCTACCTCCCACAACTGGGCCAAAAGCGAACGAGGTCTGGCCTGTTCATGTTCTGTTTCTATCTTATCCTCGAATAAAGAACCGTTTAATGACGAGACAAATAACATTTGAGCCCAATGTTTTACCAAGGGAAGCGGTTGAACGCTGTCAATAAAAGCATTCGCTTGCTTTTTGAGTTCACCAATTTCTTGGTCTTGCTTGTTTTCCAAATGAGTAATTCTTGCTTTCAATAACTGGGCGTAATCATTCATACTTACTTACTGTTTGAGTAGCTGAATAATCATAAAATTACTCACTGGGACTTTGATATACTGTTTCAAAAATGAACGAAATAAGAGTGCCAAGAGGCCATAAAATGAACCTATTGTAAAAAAACCGTAGTGGTATTTTCCAAGCCATTCGCCTATCCAAAGTGCAATACCGATGTTTATGGTTAACACAAATAGGACAAGTAAGGCAATGAATACGATTTTCAGGACGAGAGCAGAAATAATCTCAGCTAAAGCATAAATGGCTTTTAGTTTGACCAGTTCAAGCGTTGTAGCTCCACAGTCTTCGGCTTTTTCAAGGAGTCTTTTTAAAGGTACATCTTGGGTATTCATAGAAATGAAATTTAGAAATACATACAATGCAATTGCTTGTATTGTATGTATTTAGGGGTGAAATTAGATTGCCTTTTCGTGTTTGGCAGCACCGTCTAATTTTGCCTTATCCTTTGCTATTAAGTCGTTCACTTCTGCAAGTACACTTTCGTATTTGGTTTTCCCTTTTGCAAGGATATTTTCTACTTCTTTCGTGGTAGACTGGTATTTTTTATTCATTGCTTCAACAAATTCATCGAAATTCTCTTTCAAATCCTCTGCATAATCATCACTCTTATCCATGATTTTTCTACGTGTTCTTGAACCTTTTTCTGGTGCAAATAGAACACCAACAACTGCACCGGCAGCTATTCCTGCAACGATTCCTACGATGATTTTTCCTACTTTCATTGTTGTATTGATTTAAAATTTACTTCGTTATTTTGTCTTGTCGCATCGCTCTCACTGCCACTGCGACGATGGCTGCTATCAGCAAGAAATGAATCAGGATACCTGCCCCAAAAGCGAAGTAGCCAAATGCCCAAGCAATAAGCAAAACGACCGATGCGGTGTACCAAAGATTTCCCATGATTTCATTTTTCTAAAAGTTGTGTGGATTTCGTGCGTTCCTTTTATTTGTAGATTTTTCGTGTTTCCAAAATTAATTGGCTTCCAGGATACTGCGTGTCTGCATCGTCTTCAGCAGTGATAAAAATCTTTGCGGGTTTAAAAGCCGATACTGTTTCGAAGGTAGCTTTTAGACGCCCTGATAAAACACCAGACGAACTTTTAATTTGCCCAATATTTTTCGTTATGTTGTCTTCTGTCAACATCCAAACAACATACGTCTGCTTTGCGGGTTGTAGGCGCTCCACCTCTGCCAAGCGAGATAGGTGTACTGCAATGGC
>JBKBRQ010000239.1:0-3894 GCA_046292055.1 Spirosomataceae bacterium | reverse complement strand
CCTAAATTTTTGGAAATACTCGCTGTAAATTGTCTGGAGTTCTGTGGTGGGATAGCCCCAGTAGCAGGTATCCATAAATCATTGGGTAGTCCTCCGCTGCTGCTGTTCAAGAGGTGAATGAATTGTTTCATATTCGCATACCCAACCTTGAACGAAAGGGAGTTATTCAAAGAAAAATTCCCTGTAATACGGGGTTCCCAAGAGTCAAATACGTCTTTCTCTACATGAAAACTAGCATATCTGAGTCCTGCCGAAACCTCCAACCTATCCGACAGTTTGTTCTTTGTTTCTATGTACGAACCTGTTTCAAAACTTTTTATTTGGTTAGAATTGGCCTCATTGACAATATTGTACGATGTTTTCAGTCGTATCGGGACATAAAAATGTTGTATCAAATCTGTGCCAAATCGGAGTTCATGCTTGTTGCTTACATACCATTCAAAAGAAGGTTTGAGAAGAATATCCTGAATAGTTGTCTTTGAGTTTAGAAAATCAACAGTTTGTGCCGCAATTATATTTTTTGTGTCTATGCCGTAGTGATATTTTGTATAGGCAGCGGTTGTTTTGAAAAATAAACGTTGGTTGATTGGCAAAATATAACGAAGACTGCTCGTAAGATTCCCCCATTGTAAGGATGCCTTGTTTACGTTTTTAGCTTCTCCTTGTTTCTCGGATACGTACCATAAATCATTGCCAGTATAGGTGCTCCAAAAGAGTTGTGCGTTATTTTTAAACTGTTTGTTTAATTTAAAATTGACATCGTACAAGCTATAATTGAAAAATGAACCAAAATCGTTGTTCATGTACGAAATGTAGGTAGGCAGCAATGCCAATGCTAAGTTGGAGAACCGAGCCGAAAGAATGAAAGTGGTAGAATTGGGCTTGTCTCTTTTCAAAGGACCTTCAAAAAGAAGGCGGGAATTGATAAACCCTACGCCAATTTCGAGGTTTCGTTTTTTTGAGCTTCCTTCCTTTATATTTACGTCAATAACAGAAGAAAGACGACCACCATAACGAGGAGGAAAAGATGATTTGTACAATGTTACGTTTTTGATGGCATCTGGGTTGAAAACAGAAACCAATCCAAAAAGATGAGACACATTATAGACTGGAGTTTCATCTAAAAGAATTAAATTTTGATCAGGTGTGCCCCCTCGGACAAGAATGCCCGTTGTTCCTTCATTGGCGGTACTAACACCAGGCGTCATAGCAAGTGCTTTTAGTATATCTGCCTCCCCAAATAAGACAGGAACTGCTTTTAGGCGGTTTATCGGAATGGCTGTAACGCCAATGGGCACTTTTTCCAAACTTTGAGGTTCTTTTCTTCCAATAACCTGTATCTCGTCTAATAAACCTACCTCTTCTTCCAGCTCAATAAGAAGCGTTTTACTCCCATCGTTGATTTTGACTGTCTCAGTCTTGTACCCAACGGAACTTACCTTTAACGTACTTTTGAGTTCCTTTGCGGTTAAACTAAAAAAACCATACGTATTTGTGCTTGTTGCCGCAGGGCTGTCTTCCATTCGAATGGCTGCTCCGATAATGGATTCTCCCGTTTTTTTATCTTTGACAAAGCCCGAAATGGTCTGAGCGAATGCCGTAGATATGCTAAGTCCGACCAATAAAGTAGTTAAAAGTATTTTCATGTTCGTTAAAATAAAAACCTCTCTTTTTCATGGTGAAAATGAAAAAATAGGTTTGGGTTTGTATTAGACTGATTCACCGGCTTATACTGTTCTGTTTACTCCATCAACATATTTTATTGTGCTTGTTGAATGGAATGCAAACACGATGAAGAGTAGAATGTTACATAGTTTTCTTATACGTTTTTTATGTTAAACTTGACTAAAAATTGAAAACGAAATCATATACCTACCAAAAAAATCTTAGATTTTAGTGCTTTCAAATGTATTGATTACGAACGTAAATTACTAAATATGCCTCAATAATTCCGAAAAAATTTTAATTCCTAAAAATGAGTATTGTTATTCAACTCACTCTAATTCCAGGTATTTCTCCATTCTGAAAGTCTCTTCCGCTGTATCTCATTGGTAGTAAGACTATTTCCTAACGTATTTTCTGTTATTTTCTTACTCAAGTGTATGTACAGAAATTTCTTGTATTTTGATGACTATTTGCGCTTCTTTGAAAAATAATTACCCCATACTCTCCGAAACGATGAAAGCATTCGTATCTACCACTCTTCTCTTTCTGTCATCTCTTCTTGTGGCTCAGGCGCAAACATTTAATGCGGTCATTACAACTTATAGATGAATGTAGCCTCGTTTTTAACTAAAATGGCCCCATATCCATCTTTGATATTTGTCACCGTTTTTCTGGCTGTTTCAAATGCCTTGAAAATTCCCTCCGTAGGTGATAATTGAGAATAAAAATCAAGATAAAATTTATTGGAACTACTCAATTTAATTGATACAGCATCAACAGTGACTTCCTGATATTGGTTTGGTAATGTCTCTGCTGTTCCTTTGAGTTCGACAAAAAAGTTTAAAATATTCCTTTCTTTCGTGAAACAATCTCCATTAAAAATTTTTCTTCGCGAGCTATAGGTATAGATGCAAGGATTCCCAAACTCAGGAATAGTCATGTCTGATATAATATTTGAGGAGGTATTAACTCCCTGGTATTGAGCGACAAGCTCCGAAATCAGATAGATTCCTTTTGTAGAAGGTTTTTCAAATTCTATTTCTAGAAATTTAGTTGGAGTTCTTTCATTTAGAGGGGAGAAAACAATTTTGTCCACAAAGCCAGCTCGTTTAATTTGAACGGGCGGAGGAATGGTTTGAGGTTCTGAAAGGGCTGTAAAAAAATCAGGTGCTTGTACTCGAATCTGGTAAGATTTCCCCTCCTTGGGTTTATATTGCTTAGCAGATGTGAAAATAGTTGTATTCGCTATTCTCTTCAAGGTTTCGATTTCTTTGGAATCTTCTAGCAAAATCACTTGGGTTTCATTTAGATAATCCATAGTGAACTCCACCTCTCCCGTTGGTGGGTACGTTCTTTCAATTTGTACGGAAATTACATTTTGTGGAGATAGTTCACCGTAAATAACAAATTTGTTTCCTTCGTATGGTAACGTTACATTCAAAACTTTCTCACACGAAAGGCAAGCTAGTACTACGAATAAGAACAGTATTTTTCGTTTCATTTTAGTTTAATTGCATAATTTACGAATGGCAAAAATGGAATGACTGATTGCTTGACTAATTGATTGGAATAGCCCGTTATTGTTTGCCTTCCTGTATTTGTATTTCTTTCTGAATACTTATAATTGGTTTTTACATCTAAGTAAAATGGATTCGCCTGATTATATGCGTTGTATATGCCCAAAGTCCAGGTTCGGGTATTTCCTTTCACAGTTGTTTTTCTGAAATTAATACTAAAATCTAACCGGTGAAATGCGGGCATTCGGAAATTGTTGCGATCTGCATATATTGGAATCGGACGAAAATAACCTTCTGTAACTGGGTTAGGCATCAAAGCGATGGGAACTGTCGTCGGGCTACCACTCTGAAAAACCCAATTCGAAGAAACGTCAATTGTATTATTTAATTTATAATTTCCAACTACGGAAAGGATATGCCGACGGTCAAAATTAGCTGAAAACCAATTGCCTTGGTTGATGTTCTCGAATTTACGGTAGTTCCAAGCAAGTGAATAGGAGAGCCATCCAGTCCATTTCCCTATGTTTTTATCCACAAATAACTCAACACCGTACGCTTTTCCTATGCCTCCTTTTTCGATTAAATCCACGTAAGATTCTCCCGAACTTGTTAGATAATTTACTCCATCTTTGTATTCAATTACATTTTGGAATTTTTTGTAATAACTCTCCAAACTAAAACTGTACCCTTGCCCTAAATTTTTGGAAATACT
>JBKBRQ010000238.1:0-3911 GCA_046292055.1 Spirosomataceae bacterium | reverse complement strand
GCTGTGTGTTGCTGTTTACAACCACTACAAACGACTTTCTCAGCCTGATTTGGAAGACGATATCCATATCGAGAAATCCAACATTATTATGGTTGGTGAAACAGGCACGGGAAAAACCTATCTAGCCAAAACAATTGCTAAATTATTACAAGTGCCTTTCGCAATTGCTGATGCAACAGTATTGACAGAGGCTGGCTATGTTGGTGAAGATGTAGAAAGTATCTTAAGTCGTTTGCTTCAAGCTGCCGATTACAAACCTGAACTAGCCGAAAAAGGTATCGTCTTCATTGATGAGATTGATAAAATTGCTCGAAAAAGTGACAATCCTTCTATTACAAGAGATGTCTCTGGTGAAGGGGTACAACAAGGTCTCTTGAAGTTGTTAGAAGGTTCTGTTGTCGGGGTTCCACCGCAAGGTGGGCGGAAGCATCCAGAACAAAAATTGGTTCAAATCAACACCCAGAACATCTTATTTATTTGTGGCGGTGCTTTTGATGGCGTTACGCGTCATATCTCCAAACGGATGAACACACAGTCTATTGGGTTTGTAAAGACAAATGAAGACAAAGTTGTAGATAAAGAAAATCTACTCAGATACGTGACACAGCAGGACTTAAAGTCATTCGGGTTAATTCCTGAGCTATTAGGTCGGCTTCCGTTACTGACTTATCTTGACCCGCTAGACCGCACCGCACTACGTGAAATTTTGGTCAAACCCAAAAACGCGTTAGTGAAACAATATAAAAAATTATTCCAAATGGAAGGTATTGAGCTCGTATTTGAGGAAGAAGCCTTGGATTTTATTGTGGATCAAGCTATTCTCTTCAAACTAGGTGCTCGGGGCTTACGCTCCATTTGTGAATCAATTCTTTCAGATGCAATGTTTGAGTTGCCTTCGCAAAAAGACATCAAGCAGTTTACTGTCACACAAGGCTACGCAAAGACTAAATTTGAGCGTTCCGCGTTGTATGAAAATACAAAAATTGCTTCTTAAAAAAAAAAGAGGCAAATGCCTCTTTTTTTTCATCAAAATCTCACGAATATGACCTTACCTAACCCATTAAAGCGAAGATATTTCATCGCCTCTCTCCTTTTGTTCATCCAACTTGTGGGGTGTAAAAGAGAAATGGCAGTATTTACGTATCATCCAGAGGCATATCAAACAACTAAACAGACCCCAAAAGAGAGGGTCTCACCTACGCAACAAGTGGAAGAGGTCAAACGGGTTGAAGAACAACCGTTAGCTAGTACGGTCCAACCCGAATCAATAAACAAACATCCGGTTACTTCCATTGATAAACCCATAGAAACAAAGCAGGACTTTCCATTCCTGAAAAAAAAGAAAAAACAAACTACCCGGCAAGAAGCAAAGAAGAAGCCCTTTTCGGTTTTTCAGAAAAAAGAATCACAAGAGAAGAAGAAACGGATAATGAATAATACATTCCTAAATGACCAAGTGAAGATTGGCGGATTGTTTTTAGGCGGTGCTATTTTGTTATCACTTATTGATTTACCTAGCTTGGCCTTACTTTTTGGAATAGCTTCTCTCCTCTTACTTTTTTTAGGATTTAAAAAATATTTCAGAAGACAGCGAAGAAAAAGGGCATTTCGCCTAAAAAATAAGTGATGATATATACAGGCAACGTATTTTTGTATACATTGCAGTATTCTTACGTTCTAACCTAAAAACCATGCATACAACACACACACTTGTCCTTATACACGGGTTTGGTATGTCCTCTAGCATTTGGAATTTACTAATAAAGAAATTTCCTAAAAAGCCCAACCTCATTACAGTCGATTACAGTAAGCTAACCTGTCAGACTATTGAAGAATTTGCAGATTGGCTACATGACGACTTGGAAGCCAAAGGTATTTCATCTCCTATTCTAGTTGGGCATTCAATGGGCGGATATATTTCACTGGCTTATTTAGAGAAATATCCAAAAAATGTTGCCGGCCTTGTGTTATTTCATAGTGTAGGATTAGCGGACAACGACGCACGAAAGATGAGCCGTCAGAAAACCATTGAATTCATCGAACGCAATTCTTCTTCGTTATTCTTAGAGGAGTTCTTACCGACTATTTTTGCACCCTCATTCGTTACAAACGAAGCTCAATTGGTTCATAAATTAGTAGATGAATACAAAAGCCTCCCGTCGGAATCAATTATTGCTGCTACAGAAGCAATGAAAGCAAGAAAAGGAAGAATGCATTTACTTGCCTCTACCCATTTACCCATAGGATTCATATTTGGGGGACAAGACACGTTGATTTCAAGAGAAAAGTGTATTGAACAAATCAATACAGTTCAAAATCCACATGTCTTGTGGTTGAGTAGTGTAGGACATGCTGCGATGGTTGAATCACCAGAGGTTTGCGCAAGTTTCCTGCTCAATTACCAAGAAACTTGTATCCAAAACTCATCACTCTCTGAAAGTTGATTTCATTTACACTTTATAGCTACGGTGCGCGTCTAGTTTCAAGAAAATGAACAAAAGGATGGTAAAAGACCACAAAGAAGAGCCACCGTAGCTAATAAAAGGGAGTGGAATTCCAATTACAGGCATGAGCCCAATCGTCATACCTACATTAATAAGTAGGTGAAAAAACATATAACTAGCTACACAGTACCCGTAGACTTGAGCGAACTTCGTCTTTTGTTTTTCGGCTAGATTGATGATTCGAATGAGTAGAATCATATATATTGATATCAAGACAAAACCTCCGACAAAACCCCATTCCTCTCCGATTGTACAGAAGATAAAGTCTGTAGACTGTTCAGGTACAAAATCAAACTTAGTTTGGGTACCTTGCAGATATCCTTTTCCTAAAAAACCACCTGAACTAATTGCAATTCTGGACTGAGTGACGTTCCATCCCGCTACTCTTGGGTCACTATCAGGGTCAACTAAAATTTTAATTCTCTTCTGTTGGTGTGGTTGTAAAACATTATTTACAAAGAAATCAACGCCAAGAACAAATACAGCTCCGATTAATACAACACCTGCAATTGATAAAAAACTTTGTCTATTTCGTTCAAATCTCTTCAAAAAGAAGCGCCAAAAAAGTAATCCGGCGGTAGCCAATCCTAGAATAATGTGCATTTCATCGAAAATCAAAGATAAAATGAGCAAAGCAACAGCAGAAATACCCATAAAAGGCACAAAACCAGGGATACCTTCTCTATAAAGAACAATCACAAAAGCGGCGTATGTCAAAGCCGACCCTGTTTCTTTTTGCATGATAATGATTATCGGAGGAAGCAAAACCAATGCAACTGCAGTAAACAAATCATTCTTCTTCTTAATCGAAAATCCTTGTGTACTCAAGAGTTTAGAGAGAGCTAATGCAGAAAATATCTTTGAGAATTCAGCAGGTTGAAGGGAGAAACCCATAGGAAGCTTTATCCAAGAGCGTGAACCTTTGATATCTGATCCTAAAAAAATAGTAGCAAGAAGAAGTAGAATCATACCTCCGTAAAAGATATAGGCAAATGCATCGTACACTTTATAATCTACAAACAAGATAACGAGAATGAGAATGGTAGATAAACTCATGAACATTAACTGTTTACCTGCATTATTGTCCAATGAAAGTATACTTTCCATTGTTTCAGGATTATACACCGCTGCGTATATGTTTATCCATCCGATGAAGAGGAGTGAAAGATACAGCATGACGGTTGTCCAGTCAATTCCACTTTTAATATTGATGTCTTTACTCATGATACCTATTAATTCTTATTTACTTTAACAGCAGAGGTTGTTCGATAACTTTCTTTCATTACTTGTTCCTTGAAGGTTTGTCTCGCTACAGACCCCTTTAAGTATTGTTCTATCATTAATCCTGCGATAGGTGCACTAGCTACTCCCCCAAAACCACCGTTCTCGACTATGACAGCGATGGCA
>JBKBRQ010000023.1:0-20342 GCA_046292055.1 Spirosomataceae bacterium | reverse complement strand
GTAAAAACTGTTCTCGTTGCGCAAAATGTTGGCGCTCGCAAAGACTTTGTGCAACAGAAATTCCGTATGGTGCAAAGTGACGGGCATAAATACCGAGAAGAAGGGGGTTCCCAATGGCGGCTGCTGCTTTTCGTTGTGCCATTTCTCCGCTGTATTGTGCGATGAACTTTTTTCCTGCGCCCACCGCACCTGAAGATACCAAGACAATATGATGGTTATGAGCAAGTTGTGCTACTTGTGCGGCAATTCGGGCGATGACTTGTTCGTCTGGTTCACCAGAAAGACGCGTAATAGAAGCTGTTCCAAACTTAATGACAAGAATTGGCTTAGACATGTATTTTATTAAAAAAGAGGTGGAAATTCAGGTGTAAATGTACTAAAATGTTGGTGTATCAAAAAGAAACGGCAAAGAGAAACTCCTTGCCGTTTACTTGCACATATGTAAGTTAAACCCTATAAATAAGTTCTTTTTATTCCTTTATTTCTGTTTTTTTTGTCATTCGTTCTTGTAAAATACGCATCGCGGGAGTTTCTGTATCGTCAAACTGTCCGTCTGATGATGCCCAAAAGAAAGCGATTAAAAAAGCGCCAGCAACCAATAATGCCAAGATGACTAAGCCAACAATTACTCCCATGTTTTTATGTATTTAGACGGTAAATTCGTGCTTTCCAATACGTTAATCCAACCGCAATTAAGACAACACTTAAAGAGCTCAAGGGCATGAAAATCGCGGCAATGACCGGTGATAAAGTCCCTGTTACAGCCCAACTGATACCAATGATATTGTAAACCAAAGAGAACAAAAAGCTAATTTTAACGACTTGTACGGTATCTCGGGCAAAAGCTAAAAAGACAGGAAGTTTTCCCCAAGATGTCGCGTCTAACAAAGCATCAGATGCCGGGGTAAATACGTGTACTTCCTCTGAAATCGCAATACCCACATCGCTTTGTTGCAAAGCACCCGTATCATTCAAGCCATCTCCTATCATACAAATTATTTCTCCTTCGGCTTGTTTTTTTTGAATGAAGGTGAGTTTATCAATAGGTTTTTGATGGAAAAAACGGTTTTCTTTCGCAAAATAAGGCGCAATTATTTCCTCTTGACGTTGGTTATCTCCTGAAAGTAAGAGTGTCTTTACTGTTTTTTGTAAAGTTGTGAGTACCGTCTGCCAATGCGCTCGAAAACGCGGTTGGATAGAAAAATAACCGATTATGCTTCCATCTATGCCTATGTATACACGTGAGCCTATCTCAGTAGATGAATTTGTATCCTCAAAATTCGTTTCTATCCATTCGGCTTGTCCAATCTGAACATGTATATTCTGACACCATCCTTCTATCCCAAAACCGGGCACTTCTTTACTACTTTCAGGAGAAAGGGCAGTTACATTAACTTCTTCTATTAAATGAGTAGCGATGGCTTTGCTTAATGGATGCGATGATTGCTCCGTGATGCCAAGAATCATCTGGGAAATATCTGGTGTCAGTTCTTTACCCTGATACGAAACGTATGCTTTTTGGCTGCTTGTGAGTGTTCCTGTTTTATCAAAAACAAAAGCGGTTACTTCTGTTAATTTTTGTAATACATGCTGGTTTTTGACATAAAATTTATTTTGCCCCAATATCCCTAATGACGTGTTCATTGCAAAAGGAAGGGCGAGAGTCAAGGCACACGGGCAGGCAACCATTAAGACGGCTGTCACCGTCGGCCAAACAAGGACGCTGTCGACAAATCCCCAATAAATTCCAGTTGATGTAGCAATAAATAGTGTAAGTAACGTGAAATATTTACTGAATGCTTCTGCGAGAACGGTTGGTGGGTGTGCCTTTTCTTTTTGGAAAGCAGCGTTGTTCCAAAGTTGTGTTAGATAACTTTGATCGACTGTCTTGAGGACGTTTAGTTCTACGGTTTGTCCGAGTTGGCGACCTCCTGCATAAATTTTCTCACCGGTGCGTTTGGTGACAGGCAGCGACTCGCCCGTTACAAAGCTATAATCTATCCAAGCTGTACCTTTTGCGACTTCGCTATCGGCCGGGATAAGTGCTTGTGGACGTACCAAAATTCGGTCATTTATTTCTAATTCTTTAATGGAAATAAATTCAGTGACGTCATTTGTGATGCGCTCCACCGCCAGCGGAAAGTAGGACGTGTGGTCGCGCTTGAATGTCAAAAATGCGTATGTTTTCTGCTGAACCCATTTGCCAACCAATAGGAAAAAGACCAATCCTGCCAAACTGTCCCAATAGCCTGCGGTTCCGTGTGCGAATGTTTCGTATAGACTTCTAAAAAATAGAGCTGATATTCCTAAAGCAATGGGAATGTCCACGGAGACGCTTTGTGTTTGTTTTTTGAGCAATGCAAGGATGCCTTTCCATGCACCCACGAGATAATCCTGCGCTCCATAAAAATAGACAGGTAGCGCCAAGCCAAAATTTAGGTATAAAAAGAAGGCTTGTAGAAAAGAATCCTGGGACGATGAATTGTCTATCTTAAAGTATTCAGGAAAGCTCAACAACATACTATTCCCTAAACAAAATCCGACGACGGCAATTTGAGTAAGTAATTTTCTATCTTGTTTTTTATTTCCTTTTTGTTCCGGATTTTCCTGCAAAACCGGTTCGTATCCAAGTGTCGTTAATAACGTGACGAGCGTAAAGACAGAAACACAGCGAGGGTCAAAATGTATGGTGAGTTTCTTTTCTGGAAAATTTAATCGAGAATGATACACGCCTTCTTGTATTTTAGGCATGTTTTCAAGCAACCAAACACAAGAGGAGCAATGAATAGAAGGAATATAGAAGGTTACAGATGCTTGTGTTTCTGACGAAAAAGTAAGTAAGCTATCTGCAATAGAAGTATTTTTTAAGAAGTCAAATCGACCTTCAAATGATTTTGCCTTGAGGCTTACTCCTTTATTTTGCTCTAAATCATAATAACCACATAAATCGTTGGACTCCAATAAATCATATACCGCCAAGCATCCTTGGCAGCAAAAAGTCTTTTCTTCTTTTTGCCAAGAGTCCGTCGTGCAGTCTTCACCGCAGTGGTAACAGATGGTTTTTATTGGGGTACTTACATCTTCCATGTAGAGAGCTTTTGAATACTCTACAAAGTTCTACGAATCCGTTTAACCTAAAGTGGGGGATAGGTCAAGAAGAAACATGATACATATCATAACTTAATTAGTTCTACGTCGAAAATGACCACTCAGTAAAATCATTTGGATTATGTATAGAAAACTAAGTAGTTTTGGGTTGAAACTATTTGTCAGCTCATAACATGTCAATTCTTCAATTTCCTTCTACTACATCACGTCAAGATGTGTTTACTTCCGTTGAAAACTATCTCGCAGACGCTGGATTTACCGTTGTTTCCAAAGATTTCTCACGCCCTTGGGGAGGTTTTTTTGTGCTAGATGAAACGCAAGTTCCTTCGTTTATCGAGACCTTTTTCCCTCATTTATCCCTCGCTGACTTTGAGGGGTTTGATAAGTTAAGCCCTAAAATTTTAATCGTTGCACCCGAAAAGCGCCTCTCTTGGCAATATCATCACCGCCGAGCAGAAATTTGGAAAGTAATCGGTGGAGAAGCAGGTGTAGTTATTAGTGATACCGACGAAGAAACGTCCGTAACTCCGCTTTCAGTAGGAACTGTCATTCACCTAAATCAAGGAGAGAGACATCGATTGGTAGGGTTGAGCACGTACGGCGTTGTGGCTGAAATCTGGAAACATACAGACAAAGAATACCCATCTGACGAAGAAGATATCGTACGCGTACAAGACGACTTTGGTCGTTGATGCGATTCTTTTTATACAAGAAAGACCAACGAATGCTGTTCGATTCGTTGGTCTTTTCTTTTTATTTCGGGAATGACGGACGAACCTCAATCTTACTTGGTAAGGTTCTCGCAGGCATTTGAATCAAATCTACGACCATTTGCCCAATATCTTCCGGCTGGATTTTCCAAGCATCAGCCTCGGAAGGCGTATGATTATTGAAATAAGTAGCCACAGAACCCGGCATGATTGTCGTAACTTTGATGCCTTCTTTGCGTAAATCCATCATCATGGCTTGTGTGAAACCAACAAGTCCAAATTTACTTGCATTGTAGGCTGTTCCTGCCGGAAAAAAGTTGGTTCCTGCTAAACTCGCAATGGAAATATAGTAGCCTTCACTTGCTTTTAATGCTTCTAATGTCGCTTTTGCTGTAAAAAAAGCACCCGTTAAATTCACATCTATCGTTTCTTGCCATTGCTCAATAGTTAAATCTTGGATTGGAGCAAAATGACCGATTCCTGCATTGGCAATGACATAATCGATACGTCCCCAAACATCCAATACAAAACGAACAGCTGCTTCTTGTGAGGCATAATCACGTACGTCAGAAGCAATTCCGATGGCAAACCCTTCCTTCTGTTTATTAAGAAACTCCGCCGTTTTTTCCGCCGCTTCTTGTGTTCTTCCTGTTATCGCTACACGCACGCCTTGTGCAATCAGTGCTTCTGCAATCCCTAAACCTATTCCTTTTGTACCTCCCGTAATGAAGGCAACTTTGCTTGGTTCTGACATAATTTCTTTGTTTTTTTAAGTAGATTTATCCCCACTTAGAACAATTCTGTTTTTCTATCCGTTCATTGTTTGTATGTTAAATCCCACCAATGATACCTTTTTCAATCATCGTAGCCGTTGCTCAAAATGGGGCAATTGGTAAGGATAATGCGCTTTTATGGCGTTTATCCGCTGACCTAAAGCTTTTTAAGTCGCTCACCACGAATCACGTCGTTATCATGGGTAGAAAAACCTATGACTCCATCGGTCGCCCGTTGCCCAATCGTGTAAACGTGGTTATTTCTCGCCAAGTTGACCTCTCTTTGGAAGGTGTTTTTGTCGTTTCTTCCCTCGAGGCTGCCCTAGAGTTTGCATCAAAAGAATTTCCTGAAAAGTCTCTTTTTGTTATTGGTGGAGGAGAAATTTACCGCCAAGCGCTGCCTTCCGCAAATCGGCTATTCAGAACGCTTGTTGAAACAACCTGCGACGGTGATACGTTCTTCCCTGATTTATCGGACGAATGGCACTGCATTTCTCGTGTTCATTACCTGAAAGACGAAAAAAATGAGTTCGATTTTTGGTTTGAAACTTGGGAAAAATAAAGAAATGCGATGCTGAAAATTGCTTATCACCCGATTTATAAACATCCATTACCTGAAGGGCATCGTTTTCCTATGTTGAAATACGAGCTCATTCCTGAACAATTAATCTACGAAGGGACGGTTGAATCTGCTCATTTCTTCACACCTGTTCTTCAGTCAGATATCAATCGGTATATTTTGGGCGTGCATGATGAAAGGTATGTGAAGGCACTACAAGACGTGGCAATTGACCCAAAAATGGAACGAAAAATTGGTTTCCCTGTCACTGAAAAACTCATCGAAAGGGAATGGCTCATCACGCAAGGTACTATTTTATGTTGCCAATATGCTTTACAGTATGGTATCAGCATGAATATCGCCGGGGGAACACATCATGCCTACCCAGACAGAGGGGAAGGGTTTTGTTTGTTGAATGATGTGGCAGTTGGTGCAGAGTTTCTCCTACAAAATCAGTTGAGTAAACAGATTTTAGTCATTGACCTAGATGTGCATCAAGGAAATGGTACGGCGGTGATTTTTCAAAATAGACCTGAAGTTTTTACTTTTTCAATGCACGGGAAAGACAATTATCCGCTCAAAAAAGAAATATCTGATTTAGACATTACCTTACCTACGGGAACCGAGGATGAGGCCTATCTTCGTTTATTGGATTTGCATTTATCCTCACTTCTAGACACCGTAAATCCAGACTTTCTATTCTTTATTTCTGGAGTGGATGTTTTGTCAACGGATAAATTAGGTAAATTAGGGATGACGATGGAAGGATGCCAGGAACGGGATAGGCGTGTGATTCAGGCTGCGAGTGAGCGAAATATTCCGCTGGTGATTTCAATGGGTGGAGGATATTCTCCGCAAATAGCTACAATTATTGAAGCCCACTGCCAAACATTTCGCTTGGCAGCAGACTATTCAGAATGGGGCTTTCAGAAGTTCAAAAATAAGTAATTGTTTGCGTTAAATTTTTCATATAACAAGGTGAACGCAAGGTATTTCTTGTTTATTTACCCTTAAAAGCTGGTTTTCTTTTCTGTAAGAATGCCATTACGCCTTCGCCGAAATCATTTGTTACGCCACAAGCTGTTTGCCCGACCGCCTCTGCCTCCAAGACTTCTTCCAATGTAGAATTTAGACTGGCGTTGAGCACTTTTTTCATCTGTCCGATAGCAAATGTTGGGGCTTGTGCATAATAGGTAATCAATTCTTCCATTCGTTTATCGAGTTCCTCCCACGGGTGCATTTCCGTTACTAATCCGAGCTGAACGGCTTCTTGTATTGCAACCTTTCTTCCTGTGCTACAAAGCTCAAAAGCGCGTTGCATTCCGACCAATCTAGGTAAAAAATACATAGAACCTGCATCAGGCATAAGTCCGATACCAATAAATAATTCGGAAATATACGTGTCTTCGCGGGCGATAATCATATCACAAGCCAAAGCAAGCGACAAGCCTGCCCCCGCAGCTACACCGTTTAATTTGCAAATAATGGGTTTGGGTGCAGAGCGAATTGCCTGAATCATGGGATTATAATTTTCGCGTAGCGTATCACCCAAAGGGCGTGGAGAAGATTCTAGGCCTGCCTTTAAATCAGCACCTGAACAGAAAGCTCTATCTCCTGAGCCTGTCAGAACAATTACACGAATGGCGTTATCTTGCGCAGCATCTTGTACGGCTTGTGTAATTTCTTGAATCAAGGCGGTACTCAATGCGTGAAAAACATCAGGGCGATGCAACGTAATGGTGGCTACTTGGTCTTTTTTGTTAAAAATAAGATGTTGATACATACGTATAAAGGGGTTTTAGTTGGGATGAGAATACGCCAAATGTACATTTTTTTAGGTAGGATAGCAATAAGAACAGAAAGGTAATTGAATAGAGGGTATAACTTACAAAATAAGGTTTTATCTTTGTGTAACTGTGTACCCATTACTTATTTGGAACTGTATATGTCAAAATCTATTCTGATTACCGGCGGAGCCGGCTTTGTTGGCTCCTCTTTGGCCATGTCCCTGAAATCTTCTTACCCTGACTACCAAATCTATTGTTTGGATAATTTAAAACGAAAAGGCTCTGAACTGAATCTTCCACGTCTTGCGGCAGCAGGAATTGTCTTCGTTCATGGGGATATCCGTAATAAAGAAGACTTTGATAGTTTACCTCTTGTTGATACGGTCATTGAAGCATCCGCTGAACCTTCCGTATTAGCCGGATTAAATGGTGGCTCGCCTGATTATCTCATCAATACCAATTTAGTCGGGACGGTCAATTGTCTCAACTATGCTGTGCGTGCAAAAGCACAGTTTATTTTTTTATCAACTAGCCGGGTTTATCCTATCAAGGCAATAGAAAAACTTCATTATGTCGAGTCAGATACGCGATTTGAATTGGCCAAAGAACAGCCGATTCGAGGAGTGTCAGACAAAGGAATTGCGGAGGACTTCCCTTTAGATGGTGCGAGGTCACTGTACGGTACAACCAAATTGGCTTCCGAATTATTGATTCAAGAATACCAAGAATTTTATGGATTACAAACGGTTATTAACCGTTGTGGTGTATTGACGGGCCCGTGGCAAATGGGAAAAGTGGACCAAGGTGTGATGGTTCTCTGGATTGCCAAACATTTCTTTGAGCAATCGCTTGCCTACATTGGGTACGGCGGATTAGGCAAACAAACGAGAGATATGCTGCACGTCAAGGATTTGTATAGATTGGTTGATTGGCAAATTCATCACTTGGAACAAATAAACGGAGAGATTTTTAATGTCGGTGGTGGCCGTGAAGTTAGCGTTTCTCTTCAAGAATTAACCAAAATTTGCCAACGCGTAACGGGCAAGACAATCCCGATTACTCGCGTAGCTGAAAACAGACCTGCTGATATTCGTTTGTACCAAACAGATAATTCGAAAGTAACAGAACGGACGGGTTGGAAACCTGAAATCGGGATGGAACAAATTGTACAAGAAATTACGGCTTGGTTAGCAGAAAATAAGGATATTTTAGCTCCTATCTTGAAATAATCGACTTGTATTCACTCATAAAAAAACTCCTTACAGTCATTCTGTGAGGAGTTTTTTTATGAATAAGAGAAGGGAATTATGCTTTTCTGGTTAAGTCAGCCAATAATTCAACCCAATTGTCAGAGTCGTTTAGACTTTCTACCAATTCCCAATGTTCGCCTCCTTTCTCTTCGAAAAGTTCTTTGTATTCTTCACCGACCTCGATGGTAGTTTCTAGACAGTCAGCTACAAAAGCAGGGGAGAAGGCAAGCACGCGTTTGATACCTTTTTTCGCCAATTCTTTGATGGTATCTTCTGTGTAGGGTTGCACCCATGTTTCTTTGCCAAGTCTTGATTGGAAGCAGGTTGTGTAGCTTCCTTCTTTCAGACCAAGTTCCTTCACGAGCAAACGGGTTGTTTCAAAGCATTGTGCTCTGTAACAATGTTGGTTGAGTGCGTGAATGGTATCGCAGCAACTGCCTAATTTACATACTTCTTTTGTACAATCTCCTTTTCTGATTTGTCTAGCTGGAACGCCGTGATAGCTGAAAATGAAATGGTCGTATTCGTGTTCTTTTATGTGTTTTTGTGCATTATCTACGAATCCTTTGATAAATAATGGGTGGTCGTAGAAATTATTAATGAAACTCATTTCAGGAATAACTTGCCATTTTGTTACCAATCGCATGACTTCTTCGTAAACAGAGCCTGTAGTGGCTGATGCATACTGAGGGAAGAAAGGTAGAACGATAATTTTTGATACACCCATTCTCCGAAACTCCTCAAGGCCGCTTTCAATGCTAGGGCTTTGGTAGCGCATGGCAAGCCGAACAACATACTCGTCGCCAAGTTTTTCTTGCAGGGCCACCTCGTTATCTTGGCCGTAAAACTTAAGTGGAGAGCCTCTGTCTGTCCAAAGTTCACGATAGGTTTTGGCAGACTTAGGCGAACGAAAAGGCGCAATGATTAAATTAACAAGCATCCACCTTGGGATAAACGGAAAGTCAATGACACGACCATCCATTAAAAATTCACGTAAATATTTACGTACGTCGGGCGTACTTGGGCTATCAGGCGTACCTAAATTAACGATTAAAACACCAGTTTTTTTCACGAGTAGTAATTAGTTTGTAATATGTGCAGGTTTTGTAAACTCAGTATAAACTTCAGTAGGAAGTGTAGAAAATACGCGAATATCTGTTAGGTCACGCGGCCCTCTTTCGCCAGAAAGTTTAATTCCTCCAAATGTTTTGTAATCTTCCCAAGGGAGTACAAAGCGAGGTTTTTCGTCTGTATTTTTAGCAAAGTAAGCCCATTGGACAACCAAATGCGAGACTGGATCAATATAGACCAAATATTTATTATCAGGTGTCACACCGACGGCGGCGAAAGTTAGCTCGATGACGTCTGCTAACGTGCCTTTTTCTGTTTTTTGCTGTCCTTGATAGCGTAAAGTAACACCCGGGTCTAGTAATTTATACGGCATTACCAACCAATACGAGTCATTAATCCAGATGTTTTTTGCTTGTGTCAAAGCTTTTTGCAAACTATCCGTCTGAGTAATCATTTGCCCCTTTACCATCGCTTGGCCAGTCATATCTTGGACATTTACTAGGTAAATAGTTTGATTATCTGGCGTTTCAATGCGTACATTTCCTGTCCATTTATCCCAAGTGAGGACTCTTGCGCCAAAGAAATTCCAAGAAATATGGCGGGTATTGTTCCACGCTTTTTTGCCACCCATAGCCTTTAAGACTTGTTTAGCTAATTCTTCAGATTTTTTGTCTGCATTTTGCGCATTACTAGCCGAAGTGGTGAATAAAAGCAAGCTGGTTGCGAAAGTAAGGCGGAGTAGGAATGTATGCATAATCAAATGAGGGGTGCTTTATGGTTTTACTAGACTAAAGTAACCTAAAAATCACAAATTTTGTTCGTATGCCAAGTTATGAGCTTTTTTTTAAAACAAGCGAAAACCGCTCAATAAATAAGTTAAATTTATTTTGCGAAATTTCGCTATCTAATATACCTTTGTATAGTCGTTTGTACATTTCATCATTCAAAACTGAATTTATCATGGAAGATAAACTTGCCACAAAGCCCGGTGTTTCCAATTCATCTGCTATTTTAAGTATCAAAGATTGTCTTAAAATGATTGGTGTTCAAGAAGTAACAGCGAATGTTTTCGCACTTCCTAGTAAAAAAAAGACAAAAGTAACGGCGTAATCGTCTTTCTTTTGTTCGTTATTTCTTTTCTTTATGTAGTTGTTTAAATAATAAATTCCCCAGAGTAGTTACACTGGGGAATTCTTTTTTGAAGGATAAGCATTAATAAGCTCGGACTGTCTTTCCCTCCATAAAATTGATGAAGGCTTTATTTACCACTCGATTTCCACCACTTGTTGGATAATCTCCTGTAAAGTACCAATCACCTACGTGTTTCGGACAAGCTTTGTGCAGGTTCTCAACAGTTTGATATACAACTTGTACTTCCGCTCGAATGTCAGATGGACGAATGATTTCAGCAATTTTTTCTGAGATTTCATCGTCCGTAAATGGTTCAAATAACTTTTTGACAATATTTTCTTCTTGTGCTCTTCCTGTTTCTAATAAGCCAACGCAAGAAGCATAAACTTCATGACGGAGATAATCCAAACCACGGTCTTTGAGTAAGCCGAGCATTGCCCGGAATGCTACAAATTCCTTTATTTTAGACATATCAATTCCATAACAGTCAGGGTAGCGAATCTGTGGCGCTGAAGAAACAATGACGATTTTCTTCGGCCCTAATTTATCCAATAATTTAAGGATACTTTTTTCCAAAGTTGTTCCACGAACGATGGAATCATCGATGACCACAATGGTATCGACGCCTTTTTTGATAACTCCATGCGTCATTTCATAGACGTGAGAAACCATCTCGCTTCGGTCATCATCGTTGGTAATAAATGTCCGAAGTTTTACATCTTTGGAAACTAATTTCTCAAAGCGAGGTTGGAAATTCAGCAAGGCATCCATTTCATCATCTGAAAGGTCTCCTTGTTTGATTTTATCTTTTTTCCATTGATTTACGTAGGTTTCCATGCCTTCAATTAACCCAAAGTAGGCTGCCTCAGCTGTATTCGGAATATAAGAGAAAACCGTATTTTCAATGTCATAGTCAATGGCTTGCAGTACCTGTGGAATCAACAGTTTGCCCAATTCTTTACGTTCTTGGTAGATTTGTGGGTCAGAACCGCGTGAAAAGTAGATACGTTCAAAACTACATGATTTACGGACAGTCGGCGTGAGAATATTCATTTCGTTGAACTCTCCGCGTTTATCAATAATCAGTGCATTACCCGGTTGGATTTCCTTTATTTCCTCATAACTTGCTCCGAAGGCTGCTTTTATAGCAGGTCTTTCAGAAGCGACAACGACCACTTCGTCATTTGCCCAATAATAGGCTGGCCGAATACCAGCTGGATCTCGTACTACAAAAGATGCGCCATAACCTGTAACACCTGCCATAGCATAGCCACCATCAAAATCACGGCAAGAACGATGAAGAACACGGTTTAAGTCCATATTATCTTCAATAATATCGGACAAGGCAGGGTTTTCGTAAATTCCTTTAAAACGCTCAAAAACTCGCTGGTTTTCTTCGTCCAAGAAATGCCCAATTTTTTCCATGACCGTGACAGTATCTCCTTTGTCTTTTGGATGTTGCCCAAGCTTGACTAATTTTTTGAAGAGTTCCTCGGCATTGGTCATGTTGAAATTCCCTGCGCACACTAAATTTTTGCTTCGCCAATTACTTTGACGTAGCATAGGATGGCAGTTTTCGATTTCATTACGGCCATGAGTACCATACCGAAGGTGCCCCAACCATACTTCGCCTGTAAATGGGAGGTTTTCTTGCAACCAACGCGCATCTTTCATCTTGTCAGGATCTGACTTGAGTAAAGCTCTGAATTTTTCGTTGATTTTATTGAAGATATCTACTACGGGACGGTTTTCTACAGACCTATATCTGCTTATGTACCTATGTCCGGGTGGAACATCGATTTTGATGTTTGCAACTCCAGCGCCATCTTGACCGCGGTTGGTTTGCTTTTCCATCATGACGTAAAGTCTGTTGATACCGTATAACGGCGTGCCATATTTCTCGATGTAGTGGTCGAGTGGCTTGCGAAGGCGAATGAGGGCAATGCCACATTCGTGTTTGATAGCGTCGCTCATAAGAGAAAAAACGAGGTACGGGGATGGTTGTCTTGTACGACGAATTTTTAAAGTGCAAATTTCTATATATTCGCTTTGCGTTGCAAGAAATGCCGTACATTTATTCTAGGGACTTTCTACCAACGTACGAAAATTTGAGTTAGTAAGATAAATTAGGCACGTTTTTCGTATATCATTCGTACTTTATCGTTTAGTAAAAATATAGTGTCGTCCCTATTTGCAAAATATATGTATTCATCAACAGTACGAATCTTTTTCGCTTGTTTCTCTCTAGGTATATCTACCACATACGCACAGTCCCGTTTTGAAGCATTTAATACTGTGGAAGCTCAAGTTGGTATCTCTCGTTTCCTCGGTGATTTGGCGCCTGTTTCTAGTCTCAGCCAAGGGTATCGTTGGGGAGCAACTCTCAGCGGAATGCGGCAAATAAGTCCGTATCTAAGAGCTGGTGCAAGTCTTTCTTGGACACGAATTGGTGCAGATGATTTCTTTTCACCAAATGATGTCTTGTTTGCACGCAATTTACACTTCCGCAATGACATTAAGAGTGTTCAATTAGAGGCTCGTTATTATTTGATTCCCCTGGAGTCAAATTACAGACGTTCTGCTTCTGTTTTTTATCCGTACCTCTCGGTTGGTGCTGGGTATCTTTGGCATAATCCGATGGCACGTTTGCCTGTTTCGGCTGGGCGAGAATGGACAAGTTTGCAACCTCTCGGAACAGAAGGGCAAGGTCTAAATCCTTTGTTTGACGCGCCATATAAGAAAAGTACGTATCAATTGCCTGTAGGAGTTGGATTTGAAATCATCAAAGGGAATTATACATTCGGTGCAAGTGCACAGCTTCGGTTTGCAGGAACAGATTATTTAGACGATGTACGAGGTGATTTTGCTAATCCTAGCTTGACGAGAAACCCAGCTTTAGAAGTACCTGCCGACCTAAACGGAGACCGCATTGCTTGGGGAACAATGCTACAAAGGCAAGTGGAGTCAACAGCTGCCCGTGTAAATCGAGATAGAATTCCGCGTTTGCGTAATTTGTTGTCTAGTAGAGGTTTACCAACTGGATCGGAGACAGCCACTGTTTTGTCTATTCCAGAGCTTGGGGTCGGAGCAACGCGCGGGACTTTCGCAGGGAATGACATGTACGTGTTCTTTGGTTTTAAGATAGGGTATATTATTCCAGATGGCATTCGTTGCCCGTAGATTAATTCGCACCAATAGGGAAATTAGTAGTTGGCTTTGTACGGATAATTCGATTGAAATTTCGAGAGAACTGTAAACTAAGTCCATAAACGAGAACATTCCCGTTGGCTTGTCCACTTAAGAAAAAGCTGGAGTTGGGGAGACTTCGGGAGTATGCTTTCATTCGCCAGGTGCCGTCGTCTGTGAGCATGTAGTCAATCTCGCCACCAATGGTAAGTTGGCCTTGTGGGTTAAGAGCTGCAATGTCTCCGTTCAAGTAAGCACTCCTACCACTCAATCGAATTCTATCGTTCAATAGTTTGTACGAAATGTTGAGTTGTGCATTATTGAAATTTTGGCGTACATCTCCAAGCTGAACGCCCAATTCTAGATTTGGGTCTAGTTTATTTGCCAAATTTCCAATTTGATTGGAAAGAATATTGTTCAAATTATCTATCAAGAATTGCTGTCTCAATGCATCTACAATATTATCAGGAAATAACTGATTAAATGCGAGAATACTGCTGACATTCCGGCTGAGAAGCTGCTCGTCGTCTTTGAGTCGTTGTTGAAAAGCCAAGATTTGTGATTGATAAGTGACAGGAATTTGGCGTTGGTCAAATTCGATAGAAAAACCGACTTGTGGGACGAGTAAGTTATCCCGTAAATGAACAATGACACGAACGGGATATCGATTGGCGGCCTCGGTGGTATTGCTCGTCGAAATACCCGGAATCTCACTCAATGGCACATTGGCTACATACGCAGCATCCATTTCAATTTGTGCATTATAAGGATCACCAGACCACGTTATTTTGCTACCGTCAGTAATTTCAAATTTACGAAGTGAGGCTAGATTTTGGAAGCTGAAGTCATACTTTCCTGATTTTACAGTATAAGGACCTGTTAAAGAAAATCCACCTCTTGTGTCGTAGTCTATAGTCAATCGTCCATTCCCGTAGGCTAAAACACGGTCATTATTAGCTCTATCAAAAATAATTTCGCACTCAGCTTCTGGTGTAAGTGAGATATTCAAGCTCATTTTTAACCCATTTAGATTAATGATAGGTTGAAAATCGACAGTTTCTTTCACTTGTTCAGAAAGAGCTTCTTTCTTTTCTTGCACTTTTCCGACGAACGGAATAGTTTCTTCTTCGATATTGACACTTGTTTCTGTATCAAGCGGTATCGTTAATTTTGTATTACGTTTACTAAGTAAATTACCAGTAATAAGGACATTATTGAAGTCGCCTGTAACATGAATATCTCCAGTTGCATGAGCGATTCCATAAAAGTCTGCATTGTCTTTTGAATTTGTCCTTAAAAGTGTAAAACCATCTCTATCACGCATGAGACCGTGAATATCCAGTCGCATAGGCCCTTTTTGAGGGTAAATAATTCCGCCAGAAATAATTGCTTCGTTTCCGTTTTGTGGTGCATCAAACACTTTGAATCCATCCGTATGTGCAAAGAAGCCATCTGGTCGTAGTTCAACTTCGTCGTTGAAATAAAGGTCTGCCTGCAAGGCATCGATGCGCATTCTACCAGATGTAATTTTTACTTTACCCGTTAGTAAAGGATGTTTAGGTGTGCCTTGTACGACGAATTTCCCGTTCATGTTGCCTTCTAGCTTACTGAAAATATCTCGTACGAAGGGTTGAAATACATTTACTTGACAACCTGATAGGCGTGCTTCTAAATCAAGAGGATTTCGTTCGTTTTGGGAGTCAAACGTGCCATTTACCAAGAGAATATCTTTGCCTGCATTTTCTATTGATGCAAAAAGTAAAAGTTTGTCCAAATTGCTTTCATAACGGGAACTCGCCGCAAGGTTTCCAATGAGGTATCCATCGTTGGCCAAGTCACTGATGAGCAGGTTGCTGAGTATCTGAGGCTGAGTATATGTATTTAAGAGTGAAATTTTACCACTGATGATGCCTGTAATTTTTTCTTTGATAATTGGTTGAAGTGTTTTTAAATCAAATTGATCAATGGATATAAGGGCCACTTTTCCTTGTTGCCTGCTGATTTCACCTTCAATACCGACTTGTTGTTGCTGGTTTTCTAACCGAACATCGTTGAACTGAAATCCTGCGGGAGTGTAAGTAATTTGGTTGTTAGAAGGAAGTTGCCACCGTCCGTTCAGGATGTCTACAAAGCTTTGGTCAGAATTAAAGGATAGGGTGTATTGGTCTGGGGCTATATCAACAGTACCGACCATTGTGGTAGAATTCGTTGTGTTGAGTTGGTGAATGTCTCCAGAAAAAGAAATAAGGTTTTTGCCCATCCAATCTGCCCGAAATGCAAGCTTTTCGGTAGTGATGGAATTCGTAAAAAATTGCTGTTGTGACTGAATATCCAATGAAGAATAAATTGCTTCTTGATGGATTGTCTTCTGTATTTTTCCCTTTAATTGACTAGATAGAAACAACGAGTTTCCTATTGAAAGTGTATCTAATTTTGCTTGAATGGTGAAGGAGTTTGTTGTACCTAGAACAGCTTCTCCTTGTAATGTTGACCCTGAAGAAATTCCCCAATTCGGGAAAAAGTAGGTAAAAAACGGTGCTGAGTTTCTGAAGGTAACGGAGTAGTCCGCACGACTAGTAGCAGGTAGCCGAATCGGAGATATTTTTAATTTTTGTCCAGAAATCCATTCATTTGCCGAAGTTCGTTTAAATATGGGTCGAAAATCTTCTAGGGCATATTGTAAGGCATAAATAAAGTCACTTGGCCGATATTCACCTTTAATTTGTGCATCAAAAAACTCAGAACTTAAACTGAACCGACGTTGATGTCCTTCGTTTTCAGAGAACAAAAGAAGGGAGTCTATTTTGAGTGACTTATTTGCTTGTATGAATTCTGTGTCCCAAAAATTAGCATAACCAACCCAGTTGTTTAGTTCATTTCCATCCATGTCTAAATTAAGACTTGTACGTAATGAAATTGGTTCATCTGATAATCCAAGTGGCTCTAAATGAGCTTGTTGTAGGCTTCCGTTGATAATGAATCGGTTGAGTGCTCGACTGAAATCCACGGTTCCTGATACATTCGCGACTAAGTTTGGGTCATCGATATCAACCCGACCGGTAAAAATGGATTGTCCCATTTTCCCGTTTATCTGAATATTTTGGTAATTGTATTGTTGGAAATCAAATTGGCTAACTAGTCCGTCTAGTTGCAAAGTGGCGTCTTGGATGGTTAGTCCTTTTCCATTAATATCACCCGTAAACGAAATTCTATCCAATATTTCTTCTTGAAATGTCAGCCTTCCTAGTGCTAGGTTGGTCACGGTAACTCCTCCTTTGTACGTGGAGAAGGCCGGATTGTCTTCTAAGCGAACTTGTAAAATACCTTTTGCTTGTCCGATTCCCTTGGATTGAAAAGCAAAGTCGGTGGTAAAATCTCGATAGGTACCTTTAAACCAGCCTTCAAATTGAATATCTTCCCATTTTTTAATGTGTTTGTTGTGCGTAGTAGCGCCTACATATTGTGCCACGTCTGTTTCGACCATTCGAGAGGACTTGAAGTCCAAATTCATGGAAGATTTAAGATAATATGGCATTCCTTTGAACCCGACATTTCCTACAAAGTAACTTTCTTTACCAAATTTTAGCTCAAAATTCTTGACAGAAAAATCATCCACTGTTCCATCAAAATAGCCGTTCAGTAGATACGTATCTTGATAAGGATAGAGGCCTGGGGCAAAACGTGCCAAATCTTGAGATTGTAGTTGGCAATCGGCGAAATTGGAACGAATTTTTACGAGATGGTTGAAATCGTCGAAATCAACAGGTTCGCGATAATAAAGTCCAATAAAGTCACGGATTTCAGAGTCATTGATACGTGCATATAACTTTTTCATAAGCATTTGCTGGCGCGAATAGAAAAAGTCTGTCTTGAGTTCGTGGAGGCGCAAATTGCTGCGTTTATCAACTCCTTTGATTTGAGAACCTTGAAAAGTAATGGTATCGCCTTGGATAAAAAAGTTTTTTATATTCCCGTGTACTTCTTGGATGTGGAAATTGCGGTAATCAAATTCATTTTTTGGGAAGCGTTTTTTGCGGTGGTCGATGAGTTTTACTTGTCCGTTTTGAATGTACGCTTCATCAACGGTAAAAGGAATATTGTGTTCTTTTGTTCTTTTAACAGGGTTTGGGTTAATAAGATATTGTACTTTTGCGACCCATTTATCAAAATTAAAGCTTCCGTCGTTTTCACGGATGAGCGTCATTTTCGGTTCATAAAGTGTGATATAATCTAGGTTATTATCGAAGCGAATGAGGTTGATCTTATCAAAGCTAAAGTTTGTTTTGAAGTTGACGAATATCTCCTTCACTTCAATCATATCTCTGTTTTTAATGTCTTTAATTACCACATTTTGAAGACTTATATCATCAAACCAACGAACTTTGACTTGGCCAACTTCCACCGTTCCGCCGAGTTTTTGGGTGAGCCATTCAGTTGCTTTATGTGCTAATTTTGTTTGAACAAACGGGTGTTGAATCGCGAATAAACTCACAAGAAACCCTAGACCCACTACAAAAGAGGCCAAAGTCGCTAAGCGAATAAATATACGTAGAAGTCGTCTGATCACAGGAAAAACAAAGAGTTAAATAGAAAAAATGCTAAATTTGACCATACAATTTAGATAATAACGTAAAAATACATGGATTTTATCAATAAGCCTGCCGTGATTTTAGCCATCGAGTCATCGTGCGATGAGACATCTGCAGCTGTACTTAAAGGTGAAACAGTTGTTTCCAATGTAGTGGCAGGACAAGTTATCCATGAACAATACGGCGGAGTCGTACCGGAACTTGCTTCTCGTGTACATCAACAGCATATTGTTCCTGTGGTCGAAAAAGCACTTTCAGATGCAAATATAGCAAAAAATGAGCTAACGGCGGTAGCTTTTACACGTGGTCCCGGTTTGTTAGGCTCTTTGTTGGTAGGAACATCATTTGCTAAATCACTTGCTATGGGACTATCCATTCCTCTGATTGAAGTGAACCACATGCAAGCGCATATTTTGGCTCATTTTATTGAGGAGCCAAAGCCGAACTTCCCCTTTTTATGTTTGACTGTAAGTGGTGGACACACCCAGATTGTACTTGTAAAAAGTGCATTAGAAATGGAAATCATTGGTGAAACACAAGACGACGCGGTAGGAGAAGCCTTTGATAAGTCAGCGAAAATTCTTGGACTTCCTTATCCAGGCGGCCCTTTGATTGATAAATGGGCGGCGCAAGGAAATCCGAACGCTTTTGCTTTCCCTGTTTCAGATATGCCCGGTTATACTTTTTCTTTTAGTGGTATCAAAACGGCCATTCTTTATTTTGTTCGAAAGATGGAAGCACAAGACCCACACTTTGTTCAAAACAACCTAGCCGATTTGTGCGCAAGTATTCAGTTTACGTTGGTCAAAATGTTGCTACAGAAATTAAAAAGAGCTGCTAGAGAGCTGAAGATAAATCAAATTGCCATTGCAGGTGGAGTTTCTGCAAATTCTGGACTTCGGCAAACATTGGCTGAGTTAGGGCAAAAAGAAAGATGGGATGTGTTTATTCCAGCGTTTCAATATTGTACAGATAACGCAGGAATGATTGCAATGGCTGCTTATTTTAAGTATCAACAAGAACAGTGGACGCCACAAAGTGTGAGTCCTATGCCCCGGATGGCCTTGTAAAAAAACGGGATTTTGTTAACTTTGGTTTTTTAGATGCCGTATTTATGCAATATTAACCAAGGAACATCTCGTTTACATGTATTCAATCCGTTTCGCTATTCAATTACTGTAATTATAAAAGATCAATGACTTCATTTCTTGCATCTATTTTATCGAATGGTAAATACAACCGACTAATTTTCAGACTGTATCAAGGGGCGCTGAGTTTGGGAGGAATATTTATTGTTTATTTAGTAGCCGTTAATTTTAATTTCCTTTGGTTATTTGGCAAAATGCCTGGTATTGAGGATTTGGATAATCCGAAAAGTGAAATTGCTTCCGAAATTATTTCCTCAGACGGTAAAGTAATTGGTAAATTCTTCTTTGAGAACCGAAGTCCTGTAGATTTTGAGGAAATCTCTCCGAATATCATCAATGCCTTAATTGCTACGGAAGACGTACGTTTTACAAAACATTCAGGGATTGATGCACGAAGTATGTTCCGTGTATTAGGTGGTGTTTTGACATTGAGTCCCAAAGGTGGTGGAAGTACAATCTCCCAGCAGTTAGCTAAAAATTTATTCAAACTCCGAAACGATGATTCTTACGAGGGGCCTATGTACTACATCCCTGGTCTTCGTACTTTGTTGATTAAAACCAAGGAATGGATTACAGCCGTAAAGCTTGAGCGAAGATATACAAAGAAAGAAATCATGAAAATGTATCTCGATACGATCGAGTTCAGTAATGGTGCATATGGTATTAAATCAGCAGCAAAAACCTACTTTAGGAAATCGCCTGCCATGGTTACAGTCCCTGAAGCTGCTTTGTTGGTAGGGATGATTCAGAATCCATCGCGTTTTAATCCACGGGTTCGACCAGAAAACGCAACTGTTCGGCGGAATACGGTATTGAACCAAATGGTTAAATATGAAAAAATTACGCTTGAAGAATCAGAAAAATACCAAAAAGAACCCATTGCTCTAGATTATTCACCTGAAAGCCATAACTCAGGATTGGCACCGTATTTTCGAGAATATTTAAAAACATGGTTGAAAGGTCAATTGAAGACAGCGGGCTACTCAGAGAATGACTTATACACCAAAGGGTTTAAGATATATACGACAAT
>JBKBRQ010000237.1:0-3928 GCA_046292055.1 Spirosomataceae bacterium | reverse complement strand
ACAATGTCTGAACTCCGTACGGAGGCATAATACGTGGGCTCCTTTGGTATGCTAGCCAAACCAGGGCCCGACGGAACTGTTAGCAAGCCCCCGCGTTCTGCCAAATGGGCAAAACAACAAGCTACCGTTTCGTTGTAAAACGGAATACCTAATATGGAAATAGTTGACATGGGATAGCGACGTTTTGGGAATACTAACGAGATGAAGCTTGCTCTTCTATCAAAAGAGCCCGAATCATTGTGAAATAATTCATTTTAAAAATGGCAAAATACAAGCCAGTTTTTCCATCTAAAAATCCTCCAAGTAAGAAGAAACTAACGAAAAAATAAACGATACCTCCCAAACTTGATTGAACGAGGTGATATTTCATACGTTGAAAGACAGTTAGCTTTTCTTTATTTGCTAAGTGAACAAGACGTTTGGCTTCCCATTTGGCATATTCGATGTGCTTTTGTTGGTAGTGTGCCACACCTCGAAAATCATTGTGCTCGATAGGGGAGGCAATTCGACCAGTACGCCCCTGTAAAATAGGATGTTCGTGAACTTCCATGTCTAATTTACTCCATTCATTCTCTGGAATGTACTCGTATTGACCTGCACCTACCCGGAACAAAGCGAGTTTTCTAAGTGCGTAGCCTCCACGTAATTGTTTACCTAAAAAGTAACGGGTATATACAAGCCAAAAGCCCACAAAACTAGCCGACTCTTTACTCATTAGCTGGGTGCTTAGCTCTTCTTTGAATGCAGGGGTAAGTACCTCATCTGCATCTAAAAAGAATATCCACTCAGTTTGAGGAGTATAATTCAGTAAGAACCAATTTCTTTTTTTAGGAAATTGTCCATTCCAGGTGAATGGAATAACACGCGCTCCCCATTGTTCTGCCAATTCTACCGTTTTATCTTGACTGTTTGAATCGAGTAGAACTATTTCTTTGGCAAAGGCCTTCCCTATTCCTTCTAGACAGCGAAGGATATTTTTTTCTTCGTTTTTTGTGGGTATGGCAATGGTTAGGTTAAGCATTGGTAAATTCTCTTTTTTTGATTGGCTTGCAAGTAGAGCTAACAGATACTGCCCAAGGTGACAAGTCTCGTTCTTTGTTTTTAGTAAGTATTAGGACGGAAATCATTCAAACAAAAGGTGTTCATATTGAGCGAAATGACTATTTTGAGAATACCCTATTTTCTTTTTGTTAAATGAACGGCAACTGTTAAATATCTTTTCACTATCCAATCTTTTGATAAAATTTTCTTTGTTTCTAGGCTATACGAGTGTAATTCTAAACCCATTTTTTTCGCAAAAATAGTGATGTCCATTTTTGACACCCAATGAACAGCATCCGAGTCCCTAAAAAAGGGGCCATGGAAACAAGCCAGGTCATCATGTATCAAAAACTGATATTTATTTGTAAAAAATGTTGCGATTCGGCTGTAAACATGTTTTATGCTAAATTCTATCCTTTTTAAGGTACCTAAATGTCTTGTACTCGGCGGCAAATAAAATGGTAAGTCATATCTAGGACTGAAAATACATAGATCACCATCTTCCTCTAATAAATTAACCAAATTACCCAGATGACTTAATGGATCAACTACATGTTCAAGGACGTATGTAGAGAAAATTAAATCAAATTTTCTATTTACTTCACTAACATCTCCAACAAAAACTTCATCGCCAAATTCCTCTAGGTATTCCTTATTTTGATTTGTGACGTCTTGTGACATCAAAAATACTTGTTCTTTAAGACCATTTTGTAGTAAATATTTTCCAAATCCACTTCTCCCTGCTCCAACTTCTAAGATATTACAAAACCCCTTATCTGATATATGTTGTTTTACTTCAGTTACAAATTGGCTCCAACACCCTATTTGATTACTTTCTTGTAAGAAAACAGTATAATCTGATACGTTTGAATAAAAATAATCTAAAGATTTTCGAAGTTTATTTTGTTCGGGTTTTCTTTTAATTGATGAGAATACATTTGCCATTATTTTACTTTTTTGGGAAACCTTTTACTATTGAAAAAGATAATACATCCTTTGTCACTAAACTACATGCACCTATAATTGCCTTCTCACCTATAGTTACCCCGGGCATGATAAAGGCGCGTGCACCTACAAATACATAGGCTTCAATTCGTATCGAAGCTGTGAGAAGATTTAGTTCTGGGGAAGAAAAATCATGTGTTCCCGTACACAAATACGCTTCTTGTGCGATAGTTGCACCCTCTCCAATGTATATTTCACCCAAACTATACAAATTTGCACGATCTCCAATGGCTGCTTTATCTTTCAACGTAATATGCCAAGGTATTTGAATACGTGCCCGCTGGTGTACAAAGGGTTGCCCATAAACTTTAGCTCCGAAGCGTTTTAATACCCAAACTCGCCATCTATTAAGGGGTTTAGGTGTCCAACTACACAATAAAAGCCAGCAATACTCCCAGATTATCTGCCTTAACCGATGTTGAAATGGCCAAGGGCTATCGTATGGGCTATTCTGTTCGTATTTCTTATAATTTTTCAAACTGATTTAAAAATTGTTCGGTGATGAAAGAAGTCGAATGTGATACGTTCACACGTAAAGCTTGTTCTCTTGTTTGCGTTAGTATGTCTTCTTTTTGGCAAACATTTTCCAAGACCTCTTGAAGTTGCATGTAGCTTTTCTCTCCTCTATGATTAAATGTATATCCATTGACTCCTTGCGAGATAAAGTCATGGAAACAAGCCAAATCTGACACAATTGGTACACATCCGAAAGACATTGCCTCTAAGGGGGCTAATCCAAACGTTTCTCCTTTTTCTGCCAACGAGGGATATACAAACACGCTACTTCGGAGGTAGATGCTTTGTAGTTCTGCTGCATTGTAAACAGGTCCAACGAAAGATATGCGGTGGTTTTCTTTGCTTACTTCTTTTAATTCATCTAAATAAGATTTTCCACTCCCCCCATCTTTCACCTCGTAAGGTCCAACGATGTCTAGAGACCAGCCTTCTAGCTCATTAGAACTACAAAATGCCTTTATCAATAATTCTACACCTTTTTCTCTGTGAATTCGACCTACGTACAGAACCCTTTTCTCTTTCTTTTCCCAATCTACTTGTACCCCCACATGAGGAAGTGGATTGGATACTTGAATTACTTTATTATGAAAACTTGCGGGGATTAACGCACGTAATTGATTCGCTACGGGAGTAGAATTTGCCCTCAGAAGCCCCACATGAGTATATAATTTCACTTGCCATCTTGGAGTTCTTGCTACATCCACAACTAGTTTACGTCCCTTCTTACCTCTAACTAGAATAGGTAGCCAAAAGGTATTGCTTATGATTACATCAAAATCTCTGCTAATATGTGGTAAAGCTCTCCATGTGTAAACCAAGTCTAACAGCTTCAATATAGCCAAGCTTTTGGGGGTTTCAAATCCCTTTACCCGTATATGCTGAATCCCATTTTCATCTATCTCTTGGTTAGAAAAGCCAGGGAATTGTTTCGAAATAAGGGTTACATCGTGACCCATTTGGGTCAGTTCTTTGGCAACAGCAAACCAAAGTTTTTCTACGGCTCCTCCTTGCTTAGGAGGTACAGGAAGAAAGGCACCCAATACAATTAGGATTTTCATGGTGTTTATTCTTTGATTACTTGAATCAGATTTGATGTAAATCGGTGCATCGAAAAAGTATTCTGATATAATTTCATCAATCCTTTCCCTACCTCTTGCTTTTGTACTTCTGTTCTATGGAGTAGTGCGTTGAGCTGCTTTTGTACACTTGATTCCTCCACTTGACAGATATAGACACCCTCTGCTTTTTCCAAATCCCTCCAAATATTCACTTGGTTACTAATCAATACGGGTTTGCCACATGCCAATGCCTCTACGACAGCAATGCCAAAGTTCTCTTGGTGGCTCGGCAAGACAAATGCATCACA
>JBKBRQ010000236.1:0-3966 GCA_046292055.1 Spirosomataceae bacterium | reverse complement strand
TTGATGCCCTTAATATACGCCTCCGCATTCCTCACAAAAGGAGCAGATGGGTTCTTCTTATATACTGAATCAATGGTTTTTTTGGCAAATTGACGGAAGCCGAGCGTTCGAAAAAATTGATCTACAGGGACCATTTCTTCCCCAAAAATCTCCGCCAAACGCCCATCTCCTAGCCGTCTGAGTAACTCCATTTGAAAAAGTCTATCTTGCGCATGAACATACCCAAGCGCATACCAAAGGTCTTCCTCATTTTGAGCATATACGTGCGGGATTGCGTGATCATCAAAGAGTACTTCGACTTCTGACGTAAGTCCTTTTAATTGAATTTCTGCGTCATAATCTGGTTTCAAATACTGTAAATAGGCATAAATACCTATAAAAGAAGCAGCTATCAATCCGATAGTTAGGCGTAAAATTAATTTCATACGAAGGGTTTGGTTGATGTGTTGACGAACCAAATTACAATAAGTTAGCCAATTAGTACAAACAGAACGACACGAAAACACAAAATACAAGCAGTAAATCTTTTCCTATGGCTATTTTACAGGGGCTTGGTAGTTCTTTCAGTAAAAAAATACGTACTTCGTAGTTCGAATAACACATCAAAACATGACCATACCCATCCTTTGGGAAGATGCCCACTTTCTCATTGTTCACAAACCGGCTGGATTACCAACGATACCGGGCCAAGACCAAACAGATTCTTTATTAGCAAACTTCCCAACCTGCCATGCCGTGCATCGCCTCGACCAACGTGTCAGTGGCTTGGTGCTTTTAGCGAAGTCAGCAGAAGACATGACAGCTGCTACTCGATTATTTCAACGTGGAAAAGTACAAAAAACTTACCATGCCGTTACCTCACAAATCCCGCAGCAAGAAAGCCCTCTGACGCACTGGTTGCTTCAAAAAGGAAGTAAATCATTGGTTGCTAAAACAGAAAAACCCGATTATTTGAAATCCATTCTGCACTACGAATTGGAGCGATCAAGTGAACGGTATCATTTATTTGAAATTACCTTAAAAACAGGACGCTTTCACCAAATCCGGGCGCAAATGGCAGCAAGTGGTGCGCCTATTGTGGGCGATGTGAAATATGGTTTTAAGAGAACAACACCAGACGGTAGTATTTTTTTACAAGCAAGCGGATTGGCCTTTGTGCACCCATTCACGCAAGAAACCGTTCATATTGAGTTACCGATTCCTACTTTATGGAGTAAATACGGATTGTAAAATTTAATCATCACAAAAAAGTCAGAATACAAATGACTGAAAATCAATTATTTGTATTCTAACTTTCTAAGCTAAAAAAAGTTGTTGCGTTCGGAGGGCTATCAAGGTTTCTACATGTGCGACAGCCTCTTCAAAGGAGATAGTTGGAGAAAGCAACTGAGCTACTTTTTCAACACCCATCGATTGATGCTGTGTAGTATTCAGTTCATTTTTTCCACAGACAACCCAAACTGGCTTTTGATACGATAATGCCATTGAAGCCACCCCATGAATCAATTTCCCATGTAAAGTTTGAAAATCCATTTTCCCTTCACCCGTTAGAACAATATCAGCTTTTTGAAGGAATTGAGCGAAATTCATTAGCTCAAAGATAAAATCTGTACCTGATTTGAGTTGGGCATTGAGAAAAGTCATCGCTCCCCACGCTAGTCCGCCCGCTGCGCCAGCTCCGGGTATGTTTGTCCGTGATGGAAGTCCAGCTGACTCTGCCAATAAAGCTAAATGACGTAATCCATCATCCAATAATTTGATATCACCACGTGTAGCTCCTTTTTGAGGCCCATATACGGCAGCAGCTCCCGTCAAGCCTATCAGAGGATTTTCCACATCACAAATTACTGTAAATGAAACATTTAATTCAAATACAGGGGAAACTATTTGGTTAATTGAAAGTAAGTTTTTACCAATAGGAAGAACAACCTTACCTGTTACATCCAAAAACTGAAAGCCCAAGGCAGTAGCCATACCTATACCGCCTTCTGTAGTTGCACTTCCACCGACGAACAGAAAAATTTCGTTTGCACCTCGTTGCAAGGCATCTTGAATCAACTGCCCCGTTCCGAATGTGGATGTTTCGATTGTTTTCCGTTTCGAGGAAGGTAATAAAGCGAGTCCTGATGCACGCGCCATTTCTATAAATGCCTTGTTTCCAGACAAATAATAAGAAGAAAAAATAGATTTAAATAAGGGATTCTGTACATGGACATCAATCCAAGTACCAGAAACAAAAGAAGCAATAACCTCTAATGACCCTTCTCCTCCATCGGCAAGAGGCAGAATCGTGTGGGTAGTTCCTATTGGGAGACCCTTTGCCATCGCTGCTGCAACGCGCGCTGCAGGCAACGAACCTTTGAATTTATCCGGACAAATAAGTACATGCATACAAAAATCGATTACCAACCAACATATCCAACAGGTGTGATGCCATTAAGCCGTAAATAGCAAAGTGCTTGCCCTCTGTGATGAATGATATGATTCTCCATAGCGTAAAAAAGACGCGCGACAGAAATAGAATCACCTGAAAAATCTGTTAATTCTTTTAGTTTATTTGAAGATGTACTACCAAGCACACGCGCTACCCAAGCGTAAAATCCACGAATTTCTGTTGCCAATTCATTGCGCGTTAATGTGTCCCAAGCAATGCCGTGCATATACGGATTTTTTATAGACAACCGCGCACAAATTTGCATGGCAGTAAACGTGATGCAATGTACAAACTGTGTCCGGAAAGTAAATGACTCTGGCGTATAGCGAAAGTCTAATTTATCTTCTGGCATCTGCTCAAATAAGGTAATCGTATACTCTTCGGAGCGCTTCCAAGCGGGCAGAAAATCTGCTTGAAAAGAAATATGTTTTGCTAATGTATCGTTGGCAAATGTTGGAACAGGCGCACCCAAAAAACCGATACCTAAGAGCTGGAGTACTTTTTTTCTATTCATTTTGATTGATTCATTTTCTAAAACATCCAAGTAAGATGCGTATAGAGACTGTGATTGAGTCGTAAATCTCCACCTGAAAGACGCTGATACAAAGGAGACTGGTACGTTAATCCAAAAGTAAATTTCTTCAAATAAACTTCTGTACCTGCTGACGCCATCGCCAAAAAACCACCCGTAAACGGATTTCTAGCATCATTATACACATCTTGACGTGCATTTTCTACGTAAATTCCTATGTTGGGTAGTAAGGATACATCTCCTAAATACCGCTGTGAAAATACAGAAAACGTTGCATTTAACCTATTTGCAAAACGATAATCAGCAGCATTCGTTGTATTCATCTTGTATGTCACATCTGCATTTACCCCCCAAGCCCCCTTTCGGACAGTATAAATGGACTGTATGAGAAAATCTGTACTACCCGTTCCTAACTGAAAATTCGCATTCGCAACTTCAGACGCACCCGGCGTAAAACGGTATTTACCTGTTGGTGCTTTTATGCCTCCACCAATCAGTAAAACATGATCCAATGTATGTGCAGTTGTATCATACATCGTGTTCACAATCGAGTAATGCGCCAAAGCGGATACATCACCCAATCCTTGTAGCGTTGCCTTGGATTGATCACGTAGCACTGTTTGTGTATTTGCATGGATAGGCACAAATGCCATGACTTGCACTTTGGGAAATGGATACCAACGTGACCAAACCTCTGCCGTTTGAAAAGATTCCTCCGCCCTGAAAAAAGTACTATTCAAATGTGAAGAGAAACTTTTTTGCTTATATCGAATACCCGCAAAACGCAAATGAGATTGGGGAAGAAGCCCGAAGAAAGCACCTCCGTTTCCACATCCGCATACATCACAAGCGGAGACGAAAGAAGGATAGGTCACTAAAAAAAGAAATAGAATGACTATTTTTTTCATGATTTACGGTTTATAAAACTCGGAGAATCGAGGATTTTGTAGAAACTCCGTGTCTGTAAGTGTTTTTAAAAAAGCAGTGATTTGTTGTTTTT
>JBKBRQ010000235.1:0-4072 GCA_046292055.1 Spirosomataceae bacterium | reverse complement strand
TTTATGCAGCAAACCAAGAAGTTATTTGGTTAGGATTCTTCTTTTTGGCGGTATTGCCCTCAACTGTCTCGTCTTCGGTCGTGATGGTTTCCATGGCTAGAGGAAATGTACCCGCAGCAATTTTTAATGCAAGTATTTCCGGATTTATCGGGATGCTCGTTACGCCAGCTTGGATGTCGCCGTTTGCAAGTACGGTAGGAATGAAGTCAGAAATGTCAACCATTTATTTGAATTTATTTTTAGAGGTGCTTTTGCCCGTTATTTTGGGTTTGTTTTTAAATCCTTGGGGCGGAACTTGGGCACGAAAACAAGCCAAAAAATTAGCGGTGATGGACAAAGCCACTATTTTACTGATTGTCTATAAAAGTTTTGCAGCCAGTTTTCTCTTGGGGATTTTTTCTTCCGTTTCTTGGCAAGTAATGAGTATTTTGTGTGTTATCGTCTTTCTCTTTTTCTTTTTGGTGTATGGATTACTTACTTTTTTGGCAAGAAAACTTCAATTTACGTTGGAGGAATCCATCGTAGTTGTCTTTTGTGGGTCAAAGAAATCCTTGGTACACGGGACGGTTTTTTCGAAAATACTATTTGCTGCGTCCCCACAGTTGGGAATTATTTTACTTCCGTTGATGATTTACCATGCGCTGCAACTGGTATTCATTAGTCAAATTGCTGGAAAATTGGCGCGGCGGAAGTGAGGTGGATGACTTATTTTTCTATTCGCTCAAATTACATATTCAATCTCCATCAAAAAAACTCATCAAGGAGTATATAAAAGTCAATTTTGTCGTAAGAAACAGCTGAAATTCCATACTCTTCAAAGAAGAGGGGTAAAAAGTCCTCAGAAAATTCATCTCGAATGCTTCGTACCGCTAATGCGATGTCTTGGTATTTGTCGGCTACTCCTCCGCGCCCCATATCAATGAATCCTGTCAGACCTGAGGCGTCAAAAAGTATATTATCCAAACAATAATCGCCATGTGTAAATACCAATTCTGTGTTTTGAGGGATGTTGGTAACTAGTTTTTTGTATAAATCCTCGCTACTCATATCTCGATTTTCCTTTTGAAAATCTTCTATATCTACAAGATGTTCTTTTATTCGAATACCAGCTTCCACTACTTTTTCTTGAATGGTTTGCCGAATTGGCGCATTTTGTATCGGAATAGTATGAAGTAATTTCAAAGCACGCGCATACTGTCTTACGATATCTGAAGGATTGGCGTGATGTATTTGACTATCAAGTGTTTGACCCTTTATTTTTATCATGCACAATACGTCATGATTTTGCCAAGATGCATAAAATTGAACACGCGGAACCGGAACTTTACCAGCTAGAAATTGATAATTGAGGTATTCATTTCGTAAACTCTGAGGCTGGATTTTTACCACAAAATCATTTCCATTTTTGGTGTTTATGGAGAAAAGCTTGGCGTCAGTCCCACCACCAAGCATGGGTTCTAGGGTATAATTTCTAAAATATGTGTCAAGCAAAGTTTTTACGTCTTCTTTATCCATGTTTGATAAAAGTAGGAAATGAAATAATTAGAAATGGAGCATGAATTTAGATATTTTGTTGATGCTTTGTCATTCCACTCATTACTTTCTTCATAATTTGAATTTTTGCCCATCTCGGAACCATTTGCAAAGAATAGATTAATAGTTTGGTTAGAAAGCCAGGATATACGGTGGTTTTTTTACCAAGTGCTCTTAATATTGGAACACCCACTTGTTTCGTTTGTAAGGACATATTTGGTCTCATGTTTGCTCGTTCACTAAAGCCGCTTGTTACAGGGCCGGGTGCTGCCGCCAAAACATCAACTCCTTTAGACTTTAACTCAACGGCTAGACCTTCAGCAAGTGTCTGTACGTATGCTTTGGTTGCGGCATAATTGGCAGAAAAAGGAGTTCCTTGAAACGCAACCATAGAGCTCAATAAAATAATTCCTCCTTTTTGTTTTTCTACAAAACGCTGCCCAAAATGATGTGATAAGACCAATAGCGATTCGCAATTTACGTGTAGCATATTGACTTCTGTAATAAGTTCGTTTTGTACGAATTCTCCAGAAGTTCCAAAACCTGCAGAACCAATGAAGAGACCGATGTCTAAGTCTTGGGTCGCATCTATAAGCTCTTGATTGCCCTCTGGAGTGGATATGTCGCTCGTTAAAAGTCTGATTTCGATGGAATATTTGCTTTTTAGTGTTTTTTCGAGTGCCTGTAAGTTATTTCTCTTCCTACCGTGGAGGATGAGATGAAAAGAGGCATCGGCCAATTGTTTGGCTAATTCCAAACCAATGCCCGAGGAAGCACCCGTAATGACAGCCCATTCTCCATATTGACTTTTTAATCTATTCTTTTCTTTCGTTGTTAGTTGCATTTTGGTTGATTTTAAGGGTTACTATAGGTTTTCCATTAAGTGCTTGTATTAAAGTTATCAAGGCTAGAAAACCGTAAAAAAATGATAAAAGAAAGGTGAATTTTGTGTTTTTAAGCAAATAATACGAGAGGATTGGCAATACTTGTAGCGCGTGCATTCCGATAAAGTGTGCTATCCGTAAGTCGCCTACTTTTTTACTCCAGCCGACAATGTACATATCTGAGTTATCATTGACTAAACCTACGGAATGGCTGAGTTTGGCACCCATGACGAATCCTTCAAAGGCAAAAACGACAAAAATGAATAGGCTGAGTCGTATAGCCCAAACATAATAATCAGGCAAATTTGGGAACGGTTGTACAAAAAATAAGATACCAATATACCCCGTATATAACGTAACTATGGTTGCAGCAATAGCCATTAATGAAAAAAGAAAGGTATATATTGGCGTACGTTGGTTGTAGTGCGAAATATCTCCTTTTCCTGCCATCCAAGCGATATAAACGATTTCAAAGCCAAGCAATAAAATGACCGTCCAATTGTAAAATACTACCTGAAAGTTGACCAAATAATGGCAATACCAAGCCATTGCCCAAACAAATAGAAAGGTTGATGTGGCAAATTTGAATGGTTTGAACCACGCATTTACACCATAAACCTGCACATTACTTGTTTTGGTTAAAGCCCAAAATAGGGCTGAGGCAACAAAGCAAACGAGTCCGAAGTAAAAAAGGGTTTCATTTCTAGTTCGTATTTCAAGTAAAAAGTTCATCATATATTTTTCAGTTTACTGATTGACTTGAAATTAAAATTGAACTTATTTACATGTAATCTAGGAGAGTTATTTAGTAAATAATATTCGTTTGGGTTCCATAGCAAGAAGGAATAAATCGTTTTTTTAGGACTATTTCTACGACTGTTTTTTAGTAAGAGATGGACTAAACTAAATAATGAGAAGAGATTTCTTTGCTTCATTTCTGCACATGTTTTTGTTTCTGCAAATCTCTTACAGAAGAGAGGTACAAAACGATAACATTTGTTTATGTTTTTCGGAAATCAGCTTTTTTTAATCGACTTAAATGCACTGAGGAAATACCCAAATAGGAGGCAATCATGTGTTGAGGTACGCGGGAATGAATGTTTGGAAATACGGTTGAAATAGAGTCATATCTTTGTTTGGGCGTTCTGGCATACGTATTTTTGATTCGATTGTCTTGGTAGATGAAGTAATATTCGGCGATGAGTCGTCCTAATTTTTCGCCCTCGTTTAGATGTCTATAGCCCCACTCAATGGCAGAACGTGATAGTACGATAACTTGTGTCTCCTCAAGTGCTTGAAGTGAATAATAGGAAGGCTGCTGTTGAATAAAATTAGCGTAATCGGCAATAAATTGATTTTCTAAAGCAAAATGGATAGTGTGCTCAATCCCTTCGTTATCCGTAATTAGTACACGAATAATTCCCTTTTTTATGAAGTAAATTTCATTCGGAATAGTTTCTGGTCTATGGAGAAATTCGTTCTTTTTGTATCTTTTTTCGTTCGTTTTTGATAGAAAAGTGGTTATCTCTCCTTCAGAAAATTGTATCATTTGTGCGATTGCCTCTCGTATTTGTTCCATTTTTGTTGAAGAAAGAATTGATATATTATCTAATTGGCATTCTAAATCAAAAAAGCCATTCCAAACTGGAATGGCT
>JBKBRQ010000234.1:0-4081 GCA_046292055.1 Spirosomataceae bacterium | reverse complement strand
TTATCTTTGGAAAAACGAATATCTCGATTGATTCGGAAAAGACAATTCTTGATTTCCAGCGATTGCAACGAGACATCTGCTTGTGCTAATTCAGACAATACGGCCCGCCCAAAGTCTAAGACGGCTGCTTTAGCTTTTTCATATTGATTTTTATTCGCGTGAAACCATTCACGGTGATTATTTTCCTCCAAATCCTTCAAAAAAGCAAAAGCAGCACGTAAATCTGACATAACTCTATTTTATAGTTGCGAAGCCAAAAGGGCAATTCCCTCCCGGAAACTTCGTGGTGAATACCCTAAGACAGCCTTCGATTTTGTTAAATTAAATCCTGTTTTTGCAGGTCGCTTCGCCGTTTGTTGGAACGTTGAACCATCTGCCTCTTGGATTTGTGTAGCATCTAAACCAAAAAATGCAGCCGTTTGTTGAGCCATTTCGTAGGGAGTAAGTAATTCTTCTCCAGAAATGTTAAAAATACCCTCTGCACGTTGGTCGGCAATCAATTGGCAACCAACAGCTAAGTCCTCGGCCAACGTCGGTGTACGCCATTGGTCTGTTACAACTCGAATCGTTTTTCCTTCTTCCAGTGATTTCTTCACCCACAAAATAATATTGGAGCGACTCATATCATGCGCAATACCATACACTAAAACTGTCCGTGCAATACTCCAACGGACAGAAGAATGCAGGAGAATATGCTCAGCGGCGAGTTTACTCCACCCATAAAAACTCAGCGGATTGGCAGTCGCCTCTTCTGTATAAGGGCCGTTTGCACCATCGAAGATGAAATCAGTCGATAAATGCACTAAGAATGCGTCAACTGCTTGGCAAGCTTCTACCAAATAAGAAACTGCATACACGTTTTGTGCCCAACATGCCTCTTTTTCAACTTCACATTGATCTACGTTTGTCATGGCAGCCGTGTGAATTACAACATCTGGTTTTTCTTCTGAGATAACACGCATTACATCTTCTTTTTGCGTGATATCCATCGACATATACGTATATAAATCACTTATTGGCAACCGGTTAGCACCACGTGCTGTCGCCACCAAAGTTGTATTTGAATCTTGTGCATACAATGAAACTAATTTCTGTCCTAGAAGACCATTAGCACCTGTGATAAGAACTTTTTGCATGAATTGGCTTATTTTTGTGTAGTTGGTTTATACTTATACCCGTAAAAACGTGTAATTTTCTTGCGTTTCATTTTTTCAACTGAAACTTTCATTTTAATATCGTTTACAGGTCTATCTGCTTTGTCTTTCGTTTGCTTCGCGATTAAATCTACGACTAGCAGATTATCAATCACTTGACCAAAAACGGTATAGTTATTATCCAAATGTGGTGTACCTCCCAAAATCATATAATCTCTCCGTTGTGCCGTTGTGTATTCCATTTTATTTTTGGCAGCCAACGCTGTAAGTTCTTCATCCGTAAATGTTTTACCTTGTACAATATAGAACTGACAAGCACTCGATTTTTTTTCTGGATTATTATCTCTGGCAGCGGCTAAAGCTCCTTTTCTGTGAATATGATTCGAGGTAAATTCAAAAGGGATTCGTTCTAAATTATCTCCTCCACTACCCAATTTTTGACCAGGCTTGGCATCTTTCGAGTTTGGATCACCGCCTTGAATCATGAAACGCTCAATGATACGGTGAAACAAGAGCCCGTCATAGAACTTGTCTTGAGCTAATTTGATAAAATTGGCTTTATGTAACGGTGTATCATCAAATAAAATTAATTTCATTGTACCGAAGTCCGTTTGAAGCGTTACCAAATAATCCTTTTTGGGCATCTTTTGAGCGAAAGAAATAGTTGGTACGAAAAAGACTGCAAACAAGAAAATAGTCCACTTTTTCATGAGAAATACTACGTTTAATTTGGTTTACATTTGGTTTTTAATCGATGTCAAAATAGCTTGTCCTCCCGCTTTGAGGACCTCGTCAGCTAATTGTTTACCGAGATTCTCAGGAGAAATTTCGTCCGTCAAAATCCCTTGTTTTTGTATCCATTCTTGGCCATCCAAACTGACAATTCCGGCGTTAAAATGCACTTGATTCTCTACCCATTGCGCATATCCGAAGACAGGAATAGAACAACCGCCTTGTAGTTCTTTTAGATAAGCGCGTTCTGTACGCAAACAAATTTCCGTAGATTCTTCGTTACAAGCAGCACGGACAAATGCCCTTTTCGCTTGGTCTAGTGAAATAGCACATTCAACGGCAACCGTTCCTTGTCCGACGGGTGGGATAAACGTCTGGTTATCAAAGCGATGAATAATCATCTTTTCATAACCCATTCTGTGAACACCCGCATACGCCAAAAGTAAAGCATCACAAGCACCCGATTCCATTTTTGCAATCCGAGTTTGCAAATTTCCACGCATGTCAACTACCTGAAAATGAGGAAAATAGCGCTTTAACATAGCAATTCTACGCGTAGAGGAAGTACCAATGACGAGTGGTTCATGCAAACGATTTATCAACTCTGGTTGATTACTTATCAGGACATCCGCCGTATTCTCTCGTTCTGTAAACGCGATAATTTCGAAAGTATCTGCTAACGTAGATTGTAAATCTTTGGCACTATGTACTGCGATATCGATGGCACCTGAGAGGAGTTGTTCTTCTAATTCTTCCGTAAAAACACCTTTAGAGCCAATTTTGGAAAGTGCCCGGTCTAAAATTTTATCTCCTTTCGTTTCAATAAGGCAAATTTCTGTGGTTGCCCCTGCTTTTTCTAATTTATCTTGAATGTAATACGCTTGCCATAAGGCCAATTTGCTGCCTCGTGTTCCGATTTTTATGTGCATAATGAATAGTCAATAAGTCAGTTGGGAACGGACTTTGTAAAAAAGTAAATTCTTCAACAAGCAAATTATTCAAGAATTCCCAAATAGCCATACTTTTTCTAAAAAACACGTGTCCGATTTGTTCTTTTGCATGAATTCAATTGAAAAACTCTCGGAAAACAAATTTACCAATTACCTATTTCTTTGTGCCATTTGTATCCATTCAGACAAAAAACTACATTTATAGAAAAGAAAATATGAACGATAACTACATTTCCTTCAAATGAACATTGAACTTGAAACAAAGCGACTTTTTATCCGTCCGATTCTACTGGAAGATGCTCCTTTCTTGTTTGAATTAATGCATACGGAGGGCTGGTTGAAAAATATTGGAGATAGAAACATCCACACGATTCATGAAACAGAGATATATATTCAACAAATTAACGAAAAAGCATTTTTCACTTATTACGTGTTACTAAGCAAGGAAAGTCAGAAATCGATCGGGATTCTCTCGTTCATTTATCGTCCAAACTTAGAATTTCCAGATTTGGGATTTGCACTTTTACCTGAATATCACAAACAAGGACTAGCTTACGAAGCTTGTAGTCAATTTCTTACACAAATCAAAGAGCAAAAAAACACAGAATCAATTTGCGCAATTACCTTGGAAACCAATATAGATTCTATTTCGCTTTTGAAGAAATTAGGTTTCAAGTGGACGTCCGAAATGTTAGATGATGATAAAAAGTTACACTATTTTACTTTCAATTTTAAATGAAATCAGGAAAAATACACACCTATAAAACAAACATCAAATGGGAAGGGAATTTAGGAAAAGGTACGGTGAATTACCAATCGTATAGCAGAGACTATGTAGTTCAGATTGAGCACAAATCTCTCCTATTCGGTTCATCGGATGCTACTTTTCGAGGGGATTACACAAAACACAATCCAGAAGACATGTTCCTTTCGTCTGTTTCGGCTTGCCACATGCTTTGGTATCTTCATCTTTGCGCAGAAGCGGGCGTAGTTGTTACAGATTACCAAGACAATGCGATTGGGAAAATGGAAGAAAACGCTTCGGGAAGTGGAAAATTCGTTGAAATTACCTTGTTCCCACGCGTTACAGTTGCCGATAGTTCCATGATGGAAAGAGCGAAACAGCTTCATCAACAAGCAAACATGTTTTGTTTTATTGCCAATTCACTTGGTTTTCCGGTACATCACGAAGTAACTATTTTGGTTTAATACCCCATTATTATGTAATTAACCTATAGTCAATAC
>JBKBRQ010000233.1:0-4083 GCA_046292055.1 Spirosomataceae bacterium | reverse complement strand
GGAACCGTTGGTTTCTGTTCCGATGGCAATCATACAAAGATTGGCAGAGACAGAAACGCCCGAACCAGCACTCGAACCGCATGGATTTTTGGTTAAAACGTAGGGGTTTTTCGTTTGGCCGACCATGCCACTCCATCCGCTAGACGAAGCGCTGCTTCGGAAATTCGCCCACTCACTTAAATTGGCTTTTCCGAGGATAATAGCACCTGCTGCGCGTAATTGTGCAGTAACCCAGCTGTCTTCGGGAGCAATCGAAAATTGCAAAGCACGCGAACCAGCCGTTGTGGGCATTTTGTCGTGCGTATCGATGTTGTCTTTGAGTAATACGGGAACTCCGTGCAGTGGCCCGCGGCTTTTTCCTGCTTTGCGCTCTTTTTCAAGTTCTTGTGCAATTTGCATGGCATCGGGGTTTATAGCCAAGACAGAACGGAGCTCGGGTCCAGTTTGGTCAATGGCTTTGATTCGATCCAAATACCATTGTGTCACTTGTGGTATAGTCATTTTTCCTGTTTTGTACGCAGTTTGGAGTTGCTGCACAGTCATTTCTTCCAAAGAAATTTGTTGTGCGCTACAAAAGGGGAGAACCGACAGAAAAACAAGAAGTGTTAGGATTGTTTTTTTCATAGATGGGGGGAAAGGTTAATGAACTTCATTTACAAGATGACTAAAATACAAACAAAAAGGTTTTGTGCTAGACGAATGCGCGTAGAATCAAGAAAAATCAAGATACAAGGGCAAAAATTAGAGAGAAGTTAAAATGATAAGGTAATGATTCCGCGTCAATGAATAAGAAGGAGTGATGTATGTCATCTATTAATTTCTGTAAATTTGATTAAATTTGCTAAAAAAGAAACGATGAAAGTAAAACAGATGATAGGTGTGTTGTCGCTTGCTGCAACACTTTGGAATTGCCAACCAGCGGCGGAGGAAGTGATAGATAAAGCCATTTTGGCACATGGTGGCGAGGTATTTGAGCATACAGAGGTTTCGTTCAAGTTCAGAGATATGTATTATAATCTGATTCGAAATGAGGGAGCATTTATTTATACACGGATACAAACAGATACGACGGGAGAAGTAATTACGGATAAAGTGTCTAACAAAGGATTTGTTCGTTATTTCGGAGAAATGCAAGTACAATTGCCTGATTCCATGATGAATAAATTTAAGAATTCAGTTAATTCGGTGGCTTATTTCTTCTTAATTCCAGGTGTATTGAAAGACCCCGCAGCGAAGAAGGAATATTTGGGGAAAGAGAAGATTAAGGACACGGAATATTACAAAGTCAAAGTGTTTTTTACTGAAGAAGGTGGGGGAGATGACCACGAAGATACATTCGTATATTGGGTTAATAAAGGAACGTCATTTATTGATTATTTTGCGTACGAGTACAAGACACACGGCGGAGGTATTCGTTTCCGGGAAGCGGTAAACAGACAAAAACAGGCAGGTTTGATATTCTGTGACTACGTTAATTATGGCCCAAATGACAAAGACGCAACGTTGGAAAACATGGCTCAGTTATTTGTAGATGGGAAATTGAAGGAAGTATCGAAGATTGTTAATGAAAACGTAGTTGTAAAAGATTTGAAGCCCAAACAATAAATTTGGGGCTTCAAATCTGGGAGGATTTAACCAAATAATAGTTGACCAATTTTTCGTTTGAATTTTATTTTTAGGGAGAATAAATTCTGTAAAATTTGGTTTTTGAAAGAAAGAGTCAAAGGAATAGAATAAACCTCTTCCAAGTACTTTTTAGCTTGCATTTCTGACTCTAGGTAGAGATTTTTGTTGGAATATGCACTGATACCGTTTTCCATTTCATTGAAAGGCGCGTGTTTGGCAAATTCCTCTAACCTTTGGTGAATGAAGTGAAAACCTTGATTGACCATCTGATAAAACCAGACGGTTCCCCAGTCATTTCCTCCCCAATTTCCGGCGTAACTTACCAAAGGCCCATGAGGTAAACAGTTTTCTCTGTATATTTTCGTATTGATTAACGAGGCATATTCGTTTAGTCTGCACTCAGGTAATGGGTGTGTTTTTCCTTCATTGATTAACCGCATGGTTATCTCAGGTCTCGGAATAGTATGCCTGTTCATGAGTTCTGTTAACTCTTCTTTAGATCTTTTGAATTCCATAAACTTAGACGAATCACAGAGATTCTCGAATGAGGCAGGGCAATTCCAACATTGCCCGATTGGTCCTATTCCAGCTATTTCTTTATTACTTTTCTGAATAGTGTCTAGCATCTTACCTAACATATCGCCATGAAAAAGACAGTCATTGTGCATAACAAATACAAAGGGTCTGTCTGACTTTTCGAGCACATATTGGTAAGGAATTTGGTATCTGTATGCTGAACTTTCCTTTACTTTCTGGGTGTCTAATTCTCCTAAATTGTAAAAGTAATCAGGATAAAAGTATACAATAGGTTCATTTTTTAACGCTTGCTTAACTAAGAAAATACCTAGATCATCTTGCTGTGGTTGTTTTTTTTCAACCGTAATATAAATCTTATTGATATGTTGCCTGCTGAATTTTAATAAGCTTTTTACTGCAAGGATAGTATGGTATGGTTTTCCATAAAAACAAACGTTAACATCTATTTGGGACGTCATTTAATTGATTTGGACAATTTTAAAAATAAACTGAAGTGCAAATAAAGAATACATGACTCTTTAAACCAAGTATCTTTCTTTTTTATGTATCAGATGAAGAAGAATGAATTGAAAAAGAGGTGGTAATTGTTTCAGTCAATAAAAACCTTGAGTTTATTTACATTTTGATTATGAATTGACTTTTAGAGTAGAAATGTGGAAAAACGTATTTGGTCAGTAAGAAAAGCTCATTTATGCGTTACATACAAAAGACAGAAATGAAATGAGTATGGACAAAATGGCTTGACCTTACTCTGTATTGGAGTAACCGTTGGTTGTCGTTTTACCTTCTTTTTGGGTATTTAGACTTCGTATCGACACTTGGTACAAAATTAGTGCACAGGGTAATCGGGTGTCGTTACCTATTTTTAGAATACTAAAAAGAAGTAACTATTTATCTACTTCATCTCACCGCGCAACCTCTATTTTCCACTTTTTCCCTTTCATTTTATGCGGTTGGATATTTTGTATCAATTGATTGACTGCCTCACTTCTCACACCTACATAACTCGCAAAATCTTGTACTTCTATACGACCAATTGCTTCTTTCGGAATTTGCCCTTTTTGGACAAAGAACCCAACAATATCCATCTTACTCACTTTGTCTTTTTTTCCTCCACTTATATAAATGGTCGTCCATTCGATGGCTTTGGGTGGACGAGTAGGGGTTTGAATCTTTAATTCAACCAAATCCTCTGGAATATAATAGGGAATTTTTTCTTCTGGAGTTGTTAAAACATACGCCGAACCCTCCGCGTGCATCCGAGCAGTGCGCCCGTTTCGATGGGTAAATTCTTGTTCGTGATCAGGTAATTGAAAATGAATGACATGTGCAACGTCCGGAATATCGAGTCCTCTCGCTGCCAAATCTGTAGTCACCAAATACCGCGTACTTCCATTCCGGAAACGAATGAGCGCCTTTTCTCGGTCTATCTGCTCCATTTTCCCATGAAATATCCCGCAAGGAATCTCTTGCCTGTACAACGCAGCCGCAATATCCTCCACGGTATCTCGCTGATTACAAAATACCAAAGTGGCAGCCGGTGAAAGTTGCCCAAGCAAACCTAATAAAGCTTGAACTTTATTATTCGTTCTCACTTGGAACAAAGAAAAACCAGTTTCCGCTGTCGCTTTCTCGTTCAAATAATCGAGAACTTTGACGTCTGAAACCCGCAAGAAATCTGGCAGAGAAATGCCTTGTGTCGCTGAAACAAAAATGTGTTTTTTCCGTGATGGCGTCTGAGCCAATATATACCTTATTTGGTCATGAAACCCCATTTGCAAAGATTTATCAAATTCATCAAAAACAAGGGTTTGAATCGATTCAGCTGAAATGGTATTTCGCGTAAAATGATCCGCAATACGGCCAGGCGTACCTACAAGTATAGCTGGAGGCTCTACCAAACTCTTTATTTCTACGTCC
>JBKBRQ010000232.1:2998-4086 GCA_046292055.1 Spirosomataceae bacterium | reverse complement strand
GACACAAAATAGTTAAAAAATGAATAGATAATATTCATGTATTTTTTAACAAAAAGGCAGATAAGCTACTCAAAATAAGTAGCTTATCTGCCTTTTTTAATAAACGAATGTTTATTTCAAATCTTTCATCAAAACTTGAACTGCCGTTTCTAATTGTTTATCGGTACCGGCAGCAATCCAATTGGGCTCATTTTCCACTAAAATATCTGGGATAGCTGGCCCTAATTCTTGGTTTATGTCCGTTCCTTTCGTAAACCAAGCTCTTCCTGGCAAACGGACAAACGAGCCGTCCATAAGTGCTTTTCCACCTGTAGAAATTACCGAACCATTTGTTGGTAAACCTACTAATTTGCCAATTCCGAGTCCTTTGTAAGCATGTGAGAAAATCTCTGCATTGGAATACGAACCTTCGTTACAAAGCGCTACAGTGGGTTTGGTCCAAGCTGCATAGACGAGTCTCTCCCCAATTGGGTAGTACTCTTTGTACTTGTTTTTCTCTTTTTCCAAATCATTGACCGCCCCTCTCGGAATAGTGTAGGCATGTTGTTTGTAGTTCAAAATTGTCATGAGGTAATCTGTCGTTGAGCCACCACCGTTGTAACGGACATCTATCACAAGGCCATCTTTACCGTAACCAGCTGCTGTAAATTCACGTTCAACTACTTCAAAACTTGGAAAATTCATGCCCCGTATATGAATGTATCCTAATCGACCGCCTGAAAGTTTATCCACCATTTTCTTCCGGTCGTTTACCCACTCTTGGTACAAATTATCCGAAATAGAGTTCGTCAAACGAATCACAACTTCCCGCGTTTGTTTGTCGGTTCCCATCACTTGTGCTACTACTTTTTCGTTAGCTAGTCCGTTCAATAATTCATAGAAATTGGCATTTCCGGTTACATTCTGCCCATTAATTTGCATAATGACATCTCCTTCTTTGAGCTTACTAGCTGTTCTGTCTGCTGGTGTTTCCGGAACAACATGCTTAACGAGCATACCTGTTGCTTGTGGAACAAGCTCTGCACCCAAAAGTCCCGTCGATTCTCTTTGTGTCTCTGCTCTGTCTGGAACTGTCAAGCCCATGTGGC
>JBKBRQ010000232.1:0-2988 GCA_046292055.1 Spirosomataceae bacterium | reverse complement strand
ATTTAGTTCGCCTAACATAAGATTAAACATATCTCTGAAATCTTGGCTTGTAGATGCCGCTAATGCACGTGCTTTGTACTTTGCCTTTAATTTGTTCCAATCGTATCCATGGAATTTTGGGTCATAAAAACCATCTCTGATTGTCCTCCATGCTTCCTCAAATACTTGCTCGCGCTCAAGTGCATAGTCGATTTTCATCTTCGCTTGGTACGGAATATTTTCTTGTGTTCCTGCTTTGATAGCAAATTTATTGAAACTACCGCGTGTCGAGAAGTACAGGTTCGCCATGTCTTTGTCTGCCAATACGTTCGATGGATTCGCACCACCTCGCGTCAAAACTTTCATGCCTGTACCATCCCATTTAATGCTGAACAAATCTGTTCCTTTGGTACTTGTGTTGGCTGTTACATAATAGAATGTTTCACCATCTTTAGAAATAAGTAAGTTACTCTCATTTCCAGGTGCATTTGTTACCTGAACAACCCACTCATGAATATTCTCTAAATCAATCACGAGTGGCTTTACACCTGTATTCCCCTTAGCTGGTTTTTTCTCTGCTTCAGGTTCCGTTTCTTGCCAATCTTGCGTCGCTTTTTCCCAATCTTCTTTTTTCAACCAAACAAACCATACATCGTCTGTACGAGCAACACTACGCTGGGAAATAAAGCCCAACTTGCTACCATCCGCACTCCAATACGGTTGGCTGTCCCGGCGTGGATGCATCGAAACATTCACAGGTTTGCCGCTATTATCCGCTTTCTGAATGAAAACTTCTTGGTTAAAATACAAATCTGACATCGAATACGCCAACCATTTTCCATCTGGACTCCAAACAACATCCCGTGCGGCACTCCACGAATTACTCAATATTTTTTCGTTCGTTAATTTCCCGTCCGCCGAAATATCCGAGACAACAAGTGTTCCTCGCCCACGTGTATAAGCAAGCTGTTTCCCGTCCGGCGATAAGACCAAGCTAGACTCGTCTTCTGCTGTTTTAGTCAGAGCAATAGTTTCTAATTTCAAGGTTTTGTATAGATTTCTCTCTTTGCTGTCTGCCGAGCGAACCAAATAAATATCAAAATTTCCGTTGCTTCGGTCACTCGTGTAAAGAGCCGTAGAATCATTCAACCAAATAGCATCTTGGTCACGAAAAGCATGATTGGAGAGGTTTACACTCCGGCTTTTCTCTTTGTCTGTCTGGGAAACAAAAATTTCTCCACGGATAGCAAATAACATCAATTTCCCATTCGGAGAAACACTGAAGTCCGAGCCGCCATTTGTAAATGTCTTTGTTTCAAACGGGTCTAGGCGGTCGTCAGCACTGATTTCCACTGAAATCGCCTGCATTTTTCCGGAAGCTATATCCAAAGTATAAAGCCGTGTATCTTTCTCTAAAACAGCCATTTTGCCATCTGCGGTTAAGCTGTATGCCCGAATCGCCTCGTCTTTGAGCTTCGTTATTTGTTCGGGTGCTTTGGTCGCCTTGCCATTACCATCTAGCGTAAACTTGTACAAATTATAGACGCCTTCCTCGCTACTCAAAAAGTATAATTGTGAATCACCCACCCATTGCGGCAAAATATCGTTGGTCGTAAATGCAGGCAAAGTGTGGTAGGTTTTCTTTTGTGTATCGTACATCCAAAGCTCTCTGTTTGAGCTTCCTCGGTAGTCTTCTCGTGCCACCGGATTGATGTCTCCACGCACAAAAGCTATGAAACGACCGTTTGGGGAAATGACTGGGTCATGCCCGACAGCATCCAAAATCCGTTTTTCTGTTCCTCCGTTCGGAGAAATAGCGTGAACTTCGGCAGGGCGTTCGATTTGCCTAAATTCTCTGTTCGTCGAGAAGACAATTTGGTCTTTTTGTGTCCAACTCGAAATATTATCTGCGCCCGAATGAAACGTTAATCGCTTCACCGTTCCGCCGTTTGCATCCATCACAAATAGGTCGTTATTGCCGTAACGACTCCCCGAAAACGCAATTTGTTTCCCATCTGGACTAAAAACCGGGTTGCTCTCGTACGCTTCGTGAATCGTCAGGCGTGTTGCTTTTCCACCTGAAGTTGGCACTGTCCAAATGTCTCCTTGGTAGGAAAAAGCGACAGTCGAGCCCGTCGGATGAACTGCCGGATGCCTCAAAAGTGTTCCATCTTGTGCCAAAATAGGCAAAGACAGTGCACAAAAAGCAGCAATTGTAAGCAAAGGTTGCTTCATAAATTGGATAGGGTTTAGTGAAAAATAGTCAAACAAATGTAAAATATTTCCACTAAAATGAAGCCGCTCTCTCTATCCTTTCAGCCAAAACCACGATAGGATGGTTTTTTTTTGCTACTTAATCCTCTATTTTACATCTATTGTAAGCCGTATCTTGGCGTAGAAAGGTATAAATAAAGTAAATATTGAATAGGATTTGCTGTAATTTTACTTGAAACATACGAACTATTCCTTGGGCGTGCCCCTAGCGGGTCGGGCTTTCCGTTGCAATCTTTTTGTTCGTACCTCACAAAAAGGATTTCCACTGCAATCCCTCACGCGGGTTCTTGTGTATTTCAGGACATTCGTTCAAAAATGAAAATTCATTCTTATTTATGCCGAAACCAACAGTCTGTTCGGTCGTTTTCATATCCCTTGAAAACCGTATTGACAGGCGCACCGTAAACCAAATCATCTGAAAAATACGATCGTACTACGTAATTAAATACGCCCATATCCAACGTAAACGGCGTCTTGTTACTAGGTGTATGTTTTTTGTGCAGGGCAGCTATTTTTGAGATAAGTTGCTGCATTACAGGAAATTGCCCACCGACAATTCCACAATTTAACAAGGTTTCTTGCGCAAACTTAGTCTCATACACAGCATAATCTGTTACTTGATTTCGCAAATGTTCTCCATGGGCAAGCATCCATTCGTTTGCCAAAATAGTGGGTTCATCTCCGCAAAATAATTTCCCCGGATTCGACTGAAAAAGTGCCGACCGAAACGGATTT
>JBKBRQ010000231.1:0-4116 GCA_046292055.1 Spirosomataceae bacterium | reverse complement strand
AACGGTCTATGAACAAAATGCCTTTACGCCGCAAACCATTGAAAAGTTAAAACAAAAAGGCTTTGTTCTTGAGGCACAAAAGGGAACATTGGGGCGTATGGACTGTATTATGCTTCGTCCAGACGGTACATTGGAGGGAGCGTCTGACCCGCGTGCAGACAATACAAGTGTTGGGTATTAAGCCAAGATTTTATAATTTTTGAATACGTATGAACTAGGGGATAAGTGGTTTATTTAAGACTATTTGTCCCCTTCTTCGTTATCAAAATAGTATTCAACCTCTTGTAGTTTTGGATTTTCTATGTTTGCGATTACTTCAAGAAACTGATTGATAAATTCGGTAGCCATGGGAGTTCTTTGTGGGAAGATGAAAAGTATTTTTTTTGACTTAAATCCCAGATGTTCATCTTCATTACTTATAACTAAATCCTTGAATAGTTTTCGCTTAGGTTCTTCTTCGATGGACGCACTAGGCAAAAGTGTAAGGCAATGTACCGGGAAAAAAGAACCACCTTCATTTGCTTTATTGACAGTTTGGATATACTGGTTGATCATACCTTCTTCCATTTTACCAATTTTATGTAAGTAAAAAGTGATGTATGGATTCTTGTCTGTAGCAAAAGTAACCACGTGTACTTCTTGTTTGTGGTAAGCGATATTCAAATCTATGTTTTGACGTGGATCGTCTTTTATCTCAACTTGAGAAATTCTGTTAGGTAATAATGTCATTGTTTAACATTTTTTTGTAGAGAACAGCGGAAAGAGATGTTCTAACTTTTTCGATATCTTCTTCTAATTTATTTAAGATTGTATACGACAGACAAATTGTATCTCTGTAAATTTTCCCCTCTTCGTTTGCTTCTGGAATAAAAAACTCTTTTTCTTCAAGAAGCTTTTTTAGGGATGTTTTTTCAGTTGCTGATTTATTTGAAGGCATTGATGGGAATTCATCAAAGTTGGGTAAATCGCTTGAATTGAAATGTCGCTGAATCATAACATCCAATAGAATATGCAAAAATTCGATGGAGGCGCGTTGCAAGGCAATTTTTTTAGGTCTGAGTTGAATAAAATGGTGTGATACTACCAATGGCCATTTGCTTGGTATTTTCAAATCGTCCTCTGAGTACTCTTCCGACCTTTCTGGGATAGAATTATCTATTTTAGCTTCTAATGAGAAGGATTTAAGCATCGAAAAGCCCTTCATTTCTCTTCTACTCAAGATAAGGTAATCTCCACGTTGCAAAATTCGCCCATCGGTTTCATGAAGTTCAGGTATTTTGGAATCTGGTTTTTCCTTACTTAGTTCCTCATATAAGTTTTTCTTCGAGGGCTTAGATTTACGGGTTTCGAGTAGTTTATCTTCCTCTGATAGGAGTGTTTCAATAGGGCGTAAGCGACTCGTTTGGCTTTCAAAAGAACCTGGGCGAATACACAGAGCTTCTTCTTCATCTCCGGTTTTCAATTTGATTTTTATTCGATCTGGAGAAGTATCCAGCAGACCTACTTTAATATCGAATAGGTCTTTCAATGGGAGGTAATCTCCTTTTATTTTTTCTCCTTTTACTAGAATATTCCCCTCAAGTTCCCACAATTCTTTTTTCCAATTTTTGAAGGCTTCGAAATTATGAATACCAAAGTCAGGAGTATCTTGACTTTCGTCAAAAGGTCTGAAAAATCCAAACATGTTCTGTGTATAATTAACTTTTAAACGAACTCAATAAAAATCTTTGCAGAGGCACTGGGTGTGCTATACTGAGCGTGTGTTTCTCTTTTCTTATTGGCAAATGTACAAATAAGGAGTCTTATTTAGGTGATATACTTTTTACAAACTGAAAATAATTATTTAACGGTTTGTTTGGCTATTTCTTTTCTATTTTGTTTTTATATTTAAAAAATAAAATACATATTTGTAAAATAATTACTATTTCGGAAACTTAAAACTTATATTTGTAGTTGTATAGTATGTAAGGCCGTTTCAAATTCTATTCATCTGCTTCAATTAGATACCTGTTCACCCATAAACATTATCACCTATATCATGAAAAAAGTTATTGACAGATTAGCGTACGAAAACATCATCCGCTTTGAGGCAGATGTAAATTACACGAAGGTTTTCTATATCGACGGCGGGATGGATACCGTCTGTCACACACTAAAAGTTTTTGAATTAAATCTGAAAAATGAGGGCTTCATCAGGGTACATAAAAGTTGTATTGTGAATGTAAAACACGTCTTGAAAGTCTGTAAGAAGCGAAATGTTGTGATAGTCAAAGGGGCAAGTCAAATTAAAATTGCCAGACGGCGTATCAAAGAAACGATTTTGGTTTTAACCCAAGTTCAAGCGGCGTAAATGGGTTTTTATGAGAATAATATCAGTCATTTTTCTTATACATTAAATAGACGATTCAATAGCCATTACAGAATAGCGCCTTGTTTTACACATATGATGGATAAAAGGAGCCTCATTCTTTCTGCTTGTTCCGATAAATAGCCACTAGCATAATTCAAGCAGGCTACAAAAGATGTGGAGAAGTGACCATGAATGCAAAAATGGTCAGCCATCGTTCGATGACATAAGTTGGACTTTGAGCCGACAAATACCAAGGGGATTTCGCAAAAGAGCGCTCCACTCTTTTGCTCCCTTTCACCCAAATGGAAGCCGAACCCTAATTGACCTTTCAAATGAAATGGTTACTATTAATATAGTCTTTGCTGAACGCACTTTTTGAATGCCATGAGTTCTGCCTACTGAATGATTGTTTCTAGTATAAGAAGTTTCATAATTGTTTAGATTGTTTAATTGTGAATGTTGTTTTTGGTCGTTTCTTTTGATTAGAAGCGACCAAATTTTTTATAAAATAGCCGTTTTCTCTCCAATCGTATCTTCGTAGAAATGGTGTAGTAGGAAGGTCTGTTCTGCACCTATTTTTTGTCCTGTTTGAGAAAGTAAATACATGACAAGGTACAAAATCAAAATAACGGGTAGTGCCCAAAGGATTCCGTAACTGAGCTGGAGACTCATGCGGGCAAATCCAACCAACGCAGCAAAGAAAAACGAAAACCCAAGGATAGCACATCCAAGTACAAATAGCGACCAAACCGTTGGGTGAGGGCCGTACATACCACGAATAATTGTACCTTCTGGCGTGCTTTCAAAAGAAATCGCCAACTGAGGCGACCAAAAATGCTGGTCTTCTGGTTTGATACGTAATAGTCCATGCGTGGACATGAGTTTCCCTTCGATACACGTGGGGCAAGAGGCAATTTTCTCCTCCAAACGCTTGATAATTTCTTCTTTTGATACAGGTGAAAGCTGTTTGAATTTGGGGCGAACACGGAAGCTAGTCATTGATAATGAATAAGTTAGGTTGAAAATACGTTCAATCTATCCTTTATTTTTTATCTTTTTTATGACTTTGCGTAGGAATCTCAAAATCATCTATACCTAACTATCTTGAAATACAGCTTGAAATGGTCGAAAATTCCCCTCTGGATTATGGTGTTGGCATATTTCTGTCTGTGTTGAAATCGAGAAAATAATGGTGTGGAAATAGTTTTTAAAATCAGATTCTTGAAGAACCTCTTTGAATAATTGTGCTATATGAAGGGGTGGATTTTTGTGTAAACCACAACCAAAAGCACCTAGTATCAAGGCATTATGCCCTTTGATAGCAGCTAATCTGAATATTGTCCGAATTTTTATTTTTGTTGGTTCAATAAAGTCAGGATGTAATTGAATGACTCGATTGGATGTTTCTATCAATCGTGGAGATTTGATAGGTGGAACCGTGATGACATGTGTTAAGCAGGGATGGGTAAATAGTGGATAACCGTTTTGTTCTGTTCCTCGAAAAATAGAAATATAAGGCGAATAAACAGCACCCGTTTCACGTTCCAAAGGATAGCTCGCTTGTATATTTCGGGGTACACCATGTGTAAGACCAAAGTCAGCGAATTGAAAAATAGATTGGAATAAGTTCGATCTTCGAAGAAGTTCAGCTTCAGGATGGTCGGCACCTAAAATAGCTCCATCGCCTGGCAACTGCCGATTTCCCATATTGACCAGACAAGGAAATAAACTTTTACTTTGTGTTTCTAGTAGACTCGTAACATAGT
>JBKBRQ010000230.1:0-4131 GCA_046292055.1 Spirosomataceae bacterium | reverse complement strand
ACAACTTGACGGGAAAAACGTACCTGTATGGTCAATATAAAGCATAAAATCCCATTAATTTTATGCAAATTAATGGGATTTACGTGATATAGACAGAATTGACTACTCAAAAATGCGTAAGATATTCGAAGTTACATCAAATGAATACTTATATTGACGTAATGCGCTGCCTGCAGGTCCATTTTTTACAGTTCCATCCAATTGGAATGCAGAACCATGCGCTGAACAATAAAAGTCATTTTGGTTGGCACGGAAAGCCACCGTTACACCTTGGTGCGTACAGTTGGATTGTACCGCAATAAACTCATTATTCGCTAGTCTCACCACAATTACCCGTTGGCTATTAACTACCAAGAAACCATTGGTAGAACGAAGTGCCGAATTTGTATTCTGATTTAAGTCCAGAGAGAAATCCAATCTAGAAGAACCTGTAGAGGGATTAGTTGGAGAAATAGGTGTTACCTCTGCATCGTCAGAACAAGCTTGCAAACAATTTAAGAGGAGAATACCTCCAATACTTAGGCCCGCTTTTTTCATAAAATCAGCGCGCGAGATGAAAGTCGATTCATTCGTCGTGTCAGTCATGTTGATTTGATTTAAAGATTATAGGGTGAACTCAATATACGCACAATATACCAAAAAGGTTGACGCCACACAGACAAGAAAAGAGACCAATACATACAAGATTTTAGGATTATCTTGTAATTTTGCCTGTGTATTCAAGACCTATAACAAACAAGTTGTCTATAGAATTGTTTAGTGTAGAAGTTCCTCTTACAGAAGGATGCACACACATACGATTAAAATTCTGACTACAACAAGCCCATTACGAATATGCAGGAGAATCCGATACAAGATTTCAAAGTTGCTGAAAACCCAGGTCTCATGACCTACGCACACTCCGCGGGTGGTGCGGTCATCAAGCCCGAAGATATGGGCAAGACGAAAGGTAGAGCCCAACTAGCCATGCGTCAACAAACAAATGAACAGCTCGATAAAATTTACAAACAGATGGAATTGCTTGCCAAACAAGCGACAGAAGTAAAGCACCGAATTGATGTTTCAGAACGTATCTACGACGCAGATATGAACTTTGAACCTATCATCAACCACGTTTATTTTTTGTATGAGAAAAAAGATGGCTCTGATGTTTTATCTATGGTTGCTCCAAGCGAATGGGGAAGAAAATTTCCGTTCAATCAGTTTTTAGCCAAAGTATCTTTACTCGCTGACCATACCTGGAAAGTAGAGTTTTTCCAAGAAGAAGACCGTTCTTCTTTTATTCAAATGGACGAAGAATAATTTTCATATTTTAATATATATCAACACATATCTCGATTTTATGGAACGTAAACTGGACTGGAAAGTCATCAAAGAATACAATGAAATTAAATTTCTTCTGCATGAAGGAATCGCAAATATTAGTATCAATAGACCTGAAAAGCATAACGCATTTACGCCACTTACAGTCCAAGAAATGATTGATGCGATGCACATTTGTCGCGAAAACCCAGAAATTGACGTTATCATTCTTTCCGGTGAGGGAGGTCGTGCCTTTTGTTCAGGTGGCGACCAGTCTGTTCGTGGGCACGGAGGGTATGTCGGAGACGATTATACACCTAGACTGAATGTCTTGGACCTACAAAAAATGATTCGTTCGATACCCAAAGCAGTTATTGCGATGGTAGCAGGTTGGTCGATTGGCGGTGGACACGTCTTGCACGTTGTCTGTGACCTATCCATTGCAGCTGAAAACGCTCGTTTTGGTCAAACAGGCCCGGTTGTGGGTAGTTTTGATGGTGGGTTCGGCGCTTCGTATCTCGCACGTGTCGTCGGGCAAAAGAAAGCCCGTGAAATCTGGTTTTTGTGTGACCAATACGACGCACAAGAAGCTCGTGAGATGGGATTGGTCAACAAGGTTGTACCTTTAGACCAACTAGAAGAAACTACTGTAGCTTGGGCTAAGAAAATTCAACAAAAATCACCTCTTTCTATTCGGATGTTGAAATCATCGTTTAATGCAGAATTAGACGGACAAGCCGGAATCCAAGAACTTGCTGGTAATGCCACTTTACTGTATTATTTATCGGAAGAAGCAAAAGAAGGGCGTGACGCATTCATCGAAAAAAGAAAACCTGACTTTAGCAAATTCCCTAAATTCCCTTGATATTGTTTCACCCAAAAAGTACCAATAGACAGCTTATTGGTACTTTTTTATTTTACTACATTCGGTATGAACTATTGGCTCGTTAAATCAGAACCCTTTAAATATTCGTGGGACACATTCGTTTCTCTAGGTAGAGACCACTGGGATGGTGTACGGAATTTCCAAGCAAGAAACAACCTAAAAGCCATGGCTGAAGGGGACCTTGTTCTCTTTTATCACTCAAATGAAGGCAAAGAAGTGGTCGGAATTGCGAAAGTCGTACGAGAATTTTACCAAGACCCAACCACCGATGATACCCAATGGGTCGTTGTAGATTTAGAACCAGTTGAAAAACTTCCCAAAACTGTTTCGTTGGCTACAATTAAAAAAGATGAACGTTTGGCAAACATCTCGCTCATCAAACAATCCAGATTGTCTGTTATGCCGATTAAGAAAGAGGAGTTTGACATCATATTATCCATAGCTTATGCGTAAAAATACTCTGTTATCCATCTTATTTTTTGTTTCAATATCAATAGGTGGCTTTAGTCAAAGTTTCAGACGAATTGAACTTCCAATCCAAGGAAATCCGACGTCATACAACCTTATGCCATTGAAAGAAAAAGGATTCATTTTGGCAAATATGACGGACCAACGCGTCCTTCAAATCTCAAAATATGACTCCTTGCTCACGCAAGTTTGGCAGCTTGAAACAGATATCGAACCTGGCTTTAACTACATTGATCAATATGCAGATGACGCCCATGTTTTTTTACTATTTGGCAATCGTTCAGGTGACCAATTTACACTCGTACGTGTAGCTGGTTTCTTGGGGGCAATTCAAAAAACACGATTGACAAGCCTTCGTAATTTTGAACTTAATCAATTTCGAGTTATCCAAAATACCATTTATTTGGCAGGTGTTGTCAAAAATGAGCCTGTCCTTATATCCTACGATTTTGGCCAAACAACACCAAGGATTCTAAACTCGGGTTTAGGTAAAAATGCAAATTTACAGTCCATTGAGGCCTTAGACGACAATTTGCTTCTCACCTACTCTATTCGAGAAAAAAAATACGCCACATTGGTTTTAAGAGAGATTACGGCTGATGGAAAGGTCGTCAAACAAACTGCAATCAAACCAAAAGATAATTTTTCTTTATTTACAGGAAAAGTTTTTCCCTCGGGTGACAATTCATTCTTAATTGGCTCGTATGGCTACGGCGGCACTAGCTCCAATTCCCGAAATAGCACACAGACGCTCGGTATTTATATCGCCCGTATTGGTGGTACAAACGGAATTCTTTCTATGGAATATTTACCGTTCAGTGAGTTCAAAAATTTCTTTAACTATTTACCCAATCGGCAAAAAGGACGAGTAGAACGCAATGTCGAAAAACAAAAAGGACGTGGTAATACCTATACCGTAACAAGCCGTGTTTTTGTGCATGATGTTCTAGAAACCGAAAAAGGTTATTCGCTAGTTGCAGAAATATTCACCCCTGAATACGTCTCAAACTACAATAACTTTGGAATGATGAGTCCATTTAGTCCATTTTGGGGGTCTCCCTTTGCGATGAGTCCGTTTTACAGGAATTATTGGGGTTTCAACTCTTGGGCATGGAATCCTTGGTTGATGGGAGCACCTAACAACGCACAAACTTTTAATGGATTCCGATACACGCACGGGATAGTTGTTGGCTTCGACCAAAGTGGAAGAAGACAATACGATTATTCTGTAGTTTATGACAATTTACGTTTGTTTGACTTACAAGAGAAATTATCCGTTTCTATTCGAGATGGCAAACAGTTGGCTGCCTATACCAAACAAAATGAATTAATCATCAATGAGTTCAGTGATATAGAGGAAGAGAACAGACAAAGAACATTTGACATTGTAACGGGGAGAGAGAAAGAACGAATCAAAGAAACGACGTTTGAAAATACAGCCCATTGGTTTGATAACTACTTTTTGGCTTGGGGCA
>JBKBRQ010000229.1:0-4138 GCA_046292055.1 Spirosomataceae bacterium | reverse complement strand
ATTCACGAAGCTGTTGAACTTCGGGATGATGATGCCAATATATATGTTGGTAAGGGAGTATTGAAGGCGGTAAAAAATGTCAATGAAATCATTGCTGAGGCTCTTTTGGGCTTCAATGTTTTTGAGCAAAACCTCATTGACCAAACGATGATTGCCTTAGATGGCTCATCAAACAAAGGGAACCTTGGGGCAAATGCAATATTAGGTGTTTCTTTGGCTGTTGCAAAAGCAGCGGCGCAAGAAGCGGGTCTTCCTCTTTTCCGTTATTTGGGTGGAGTGAACGCCAACACACTTCCTGTTCCAATGATGAATATCCTAAACGGAGGGTCACATGCCGATAACTCTATTGATTTTCAAGAGTTTATGGTTATGCCTGCGAAAGCCGACACATTTTCTGATTCCCTACGCATGGGTACGGAAGTTTTCCATTCATTGAAGAAAGTGTTGAAATCAAAAGGATACTCGACAAACGTAGGAGACGAAGGTGGATTTGCGCCAAACATTGGTTCAAACGAAGAAGCTATTGAGATTGTCCTTACGGCGATTGAGAAAGCGGGTTACAAGCCAGGCGAAGATATTTTCATCGCAATGGATGCTGCTTCTTCTGAGTTTTATGACGCGAAAACTGGTCTTTATACATTCAAAAAGTCAAGTGGCAAACAAATGACTTCTGATGAACTAGCTGCTTACTGGAACTCTTGGGTAGACAAATACCCAATCATGTCGATTGAAGACGGTATGGCTGAAGATGACTGGGCTGGTTGGGCTGAGTTAACTCGTTTGTCAGGCAGCAAATGTCAATTAGTTGGTGACGATTTATTTGTAACCAATGTAAAACGTTTGCAAGAAGGTATTGACAAAGGCATTGCGAACTCTATTCTTGTAAAAGTGAATCAAATTGGTTCATTAACAGAAACAATCGATGCGGTTAATTTGGCGCATAGAAACAAATATAAGAGCGTAATGTCACACCGTTCTGGTGAGACAGAAGATGCTACGATTGCTGATTTGGCTGTTGCATTGAACACGGGTCAAATCAAGACAGGTTCTGCTTCGCGTTCGGATAGAATGGCGAAATACAATCAGTTGATTCGTATCGAAGAGGAATTAGGCGATAGCGCGTACTTCCCTGGCTTGAAGTTCTAAGGACTTCTTTTCTTGAATCAGCTTTTGATTTACACGAGAAAACCCGCCTTCGGCGGGTTTTCTCGTGTAAATACATCCAGTACTTTTTTTATTCCTCTTCTCCGAAACGTCCGCTTCCGACTAGGTTACCGAAGAACAAACTATTAATGAATAATTTGTTTGTACCATACCAAAATGCTCTGAAATTAGGATTATCTGTAAATGCAACCACTTTTCCAGCACCAACTCTATCTGCAACTACTGCTGGGCTGTTCTTAATCCGTGCTTCGTTTTTAGGATGTACATATCCTGCCACCAATGGTTTTTGGGTGAACATCAAAGGTGTATTGTACGCATCTTTTGTATCTTCAAATACTAAATTATTGATCTTAAAAATACGCAGTTTGTCTTGCTTATATCCATAGGCAATCGGGTGCGAAGGGTCAATGGTTGTTTCAAATATCGTTCCCGCCGTACTCATCGCACCATCGTAATCTGCTTTACTTGCATACGGACGCTTTGCTGGCCCATCATTACTCACTTGAGCTTTCAATGAAACATTCATAATCTTTTTACTTACCACCCACTCGCTTGCAGTACCCATCGCTACCAAAGTACCACCTGAACTTAAAAAACGCTTGATTTTCTCTTCAGAAAGCTCGTTATATCTCCCATTCGCCAAAACAACATGCGTATATTTTGTTAAATCCATCCGATTAATCGCATCAATATCAGCCATCGTAACAGGAATATCCATGCGTTGGTCTAACAAATGCCATACTTCGCCCGCACTTAGGTTATCGACCCCAGGGCCTGTTGCCATCAAAATCTTAGGCATTTCTACCTTCTTGAATTTCTCACTACCCAAGTCAATTCCGGCAGAAGTTAATCCTGAATTAACGCCATAGAAAGTAAGTCCATCGCGTTTAGCAAGTTCTTCTAAAAGACCTGAAATATCTTTTCCTTGTGTTTGAATTTCAATTGTTCCGTAACCAAATTCTTTTAATTTGCCATTGATTGTGGTTGTAAATGGCTCCATAGCTACCTTGACAGCCATTCCTTTTTCCAATAAATCATAGATTGCTCTACCTACAAAATATCCATCCCACTCAACCAAATACGCCAATGACCCTTTTCCAACGACAGCACCTACCGGAAAATCATTTCTCTCTACCTTCGCACCCAACTGCACAGCGGTTGTAGATTCTGCGAAAGGTACGTTCATAGAATGTGGTAGCGTCCAGGCAGAAACATCGTAAAATGCACTGTCTTCAAACGTTGTTCTTCTCTCAAAAAGAGATTTAATTAAACGATGTTGCGGCTGATTCGTCGGAACAACGAAGCTATCATCGGTATTGAATGCTTTTCCATCCAATTTTTCAGATTTAGCCACTTTATAAACTGCGATTTTATTTCGCTGCATGATGTTAATCATTTCCCACGTACGAACGGGGTCATTTCCTCCACCGAAAACATAGGATTTAACTGCGTCGGTTGACTTTTCTTGGTAGAAATTGCGCATGTATTCAAGCATTTCCACGCGCATCGCGTTGGCTGCTTTCATAGTCGTTTGTGTAGCGATGAACTGATTTTTAATTGTAAATGGAAAACTTAAATCGCCATTTACTGTTTCTTGCAAATGCCCGCGTGATGAACCTTGTTCAAACAAGATACCTACTGCTCCGTTTGCGTCAGGCAATGTTGAACCTTTTCCATAATAGTAGTCGTCAAAGTTTTCTTGCGTATAATAATACGATAGATTGGCATCTAGACCTTCTGCATGAAACTCTCCGATTTTATTCGTCAATTCCACATTCTTTTTAGGTGTCATTGGGTTCGTTCTAGACGGAATACCTGGTTGGAAGAAGAAGGTAGAATTACCGCCCATTTCGTGGTGGTCAGTCAGAATATTTGGCATCCAAGCATAGAATTTCGCTAATCTCGCCTTACTTTCTGGTAATTGTTGGTGCAGCCAGTCTCTGTTTAAGTCAAACCAATAGTGATTTGAGCGTCCTCCTGGCCAAGTTTCTCTAAACTCTCTGCTGTTTGGGTCAGCTACTAAGTTTTTACTTTTATTTTGATTCACCCAAGTTGTAAAGCGATTGCTACCGTCAGGATTCATGCAAGGGTCTAAAAGAATGACTGTGTTTTTCAACATATTTTCGATTTCTTCTCCTTGCGCAGCAGCTAGATGATACGCAGCAAGAATAGCCGCATGTGCTCCACTTTGCTCATTTCCGTGTACGGTATAACCCATCCACAAAACGATAGGCATATTCTTTACGTCCAACTTTTTCGACTGTTCTGCATCCATCAATGCCAAATGGTCTTTTTGGATTTTATCGATGTTCTTATGATTTTCTGGGGAAGTAACCGTAACAAGTAGTAACTCTCTGTTTTCAAATGAGCGACCATAGGTTTCGACTTTGAAACGGTCTGTCATAGAAGCTAATTTGCGAATGTACGCATGTGTTTCAAACGGATTGGTATGCCATTCACCTACTTGGTATCCGAAGAATTGCTGAGGAGTAGGGATTTTTGGGTCATACGAAGTTCCTTTCGGGAAGTAATAATCATCTTTGACCTGTGCAAAGGCCGTGGTGAGCACCCCCATAAAAAGGAGAAGAAGGGAAATAGATACTTTTTTTTTCATAGTAGATAGTTTGGGTAATTTCCTTTTTCTTTTGCAAAAAAGTAGATTTACAATAAAGCGTAAAAATAGAAAAAGAGAACCAACTGATTGATTCTCTTCGACAAAACTTTATTATGTTGCTACAACATACATGTATTAACTCTGCTTTCTCTTTGCTTCAATGGTTTGTTGTGTATGAGGAACCGCACGTAGACGTTCTTTCGGGATAAGTTCGCCAGTGTCACGGCACACACCATATGTACCGTTTTTTATTCGAATGCGAGCTGCTTCCAATTGGGTGGCAAACTTTTGAAGGCGCGCGGCAGACTGGCTTAATTGTTCTTTTTCTCGAACATCCGCTCCATCCTCGAGTGTCTTAGA
>JBKBRQ010000022.1:0-21083 GCA_046292055.1 Spirosomataceae bacterium | reverse complement strand
AAAATTTAAACCTTGTTGCGGATAATATATGTAACGTTGGTAATTTTTACCCAATAAGTTATTCATTTTAACAAAAACACCGAATTGTTGATTCATTAAATAGGTTAGTTCAGTATTTACGTCAAATATAGATTCTAATTTTTTTATTGGTTCGGTAAAAGAAAATGGATCCGATGCATATAAGCCCCCTAAATGAAATAATTGAACATTCGCAATTAATTTATCTGACACAGTCAATGTATTCCCCCAATAAAGTTCTACACTTGGTCTGTGAAAAGGACGTTCAAATGATTTCACTTCATAATAATTATATTGAGCTTTTAGGTTTGTACGCCAAAGGTCAACTGGTTGATAGTTCATCTGCATGTCTACTTGTGCAAAATTCGTTTTCTCATTTTCATACTGAATATCGAAATTGCGCAATAGAATCGCGTTTTCATTTGATAAATCATTTGTAACAAAGAAATATAAATTTTGATACTTCCCAAAAGATGCACGAATTTGATAATTTAAACCATTGGTAACTTCTCCTTTACTAGAAATATAAACCTCTTGTAACTTATCTGTATTTAGGAGATTCACTTGCGGCATCAAAAATGGATTTTCGCGCAACATAGAACCAAGTGTATTTCGAATTATATCTCCATCATATCCAGCTGAAAAGTAAAGTAAGGAAGGTGTTTTATATGTAATATCTAACACCGGAAATCCCTTTGTTCTACTAATTCTTGCAATTTCATCAAATTCATTAACAGCCCTCACACCAGCGGTAACCGCTAATTGATTATAATTAAAAAGGAACTTTGGTATCAAACGAAACAGATTTCTATCTCTTACAGGAAAATCAATGTAATTATCTTTACGCTGCATACGATAGGCTTCTGCATCTAATTTAGCAACTAACTTGTCTTCGATTATAGGGTATGAGAAAGACACATCCGTTGCCCAGTCCAGCTCCTCCGCTGCTAACAAATCTGAAACTTGATGAATCGCTGATTTAACTTGGTAATCTATACGTGAGCTTGGATTTGCATTTTGGAAGCCTACTCCAAACTGAAACGTGTTTACGGCTTGTTTTATATCTGCTCTTTCTAAATTGACAAAAGAAGAATCATACCCATAAAAATTTGCCAAACGTCTTTCATAGCCAATTTGGGAAGACAGTTTAAATTTACCCGCATTGTATTGCCCATCCAAACGGATACTGTTTTTACTATTTCCTGAATTAATATCTTGAATAGGTCCCCTCTTGGCTGAATTGTGCAATCCGTGAAAACCAAATAGTAATTTTTCGTTCTGAGGGGAATTTATATATACCTCTCCAAACGTACGGCCAAAGTTACCGGCTCCTAACCGAACTTGGTTCGAATAGGCAACGTCTTTCTTCGTTGTCTTATTTGTTGTTAAAGGAGAAATGACAGATGGTTGAAAATCAACAGTCTCTAATCCAGTCGGTTTACGATCAAAAAAGGAATAATTTAACTTAAATGTCTCTTGATTACCTTTTGTTAGGGGTACTTTATCCAACACTCTATTCGCTTGAGGTATGGTCACATTCCGGTCTTTCTCAATGACAATACGTTGATCACCAATGCCTTGACCATAACTAGTTACAGGAAATAAGGCAGTAAAACCTAACCAAAATAATGTGCTTTTTTGCTTCATTCTTATTCTATTTTTATCGTATTGTAGCTAATTTCTCTTTTGCAGCGGTACGCATCACTTCATTTTTGGAATTTTCTATAATTGCATTCAATACCTCACGTGCATTGAGCGCATCACCATCTCCAAGGTAATTGTCCGCAATTAATAAGTTATACATATCAAACCAATCAGAATATGCGTAATAATCCTCTCTGTATTTATCAATCAGCTCATTACTTTCTTCGTACTTTTTACTTTCGAACAGCAAATAGGCTAAATTATACAAGCCCTCTGCCGCATACACATCTTTTCCCGCCTCTTGTAATTCTACCCAAGTTTTTTCTGCCTGTTGTCTGTTCTTTTCTTTTACAGAAATTTTTAATTTATACAAAATGGCACGATTGGATGCGTTTGCAACCACTTCATTTCCTTCCGCTATTATTTTGTTAGATAAGTTTCTACTACTCGCGTAATCCCCTAGTTCATAATAGGCAGCCATCATTTCTAACTGACTAAGGATAATTTGTCTTTTTTCAGAAGAGGATTCAATGACACGTTTGTAAAGTGTCACAGCCTGACTAAAAGACTTTTGTTCCATATATATACCTGCAGCACGATAAGCTGCTTTTGTTGTAAATATAGACTCCCCATTGCTTATCACTTTTCCATAATAACTCAATGCTCTTTCCAGATTTTTCAACATAGTATAAGACTCACCCAAATAGTAATTTGCTTCATCGGTGTTCGCATTAGTTGGATAAGTGACTAAATACCTTTCCAATAATTGCGTCGCTTGCAGATATTTTCCGTTGAAAAATAAATTCTTAGCATTCTCAAACTGTAAACTTTCTACTGAGTTATTACCTGGATTTTGTCTTTCATACTCATCTAAAATACGGGCGTATTCTTCTGGATTATCACTCATGGCGTACACATCTTTTAAACCCAAAAGCGCTTCTGACGAAACAGGAGATTTGGGAAATCTACGTACGATAATCGTATAATCTGCAATAGAGCGATCATAATTTTGAAGATTACTAAACGCAGCAGCTCGTTTTAATAATGCATCAGGAACTAAGGAACTAGACGGTTTTTTTTGTAGCAAATCCGAAAGTAACTGAACAGCCTCTTGGTTATTCCCTTCCTCCATCGCAATACCTGCTTTTTGGAAAAGTGCATCATCAATAAGTCTTGAATTCCCAAATTGACGTAAAAATTGAGCCAAGCGTTGTTTCGCCTCTTGGTCTCTATTCATAAACTGAAGTGTCACACTACTGTAATACAAAGCATAATCTTTATCTACTCTATTCTGTTTATATGCTTCTTCATACAATCCCAAAGCTACAGAAAAGCGCTTCAATGCTAATTGACAGTCTGCAGAACGAAGCAATGCATCTTCATATTTTTGAACAAATTCAGCATTTCCTTTCGCTTTATTTACAAAATCAGTAAAATAAGGAAGTGCATTGGCATATTTTTTTTCATTGAAATAAGCATAAGCAAGACTATATGTACTGTTCAATCTAATGACTCGGTCAGACGATGCAATCAGAGATTTGTATAAGTTTTCAGCCTCCGGTTTATTTTGAATTAGGAGTGCCTCAGCTTTCCAAAAATTGGCTTGTAAACGAAGTTGCGGATCAATTGGAGAAGATAATGACTTATCAAAATACACAATTGATTTATCGTAACTTTCTGCATTGAAGTCCATCACCCCTTGATTATACGTTATCTTTTGGTATGCCTCATTTATTTTGGATGTTCTTTTTGGCAATTTTTCAATGTAATCGATGGCAGCTTGGTAATTATTGATCGAGAAGAAAACTTCACTCAATAACTCATTCGATTCATCAACGTATTTACCTGTTGGATAAGTAGCTAAATAGGATTGTAATTGACTGATTGCTTCGGTTGTTTCTTTTCCATCCAATAGGATTTTAATCAAATTATACGTTGACTCCTCTTTAATCTGAAGATCATAATCCAACTTTTGAGCTACCCTAAAAGCTACTTTTGCATCCAATAACTGTTTATTTTGAAGCGTACTTATTCCTAAATAATAAGCAGCTTGTTGTGCCAAAAGATCATCACCAGATGCCAATGTCTTAAATAAGGCTGCAGCAGCCACATAATTGTCTACTTTGTATAAACTATACGCATGTCGAAAAGTAACTTGCGGTGAAACAGTCCCTCTTCTCAATGATTTAAACTTCTCGTAATACATTGCTGCCTTTTTGAAATCATCTTTGAAAAAAAAGACTTCAGCAGTTACCAAACAAATTTCATCTATTTTTCTACCTGTAGGATTCGCAATGATAGGCTCTGTATAAGCCACTAAGTCGTCATACCTTTTTTGTCTAAATAATATTTCTGCAATCCAATTTGGTACCTCAATTTTGTATGGATTTACATTCTCAACTCTCCGTAAATCAACCAAAGCTGCTTCGTAATTTTCATTACCAAATGCAATCACAGCCGCATAATAGGCAGCATGAATTGCACTTTCAGCCACTGTAGATTTTACATAATTAAATTCAGCCAATGCTTTGTTTAGTTCTTTCAGCTGGTAATACGAAATCCCTAGTCTATACCTCATTTCATACGTCTCCAAGGACGCAGCTCGACTTTTCAATGCTTTTTCATACAGAGGGATTGCCTCTTTGAAATTCCCAGCTAAGAAGTAATCATCCGCTAAATCTGTAAAAATAAGTGCCGCCTTCGGATGATCCGGATACGTATGAATAAATCGCTTGACCAATACATCCGCATCACGGGCATTTGATTTCAATGCTGCAACCGCTGCGTAATAGGCAGCATTTGCTTGATTAAAATGGTTCGGACTTAAGGAACGTGCAGATAAAGAGAGATAGTTTTCAAACTCTTTCCGAGCAGCTGTAAATGATTTGTTCTCATAAAGCTCTACCCCATTGTGGTAAATAGACTCGGTAGAGGCGTACGTGAGTGTGTTTTGGGTTACTCCTTCCGTCGCCAAACTCAGGAAGCCGAGACCCAACCACATTTTTTTATAATTCATATATTACTCTTTTATTGAAAAATAACTCGATGAACAAAGATAAAAGAAAGAATTTTGCCAACAACGGATGACTTGACGCTAATTGTAGGTATAAACCTACGATTAGTCTCATTTTGGGGTAGATTTCTTTTATATACCAAAGTGTTTTGCTAGTTTCAAACTTAAAAACGGACAATCCAGTTTTTCATTGCACATTTTAATCTTCAAAAAAGTATGCTCTTCAACACTTTAAAGCGCATTATGCTCTCCGCATCTTTGCTCTTAACATCTATTTCGGCCTATGCACAAAGTTACGCTACTAGCTATGAATTGAGCATGCCGAATCCACAAACACATTATTTTCATGTTAAAATGAAAATAAATAACATTCAGTCCTCCACACATCTCACAGACAAAAATAAGCTAACACTTAAAATGCCTGTCTGGACACCCGGGTCTTACCTTGTTCGTGAGTTTGCCAAAAACGTAGACCGTTTAACCGCTAAAAATGGCAATACAAGTTTAACTACAAAGAAAACAAATAAAAATACATGGGAAATTGCGCTATCAGGTGCAGACGAAGTTGTTATTGAATACGATGTCTACGCCTTTGAACTCACCGTACGCACTTCATTTATTGACGATACCCACGGATATGTTAACGGAGCAAGTGTATTTTTATATGTACCTCAATTGGTTAACCAACCCATGGATATCCAAATAAAACCCTATGAAAAATGGAGTACCGTATCTACCGCTATGGAGTCCATTGGCAAATGGCATTACAAAGTACCCGATTATGACTTACTAGTTGACAGCCCAATAGAAATAGGCAACCACAAAGTTATTTCGTTTGAATCTATGGGAATCACACATCAAATTGCAATGTATGCTCTCGTTGATTTGAAATACGACGAAGAAGAACTCATCAAAACCTATAAAGCAACCGTAGAAGCTGCTGCAACTGTAGTCGGTGAACATCCGTGCGATCGATACCTTTTTATCATTCATCATTTGCCCGGTATTGGTGGTGGCTTGGAACACCTTTATTCTACAACTTGCCAAACCTCACCGACTGTATACCAAAGTAAAACATCCATGAAGCGGTTCTTCAGTCTTATCGCACATGAGTATTTCCATTTATGGAATGTAAAGAGAATTAGACCAGTCGAGTTAGGACCTTTTAATTATGATGAAGAAAACTATACGACACTCTTATGGGTTTCAGAAGGATTTACTTCTTTCTACCAAAACGATATATTACGAAGAGGAAATGTAATCACTGAACAAGAGTTCAAAGCAGACCTAGTTAGCTCAATTAATCAAATAGAAAATCAACCAGGCCAACAAATCCAATCTGTATCTGAATCATCGTGGGATGCATGGATTAAATTCTATCGCCCAAATGAGAATTCAAACAATACTACGATTTCATACTACACAAAAGGAGGCGTGTTGGGCTCACTTCTCAATCTTGAAATTCTTGGAAGTACGAAAGGACAAAAAAGTCTCGATGACGTATTTAGATATTTGTGGAAAACATATTATATAGATAAGAAAAGAGGTTTTTCAGAAGTGGAGTTCAAAGAAGCCGTAGAAACCATCGCAAACAAAAAACTGGATACTTTTTTTGCTAAATATGTGTATGGAACAGAACAAATTGACTACAACTACTTCTTCCAATACGCTGGTCTTCAATTAGTTGATAAATATGCGAATAGACAAAACCCAGGTTTCGGTGCTACTACACGGCCAAACGGAGTTGTTTCACGTGTGGATAAAGGAACTGCAGCTTATGTAGCAGGTATTAATGTAAACGACAGGGTACTTACAATTGATGATAAGCCTTTTTCGTCTGTAAATGATATCGTAGCCAACAAAAAAATTGGTGATAAAGTCAATGTGGTAGTCGAACGTTCAGGTGTAAATCTAAATTATCAACTTACATTGAAGAGAGACAATACGGTTTCCTACGAAATTGTGGAACTGCCTAATGTAAATACCACTCAAAAAGCCATTTACTCCAAATTGATGCACTTGTAACCAAGTTAGTAGATTAAAAAAGGAGGCTTATAAGCCTCCTTTTTTAATCTACCATATCTATAACAGATTCCAAATCTTCGTTCATTTGCCGGAACCGTTCCATCGCGTTTTTATAAAAAGTATCGCCGAGCATTTCTTCAATTTCATCTATACTCGATACATCATATTCACTTACTTTAAAAGTTTGCTCGTAACTTCCTACTTCTAGCTTGATGATAAATTTGTTATTAAAAGAAAAAACAGTTGTCTTACAAAAATCGTTTGGAATTTCTTTGATGAGTCTCATGTTGAATGAATATATTTTTCGGCAAAACTAATAGAATTATAGAATAAACAATATCAAATGACTAAAAATAAATCAATTTTTTCTCTAAATAATTCCAAAACTGGAAGTATTTTCGTATTTCTACTCCTTTCCATCTCGGCTTGTACGAACACGAATAAAAAAGAAGCTGCAGAATTCTTCAAAAGAGCAAATTACCACGTATCAATCAACGAAACAGATCGTGCCTTGGGATTTTATACGGAGGCGATTGAAAAAGTACCTGATTTTGCAGATGCTTATCTGAACCGCGGATTAATCTACGAAAAAAGAGGACTGTATGACAAAGCACGTGAGGATTATCAGAAAGCAGTAGAAGTTGACACTGATTTTCCGCAGGCAAAGTTTAGCTTAGCACGTATTTTACACATTTTGCAGAAATCCGCTGAATCGGAAAAGATTTTAACAGAACTCCCTACATCGTATCAAGATTCTTTAAACTACCTCTATTTACACGCAAAAAATTTAGCATCTTTAAATAAACTTGACCAAGCACAATCAAACTTTTCTTTGGCTCTACAAAAAGACCCGAAAAATCCAGAAATACTGACAGACTTGGGCTTTGTTTATTTTCTTCAAGATAATTTGGAAGAAGCGTCCACACTTTTTACAAAGGCCATTCAGTATGATACATCTAACCCATACCCCTTTCATAATCTAAGTGTGGTTAATGCATTGCAAAAGGAATTCGATGCAGCACTGCAAAATTCAGAAAAAGCCATACAATTAGAACCAACATCTGGGCTCTTCCACTCCAATCATGGCTTCAATCTTCTATTAAACCAACGTACTGCCGAGGCAGAAATTCACCTCTCGAAAGCTGAAAAACTAGGAGAAAAGGATAGCTATTTACTCAGAAACAAAGGAATTCTTTTTCTTCAAAAGAAAAATTCTACAAAAGCAGTAGAACTCCTGCTTCAAGCAGAAAAGGAAGACCCGGGAACAAAACTAATTTATTATTTTCTGGGGAAAGCACATACAGCAAACTCAAATCAAAAAGATGCATGTCTTGCGTTTAAGCAGGGCAAACGTCTCAAAGACAACTGGTCCGATGAATGGACAAACTGTCCTTAAGAAAACAACTGGGCTATTTGTGCTTTACGTTGATTGCCAATCTTTTTATTTTGCTCGGCATTCGATACGAACTCCAATAGTCCAGTACCTTCCCTTTTCAGAAAGTTTTCTAAATCTTCTGCACTAAATGTTTCACACATTCCTACTGTATAAGGAATATGAAAATTAGAAGCAATTCCTTCAACACGGAACACATGCGAAGTATGAAAAAACGCCGAATAACTCGGTTGTTCTGTTGGGCCAGGAATCATACCAAATATACTTCCTCCTTGATTATTCAATACAAGTATCTTTAGATTCGGTGGAAACTTATTTTGCCACAAAGCATTCGAGTCATATAAAAACGAAATATCTCCTACGATACAAATATGTTCTATATTGGGTGAAGCTATTGCAGCTCCTACAGCCGTACTAACACACCCATCTATCCCACTGGTTCCTCGATTACAGAATACAAAAGGGAAATTAGAAAGACCATAAAAAAGATTTACATATCTGATAGACAAACTATTCCCAACATGTAAATATGTATCGAATGATATCAAATCCAGTACTTTACTTACAAAATCTGCCTCTGAAAGAAACGGTTCACGTGCATCATTTGTACTTAATCCGATAAGTGTCTTTTTTACCCTTGCTTCAATTTCCATCCATTTCTGATAAAAATCTACATTTACACTTCTTTTCAATAAATCAAGGTTATTCTTAATTTCCTTAAAAAACAAAACAGGTAATGTATCAATATGCCACGTTAATGTCTGGAAAGGATCTTTCAAATGATTCCCGACTTGTATGTGCCAATGTTCATTCGGAGGGTTGGCACGAATAAATTGTTTAAATGGTTTTGAGACAAATGATTTTTCCGTCGTAATGAGTAAATCTGGTTGTAAAGTCTGCTGTACATCACTAGGAATTACACCTAAATAATGGTCATGTAGCAAAATGAACTGTTCTCCTTTAATCTGACTAATACTATCACCTAACACAACAAAATGATGCGCAAGGTCTTTTAAAAGGCATGAAAGTTCTGCATTATCTTGTTGACCAATCGCAATTAAAACTTTACCTCCACGATCAAAAATTTCTTTGATTCTACTCTTCGCATATTCAGATAATTGAAACGAAGGAAACTCCATTTTAACTGGTACACAAGTAGAAATAAGTGGATATTCTGAAACAAGAGGGTAAAACGGTTCACGAATCGGTATGTTTATATGAACGGGACCACGGGGTAATGCAAGCGCAACTTGAACGGCCTCAGAGGCAGTTCGCCTACACATCCATTTTGTATCGGGGTGCTCATAATCTGCTTGCCATTGATACGCCCTCTTTACATGTTGCCCGTACATATTTTGTTGAAAAATAGTCTGACCGTCGTATTGATGAATCCATTCATGCGGCCTATCTGCAGTGAAGACAAGGAGTGGAATTTCTAAAAAAAAAGCTTCCGCAACAGCAGGAGCAAAATTAAGCGCAGCTGTTCCCGATGTACAAACAAGTACAACAGGTTTATTTTTATTCTGAGCAATGCCTAGCGCAATGTAAGCAGCACTTCTTTCATCTTGAATACTTAAGCACTGAATATCAGGATTTTCTGAAAATGCTATAGTTAATGCAGCACTTCTTGACCCAGGGCATAAAACAGCGTCTTGCACACCAAGCTGCGCACAAATATGTACTAAATCAATAATAGGAGTTATAACAGCCATTTTTCACTAGTTTGGGGTAAAAAGCAAAAAAGACACCTAAGTGTCTTTTTTGACCAATATAACAATAAGAAAAAGCTTAACCTAAGTAAGCTATCAAAGCTTTGCTTCTATTCGTTTGGCGTAAACGACGAATTGCCTTTTCCTTAATTTGTCGTACACGTTCACGCGTTAAGTTAAATTGTTCACCAATTTCCTCTAAGGTCATAGCTTGTGTTCCATTTAATCCAAAATAAAACATGATGACTTCTTTTTCTCGTGGTGTAAGCGTATCTAACGCACGCAGAACCTCCCGACGAAGCGAGTCATTCATTAGTTCTTGGTCAGGCTTTTCTTCCAAGTCATTCTCTAAGACATCTAATAAACTATTTTCTTCCCCTTGTACAAAGGGTGCATCAACTGATACATGACGACCGGAAATCTTCATAGTATCCACAACTTCGTTTGCAGTTATTTCAAGAACCTCCGCTAATTCCTCAGGAGATGGCTCTCTTTCAAACTTTTGTTCTAGTTCTGAGTACGTCTTAGAAATTTTATTTAGAGAACCTACTCTGTTGAGCGGCAATCTAACAATCCGTGACTGTTCAGCTAATGCCTGTAGAATAGACTGGCGAATCCACCATACGGCATACGAAATAAATTTAAATCCACGCGTTTCATCAAATCTCTGGGCAGCTTTGATAAGCCCTAAATTACCTTCGTTTATCAAATCGCCTAGAGAAAGACCTTGATTTTGGTATTGCTTAGCAACAGACACCACGAAACGAAGATTGGCTTTTGTCAGTCTTTCCAATGAACGTTGGTCACCTTCTCTAATTTTTTGAGCAAGGATTACCTCTTCATCCGGAGTTAATAAATCTACTTTACCAATTTCCTGCAGATACTTGTCAAGAGATTGACTTTCTCTGTTGGTAATTTGTTTACTGATTTTAAGCTGTCTCATATTTTTTTGCCCGAACGCTTTTTAAGTTAATTCAAAAAAGTAACACAAAATATCGACTGAATGTTCCGTTTGCACGAATTATTCAGCTGCTTTCTCTTGTCTTGGAGGTCTTGGTAACAATACCTTTCTAGACAAACGATACTTACCTGATTTTTTGTCTATTTCAATCAATTTTACTTGTATCTCTTCACCAATTTCAAGAACACCATCCATTGTAGGTAGACGTTCCCAAGAAATCTCAGAAATATGTAAAAGACCTTCTTTACCTGGCAAGAATTCAACAAATGCACCAAATGGTTGGATAGATTTCACGATAGCTACGTACTCTGTTCCTACTTCCGGAACTGCTACAATACCTTCTACGCGGCTTCTCGCCATAGCCATTGCTTTCGCATCTTTTGCAAAAATGGAAACGTACCCTTTGTTATCTTTTTCTTCGATCGTAATGGTAGCCCCTGACTCTCTCTGGATTTCTTGGACAATTTTACCTCCTGGTCCAATTACAGCGCCAATAAATTCACGCTCAATAATAATGACGTGGGCACGAGGTGCATGTGGTTTCAAATCAGCTCTTGGTGTTTCAAGTGCGGATTTCATAATTTGAAGAATATGCAATCTTCCATCTTTCGCTTGCAATAGCGCTTGCTCTAAGACTTCAAAAGATAATCCACCAATTTTAATATCCATTTGGCAAGCAACAATTCCTTTTTCAGTTCCTGTTACTTTAAAATCCATATCACCAAGGTGATCTTCATCTCCTAATATATCTGAAAGAACCGCGAATTTACCAGATTCAATATCTGTGATTAGTCCCATAGCAATTCCAGAAACCGGTGCTGAAATAGGAACACCCGCATCCATCAGAGAAAGGCAACCAGCACAAACTGTAGCCATCGAAGAAGAACCGTTTGATTCTAAGATATCAGATACTACCCGAATGGTATACGGATTATTCTCTTCTGGCGGTAATACTTTTTTCAACGAACGCATCGCTAAGTTACCGTGGCCAATTTCCCTACGGCTAGCACCTCTGTTTGGCTTTACTTCTCCTGTAGAAAATCCAGGGAAATTATAATGCAAATAAAATTTTGAGAAGCTCAAAGACATTGCTTGATCCACCAACATTTCATCTAATTTCGTACCCAATGTTGCAGTTGACAAAGATTGAGTTTCTCCACGTGTGAACAATGCAGAACCATGTGCAGATGGTAGGTAATCAACTTCGCAAGTAATAGGACGAATTTCTGTTAAAGCACGACCATCCAAACGTTTGCGTTCATCTAGTACAAGTTTACGAGAAGTATCGTACTTTATTTCACCGAAATATGTCTTAATTAAAGTAGCATCGTATGTATTTTCCTCTGGAAGTGAGGCTATAAACTCATCCAATATCACCTGATAACCTTCACTACGAACCTGCTTGTTTGCGCTTCCTAATTGACCAACCGCATACACTTTATCGAAAAGCTCTTTGTACATTAGTTCTTTCAAGTCCAAATCATGAATTTCATGATTGTACTCGCGTTTAACCAAAGCTCCGACCGCTTCTGCTAAGTCCTTCTGTGCTTGTACTTGAATTTTGATAGCATCATGAGCCACACGAATGGCATCAATCATTTCTTGTTCAGAGAATTCATTTCCTTCTCCTTCCACCATGATGATATTTTCCGCAGTACCTGCAACAATCAAATCAATAGAGGCCTCTTTCATTTGACTGAAAGTAGGATTAACAACAAATTCACCATTTATCTTGGCAACCCGAACTTCAGAGATTGGCCCGTTAAAAGGAATATCAGAAACAGCAATGGCAGCTGAGGCAGCAAGTGCAGCAAGCGCGTCAGGTTGTACATTTACATCTGCAGAATATAATGTAACTTGTACTTGTACATCCGCGTGGTAATCTTCAGGAAAAATAGGACGAAGCGCACGGTCAATTAAACGTGAAACTAGAATTTCATTGTCTGAAAGTCTACCTTCTCTTCTTTGGAAACTTCCAGGAATTCTACCTGAACCAGCAAACTTCTCTTGGTAATCTACAGAAAGAGGAAGGAAATCAGTACCCTCTTTGTGTTTCTTGGCTGCAACGACTGTTGCAAGCATCATGAGGTTTTCGTGTTTTAAGACAACCGAGCCATCTGCTTGGCGAGCTAACTTACCAGTTTCAAGGATGATTTCCTTACCATCTGGCATGGTAATTTTTTGTTCTTTGATAGTAAACATCAGTAATAAAATTGGGCCACGGTTCCGCTTTCGACGTAGCAGTAGTATCCTCTTATAAACTCCGCGGGGATATAGAAATAAATAAAAATACAACGGGAAAAGGGAACCATTTCTGATTCCCTTTAAAATTACTTACGAATACCTAATTCAGAAATAATTGAACGGTATCTCTCAATGTCATTTTTGTACAAATAATCTAACAAACGACGGCGCTTACCAACTAACTTGAGTAAACCTAGACGCGTAGAATAATCGTGTTTGTGTACCTTGAGGTGCCCAGTTAAATGAGCAATACGGTAAGTGAATAATGCAATCTGCGATTCTGGTGAACCCGTGTCAGTTGCTGTTTTCTGGAAACCTTTCTGTCCGAAAATTTCCTCTTTTTTCTCCTTAGTTAAATACATTTGATGTTAACTTAGATTTGTAAAATTAATTAAGCTACAAAAATACAAATTATTCAGGCAAGTTGGTTTACATCCCGTCTTTTTTTATATAATTTATCCTTTAAAAGAGCAACAATCTTACCAAATCCATTTGAATCAAAAATAGTAGCATCGTTTGATGCTTTCCTCAGTAAGAAAATACTGATAATTGCCAAGACAAAATCTGCAAACCAAACACCAACCAAAACATCAACCAACCCCTCTTTTGCATATTTGTCGCCTAACTGCATCAAAACATACATAAAAATAAAAAATGAAATCGCGATTAAAACTGGCATACCAAACCCTCCTTTCTTAATAATTGAGCCCAAAGATGCGCCAATAACAAACATAATCAAGCAAGCCAATGCCATTGTAAAACGATGCCATTTTTCCACCTCGGCGCGAGCAATCAACTTTTTTGTATTATAATGCATGGTTGTAGCAAGTTCAAGTTGAGAAATCGAGCTTTTCGATTGGTTATACGCATTTTCATACGTCAACTCCTTCGCATATCCTCCTTCTACTTGCTTCATTTTCTCTTCAATCCAAGGACCCTCTTTGATTTCAATAGGTCTTTTTAAAGAATCCTTGATTTGAACCAACGGTTTGAATTGATACGATGAATAGTTCTTCAGTATATTTACTTGATTTTTCGCTGTCTTTTTTAATTCCTTTTGTGTTGAATCTACCTGATTATCCAATTCGGAAATTGTTTTCATGAGCTCATGGTATTTGAACTGATTTTCATCTGTCCTTTTCATACCAAAACTTTCTAAAGAAAAAATAATCTTATTTGACTTGAACGTATTTTTCAAAAATTGAGATTCTCGATTGGACTGCCCCGAGGCAGCACTCATTTGCTCCGAATAATTTGCCCCACTATACAACTCTAGCACCAAGTGGGAGTTACCAAGAATAGAGTACATCTTGCCACTATCTGCAACTGTTACGCTCGTATTGCCATCGTTTTTTGTATGGTCATATATAATGATGTCACGAAGCCAATCTCCTTGCTTTGCTTTCTCGCGAACTTTTATGTTGTAATTGGGGATTTCGTTGTAAAAAATACCTTCCGTCAGATTGACGCTTACCTTTGCTGTACGGATATCGTAAAGGAGACTGTACCCTTTCAGGTTTGCCCAAGGAGCTACTCGATTACCAAACCAAAAGGAAAACAAAGAAATACCTACTGCAAAAATACCCACAGGAAGAATAATTCGGGGCAGAGGAATCCCCGCTGACTTGATGGCAGTAAGCTCTACATGCTCTCCCAAATTACCGAATGACATCAAAGAAGCCAATAAGGTTGCAAGAGGTAGAGAAATCGGAATCGTCATTAACGCAAAATACCCAAAAAGTTGGCCGTAAGTAGCTAAATCTAGCTCTTTGCTGACTAAATCGTCAAAATACATCATCAGAAACCGCATGAGAAAAATGAAAATGACAACTAATGTTGTCAAAAGGAAAGGACCGATAAATGACCTGAGTACCAGATAATCAATTTTTTTCATGCGATTATTACAAATGAGACCGCAAATTTAGGAAATCAAAGACTATCCCCCTACAATATTTTTCAGCGCATCGATTAATCCATCCCACAAGTCTTCTAAATCATCCTCGTCTGTACTTGACGAAAAGTCAGTTATTCGTAGATAAGTAGAGCCATCCAACTCACTTGCTTCCAATTTGAACTCCAAGTAACTTAACTCAGCATCGTCTCCCTCGAATTCAAATCGAGCAGATTTATTCAGTCGAGATGAAGTAAGCTTTGCCGTATGATCCTGGTTTTCCCAAAGAAAATGATACAAGTGATTTGAATCAACGGAAACTTTATCACAAAACCATTGTTCGAGCCCCCCAGGCGTACTAAGATAAGGATATAAGACCTTGGCTGAGTTACGGAAGGCGTATTCTCTCACGAACTTGTATTTTGTCGTCATAATCAATTTAGGTATTTTTTTACTAGTTACTTATAATCAAATCAATATCCTATATCGTTTATCTTTTTTTTAAAAAATTCAAAAAAAAAGTACAAAAAAGTTGCATCAAAAAGGTGTAAATTCTATTTTTGCACTCCGTTACGATTAACGGCGGGGTAGCTCAGATGGTTAGAGCGTCGGATTCATAACCCGGAGGTCACGGGTTCGATTCCCGTCCCCGCTACAAAAGGTTCTTACTGTTGTAAGAACCTTTTTTTATGCGCTCAAAACGCCCGTAATTAACTCTCTGTATAAGTCTTTCTCCGTCTTACTACCCATTTCAATTCCTTTGGAGAGCGCATCAATTCGACGAATAACACCTATACTATGCATAATCGAACGAATGTCAAACCTTTTTGAAGCCACTTTGTAGTCTTTCAAAAAGTACGGATTTACCCCAAGTTTACTCGATAATTCTCCGTCGTTAAGACCTGGAAAACGATGAAGTAGAATCAACTTACTGAAAAACGTGTATAATAAAATCACAAATGGTTGTATCGGATAGTTTTTGGAATCACGACTAAAGAACTCAACAATCTGAAAAGACTTAAATGCATCTTTCTCTGTCAATGCCTTTTGTAACTCAAAATAGTTAAACTCTTTACTGATTCCAATATATTGCTCTACAACCTCAACCGTAATTGGCTCACCAATTTTAAGATTTACAATGGCTTTATCTAATTCATTGGTCAAGTTTTTCAGATTGGTACCCAAATGATTCACTACTAATTTTACAGCTGCAGCCTCTAGTCCAACTCCCTTCGCTTTACAATAATCCAAAATAAAACCAGGAAGCTCGTTCTCATACAATGGTTTGGAAGAAAAAACGAGACCTGCCTTTTGTGCTGCCTTAATCCAAGATTTACGTTCATCAAATGGCTTACTTGCTTGTAAAATTAAACAGGTTGTTGTAGTTGCTTGCGAAATATATTTGTCCAATAATTGGGTTGCTTCCTTCTGACCTATATCTGAAATACCTTGCGCCTCTTTTACCCAAACTACTTGTTTTTCAGCCATCATCGGAAATTGCCGACATTTAGAAACGATGGCACCTACAGTTACATCAGGTCCATGCAAAGTCCATAAATTAAATTCCTTATCCGCTGCGGACAAACTCGTATCAACTACCTTTTTTGCAATTACATCACTAAAATAACTCTCCGCACCATGTAAAACATACACAGGCGCAATTGAACTAGATTTAATATTCTTAAGGATATCGTTTATTTTTTGGCTCATAAATCAATAATAAATTCTTTCGATAAATAACCCGAACAAAAGTCTTTGAGTTGGGGGTAATAAAGTAAAAAAAGATGGGTAATCTCCGACTCATGCGCATAAAAGTCGTCGAAAACGGCATCAAATGAATGCCCAGTTGTCGTTCTCCTACTTATACCAGCAAGCGCCATTTGCACGCCTGCTTCGACTTTATATTGTGGCAACCACCTATGTAAAAGTAATGATTGAATCATTTTATCCATTCTCTCAGGAAAAAGTGGCTGGTACTTTGGGAGTATTTCGTATACATTCGAAGAAAATTCGTCAAGACTTTCTTTGTTGTGCAGGATAGCCCAATTCTTAGCTAAAAGGTGATCGAATAAGACATCTACTACAATCCCGGCATATTTCCCTTGTTTTTTCAAAAAAAAAGAAGTCACTTCCTTTACAAGTTCATGCTTGTCAGTGAAGTCATCTATTTTTCGATGAAGATGTATTCCCTTTTGTACACGAACAGGGAGTGCCGTAAATCGCGCGTGTACCAATTTACCTTTAATAAAGTCACCCATTAAGTTACCGATGAGTACGTCAGAATCAGAACCAGATAACTCCAAATGTGCTAAATAATTCATACATCAATCTTGCGTAAGCGACGAATAATGAACGACTTCTACACCAAATTTTTGTAAAAAGGCAACCCCCTCGTCAACAGATAGCCCTTTGTATTGTGCATACGAATGAAGGTACACGACTTTTTTGATTTTCATGGTGTAAATTACGCGTGCGCAAGCAATGCAAGGTGAGAGTGTAACATACAGAGTAGAACCCTCCACTTTGCTCCCATTTTTCACTGCATATAAAATCGCATTTTGCTCCGCGTGGAGTGCTAATGAACAACTTCCTTTGGAATCTTTGGGACAACCTGCCTCTCCAAATTCAATATCGCAATTGTGTGTGTCGGCTGGGGGGCCATTGTAGCCAATGGAGATGATACGTGTTTCATTCGTTAAAACAGCACCCACTTGGGCACGTACACAATGCGACCGGAGCGCCAAATTTTGTGCGAGGTCCATAAAAATATCATCAAACCGAGGTTTTGAACGTAACATATCCACTAATAAATGATTATCCGTTTGCTAATTATTTGCTTATCAATTTCCCATTTACAAAGAATGACACCTTCCTCCCGCCAAGAGGTCGGAAAACGAGAAGGACGCCAAAAAATACTGGGTGATTGAATAAATTTTTCTTGTTGAATCAGTTGACCTGATGCATTGTAAAAACTAAGTACAAAGTCTTGGTAGTCAGGAACTAATAACTGAATCACCAGTGACTCCATACTTCCAGGGTTATTTAGCACAACCATTTCTGGTGTACTTACCAATTGATTGGCTAGTAGACTATTATCAACTAAACTCCTTCTTCTTTCCGATAGGTTAAGCACCAAACGAAGACGATCTCGTTGCCCTGATGTAAACGTGTTCATGCATGAGTCGGGCGTGTAATCCATGAAATTTTCTATCATATTCAAGGTTCGAGTCCCTTCACAATTGGAGAAAGTAGGCCGACAAAACAATGTTTGATTTGGGGATTCTGTTGGTGGAGTATCTTCAACAAAATCAGTACCACAAAATTGGTCTCCCCACGTGTGTATCAATCCAAGCCAATGCCCCACTTCATGTGTTAATGTACGACCATATCCATAAAAAACATCGGATACAGTCCCAATTTGTTTCCCAAAAACAGTGTGGTCTATGATAACCCCATCGACACGTGCATCAACATCCTCCACTTCCAGACCTTCCAAATCTCCTCCCGGAAACTCGCCTAGACCTAAGTAATTATTTTTTAACTTAGTCACCCAAATATTCAAATATCGGCTACTATCCCAATAGCCTAGAGACGAAAGTGTAAAATTATCATCAAAAACATCAAAAGACTTTTGTGATGAAAAAATACGATTTATCCCAGACGTAGGAAACCCATCAGGGTCTTTTGTAGCTAAGTAAAATTCTATTTTCGTATCAATTCCATTTGTAGTCTTATTTTGCCCATACAACAACATTTGGTTTCGATAATCTTCATTTAAAACCTTTATTTGGGAAAAAATTTGTGCGTCACTTATATTCCCACTACCCGGTAGGCCAACGAGACGGGAAGCTTCTGAGTGAACAACATGAACAACAACAGGAATACGAATAAGTGTGGTCGTATCTATCTCACGTGCGGTTTGGTGTCTGAGCAAAAAACGTTCAAATTGAGCATATTTTGAAAGTGTTTTGGGCACTTCTCTTTGTCCGACAGCGCACAACCTTTTCTGTTGCGCAGTACTAATTGAGCAATAAAGTAAGAAAATTAAGACAAGTTTGTACTTATTCTTCGTCTTGCTCATAGGCTTTTAATATTTCTCGGACTAACGGGTGACGAACAACATCTCTCCCATCTAATTCTATAAATTTAATCCCCTTGACCTTGAATAACTTTTCTTCTGCATCTACTAAACCTGACTTCTGCTTTTTGGGCAAATCAATCTGTGTTTTATCACCAGTTATAATAATTTTAGAAGTGGGTCCCATACGTGTCAGGAACATTTTCAATTGCATCGGAGTCGTATTTTGCGCTTCATCCAATAAAATGAAAGCATGATTCAACGTTCTTCCTCGCATGTAGGCAAGTGGCGCAATTTCGATTGTATTCTTTTCGATATACCCCTTCAATTTCTCTGAGTGAATCATATCCTCTAATGCATCATATATTGGGCGAAGGTACGGGTCAATTTTTTCTTTCAAATCACCCGGTAAAAAGCCTAAATTCTCACCCGCTTCAACAGCAGGTCGTGTAATGATAATTTTCTTCACTTGTCTGTTTTTCAAAGCTTGAACAGCAAGTGCAACTGCAGTATATGTTTTTCCGGTTCCTGCTGGCCCAATTGCAAAGACAATGTCATGCGTTTGTGCTGCCTCAAGCATTCTTCTTTGATTTGCTGTCTTTGCCTTGATTACCTGCCCTTTGTTGCCATGAAGGATAATATCAGCATCGTTCACAGCCTTAGACATAGCACCTTCAATATCATTTTGAACATATTGCCTGACTTGCTCTTCCGTAATTTGTGTGTACTTTAGCAAGTGATCTATCATTTGCTGAATGATAATCTCCACGCTTGCGACTTCCTCCTCGGTACCTTTTACAACAATTTCATCGCCTCTTGCTACCATAACCAATTGAGGAAAAGCATCTGCAATGATTTTGACATGCTTGTTTTGTACGCCTACAAAATCCAATAAGGAAACGTCTTCTAATAAAAATCTTTTTTCAGTCAAGGGAATTAAGTGTAATGATTTAGTATTAATAAATAGATTCGAGTTCTAAATAATCATATTTCTCTTAAATTACCTAATTTTAAATGAAGGCAATTTGTTTAATTTCCTGAACAAAAAAGTCTTTTCATCAAACCGTTGATACTCATTGAATTAAAGAGAGGCTCAACCTTTCACCTTTTTTTATGTTAGAAAAAAATGCAATTTTGTATAATCGTTAAAAAAATATGGACAAAACTGCATCAAACCCACCTCGCCCAGCAAAGGTAGCTTCAACAAAAAATTTGTGGTTGGATAGTATCCGTACAGAACAAGGAAAACTTCCGCCACAAGCTTTGGAAATGGAAGCCGCTGTTCTTGGCGCACTTATGATTGAAAAAGAAGCTTTGACGGCAGTTGTCGACATCCTCACTCCTGAGACTTTTTACAGAGACAGTCACCAACGCATTTACCGAGCTATCTTACAGCTATTCTCCAAGTCAGAACCAATCGACGTTTTGACTGTAATGAACCAATTGTTATCAACAGGTGATTTAGAGCAAGTTGGAGGCGGACATTATCTCGCAGAACTTACACGAAAAGTACAATCGGCTTCCAATATTGAGTTCCATGCAAGAATTATTGCACAAGCGGCAATCAAACGAGACATGATTGGCGTCGCATCCTCTATTCTAAAAGATGCATACGAAGATACAACGGACGTCTTCCAATTATTAGATAAAACAGAACAAGCATTCTTTGATATTTCCGAACGAAACGTGAAGAAGAACTACTTAGATGCAAGTTCTATCTTGAGACAAACGATTGCTGAACTAGAGTCGAAAAAAAACAACAAAGATGGTCTTACTGGCGTAGCAAGTGGTTTTACAGCACTAGACCGGATCACAGGTGGGTGGCAAAATACAGAATTGGTTATTATTGCTGCGCGTCCAGCCATGGGAAAAACAGCCTTTGTGGTTTCTTCCATGCGAAATGCAGCTATTGATTTCAATATGCCCGTTGCTATTTTTTCGTTGGAAATGTCATGTAGCCAATTGATGCTCAGAATGATTTCAGCAGAAGCAGAAATTGATTCTGAAAAACTCCGAAAAGGCACATTAGAACCACATGAATGGCAACAAATGCACAAAAGACTTGATCGTCTCTCAAAAGCACCTATATTTATTGATGATACACCTG
>JBKBRQ010000228.1:0-4168 GCA_046292055.1 Spirosomataceae bacterium | reverse complement strand
CTATTTGAATCCGGATGGCATTTCGAACGATGTTGTATGCCAATTTTTTGATTTGTTCGTCGATGGTTGCCGAGAAAAACAACGTTTGTCGTCGGTTTGGTAAATGGCGGAGGACATCTTCAATATCACGAATAAACCCAAGAGCGAGCATGTGGTCAGCTTCATCAAGAACGAGGGTTTCCATGTAATCGAGCACGACATATCCTTGATGGATGAGGTCGAACATCCGACCAGGCGTAGAGACAAGAATATCCACGCCATTCACGAGTTGTCTGATTTGCGGGTCTTGCTCAACGCCGCCAAAAAGACAGAGCGTTTTGATACGAGTATTTTTTCCGATTTTATGAAAAACATCTGTGATTTGCAAGGCTAGTTCCCGTGTTGGTGCCATGACAAGCGCTTGAATCCCTTTAGGACGACCTGTTTTTTTAGCTTGGTGCACTTTGTGGAGGAGTGGAATGACAAATGCAGCTGTTTTACCCGTCCCAGTTTGTGCAATTGCCAGTACGTCTTCCCCTTTTAAAATAGGGGTAATGCACTTGAATTGAATGTCTGTGGGGCGCTTAAATCCCAAATCAGCTAAGTTTTGTTTGATTTCCCCGCTTATTCTATATTCTTCGAACTTCATTTACAACACATGTTATTTTTACAAAGATACGGGAAATATGTGAATCCACTGTTCGTGGCAATAATGTACGAAATGTAGTTTATTTGTATATATTTGTTGTAAAAGCTCATATTGTTTTACAATAAATACAAATGGTCTATGCTTAAAAAAGTTACTTATGTATTCTTATTTATGTGTTTATTCCCTTTTTTGGTGCATGGGCAAGAGGTTTATCCAACTGTTTTTTCTACAAAAAGTTTGACAGAAACGGTTGCCACTTTTGGTAGCACTATTCAACGGGTTTCTACATTGAGAAGTGCGCAGTTGCTAGATATCAATGTGCAACAAGTGGAGGCGTTGCAGGCGAATAAATCAGACATTCTACTTGCTGTTCCTACTAAAAACAAAGGACAGCTTATCTTACGTTTAAAACGTGTAGAAGTAGTTACATCCGATTTTAAAGTGCAACTTGCTTCGCAATCTGGAGTAAGTTTGTCTTTGGATTTACCCACTTTTTATAGGGGAACGATTGATGGATACGATGAATCGATGGTTGCTTTGACGATTACAAAGAATCAGATTCAGGGTTTAATCTCGTCTGAAAAGTTTCATTTAACCTTGGGGAGGTTGCAGGGTATCAAACAGCCTATACATATTGTGTATGAAACCCAAGAGTTGGAAGAATCTAAGCCAATTGGTTGTGAAGGAGCTATTGAAGTCAAAGATTCCGTGCGCGTAAACACCTTTGGCCCGAGTAATCAGGCAGTTGTAGGTTGTAAAATGGTACGTATTTTTTTAGAAGCAGACTATAAAATGTACACAGATTGGGGGTCAAATCCACAAACAGTACTCGATAGATTGACAGGTATTTTTAATAATGTCTCTCAAATTTATGCGAATGAAGACGTCGCCCTGACCCTCTCTACCATTTATATATGGGATGTGCCAGACCCACACGCCTCTTTCACTTCGACGGGCGATATGCTTGGCTCACTCCAATCTTATTGGAATAACAGAGGGGCTAATTTTACTGGGGAACTTGTACATTTTGTAACGACAAAATCGGGTGGAGGTGTTGCTTATTTGGCTGGTGGTTCGTCTGTATACAACGGAATGACCTCTCGTTCTGTAGTTGGAATAACAAACCGTTCTGCTTCGTATGGTGTAAGTGCAGGCATTAATAGTTCTGTGGTAAACATACCGACTTACTCTTGGAATGTCATGGTCATTGCTCACGAAATTGGGCACAATATGGGTTTGCCTCATACACATTCATGCGACTGGGCAGATGGTTCTAGAGATGCAAATAATGCTTTTATAAAGCAAGCTATTGATAATTGTGGTACAAATGCAGGATATGCAGAGGGTACTTGTACAAATATTCCTACACCGACCAATGGGGGAACTGTGATGAGTTATTGTCATTTAATTTCGGGGGTTGGAATTAATCTCGCGAATAATTTTGGTTCTTTGCCTGGTGCAAAGCTACGTGCTGAAGTTCTGGCATTAAGTTCCATATTACCTTCTGTCATTGCACCACCAGCAGTGCAAGAAGTAGAAACCTCTTGTGTTCCAAGGAGTTATGTGCTTCGCGCATTTGGTTGTGAGTCAAGCACCTATAAATGGTACGACGCACTCTCAGGTGGGAATGTCTTGCAAACAGGTGGAAGTACCCTTACAACTCCTACTATTTCTGTTAATACGACATATTATGTTTCTTGTTTGGTAGCAGATTGTGGAGAGTCATCTCGTACCGCTGTATCTATTCAAGTAAGTGGGCAAGCAGATAGTCCTACAGTAACAAATGCATACTTTTGTGGTAGTTACGAAGGTTCGACCACGCTTGCGTCATCAAATTGTCCCTCAGGAACAGTTAAATGGTACAGTAGTTTGAACGCCAGTGACGTTTTAGCCACTTCATCTACTTTTACGACACCCGTAATTGATTCACCCACTACCTATTATGCTACTTGTACTATTTCTGGTTGTGATGAATCCTCCAAAGCACCTGCTATATCTTCAGTTGTTGAAAAATGCGATTACTGTACAGCAACCCTAGATTGTTCTGACAACGACGTAATTACCGGAGTTATCCTACGGAGAAGCGGTACAACTATTTTTTCAAATGCCTCGGGTTGTACAAGTAGTGGATATTCTTTGTATCCGTATGTAATCCCAACCTTGCAGGGGGGGGAAACGTATGAACTAACGGTTCAATCGCCAGGTAATTGGCCAGATGGACTTCGTATTTGGTTGGATTATAATAAAAATGGTGTGTTTGAAACTTCTGAAATTATTAAAACGAAAACACCAGTTAAGTGGACATCTGATGTGACGTCCTTTACTATGCCAGATACCATTATGAGTGGGCAAGTACGGATGCGTATTGCGTTATTGTATAATGCCGTTTTCGAGACAGGTTGTGGGGACTTACCTAGTGCATCGCAGGGTTATGGTGAGATGGAAGACTATATCTTTACGATTTGTCCGAAAGTAATTTTACCAATAGCAACTATAAATAATGTTACAACAGGCAAAGTGAGACAGCGTGCCTCGGTCTCTATTTCAGCTACCAACGAAATCTCGGGCGGAAGCGTCATTTATCAAGCACAACAGTCTATTCAATTGCAACCTGGCTTTCAAGCGAGTGGAGGGAGTGTATTCTCTGCACAGGTTGGTACAGGTTGTCCTGCTCCGTGATTCTAAATTGGTTAGATAGAAAAAAAGACTCCTTTTCAGAGGAGTCTTTTTTTGATTTATCTTTTTGATAGTGTCTCCATGAACTCATGAAAACTAGGTAGTACTTTATCTTTATCAGATACCAACGGGTTCTCAATTCCCCAATCTATGCCAACAGTGGTATCATCCCAACGAATACCGTCTTCACTGGCTTTATGGTATAAATTCGTACATTTATACGAGAATATAGCATCTTCTAACGTAAGGAATCCATGGGCAAGTCCAGGTGGAATATACAACATATTTTGTTTTTCTGTGGTAAGTTCTACCGCAACATATTGCCCAAGTGTGGGTGAATCAGGACGCACATCGACAGCTACATCTAATACTTTTCCGGCAATTACCCGAACGAGTTTTCCCTGTGCGTATGGAGCATGTTGAAGATGAAGGCCTCGTAAAACCCCTTTCGTTGAATACGATTGATTGTCCTGAACAAATTCTTCTGTAATGCCATTTGCTACAAATAATTCTCTTTGGTATGATTCAAAAAAGTAGCCTCGCTCATCGCCAAAAACACGTGGAATGATTTCAATAACGCCTTCAATATGTGTGGGTCGAAATTCCATATTTTCGTTGTAATAGTCTTTGATTAATGCGTAAAAATAAAACAATTGTTTCAATGTTTTGAAAAATAAATATGAAAGGCTGTATCTTCGGGCGTTTTTTGATAAAAATTAGACGAAATTCATTGTATGACACGCGCGCAGCTTTTGGAACAAATTAGACAGAAACAATCATTCTTATGTGTAGGTTTGGATCCTGACATGGATAAAATCCCTTCACATTTAGCTCAAGAACCAGATCCAATTTTTGCATTTGTGA
>JBKBRQ010000227.1:0-4196 GCA_046292055.1 Spirosomataceae bacterium | reverse complement strand
AATAAACCCAAAGACTTTATTACAACAACAGAAGACCCAAAAGATAGACATACAGTCATGGATTTGGTCGGAAATGCGTGTAAAGAACGTATTTATCCAGTCGGAAGACTCGATAGAAATACCACAGGCTTGTTATTATTAACCAACGACGGGGAATTGGCAGAAAAACTCTCCCACCCAACTAATAACATCAAGAAAATTTATCAAGCGGAACTAGACAAACCTATTACTTCAGAACATTTTGAGATGATTCAGGCTGGTTTGGAGTTGGAAGATGGATTTATCAAACCAGATAATCTAGGTATTGTCACGCCAGATGCGTTTGTTGTGGGTATAGAAATCCATTCAGGAAAAAACAGAATTGTACGCCGTATCTTTGAACATCTAGGCTACGAAGTAACCAAGTTAGATAGAACAACGTATGCGGGACTAACCAAGAAAGACCTACCCAGAGGGAAATGGCGTTTCTTGACAGAAAAAGAAGTCATTCGACTAAAATACATGCTTTAATGCAAAACACAAAGAGTGCAATTAAAACGGCACTCTTTTGTTTTTTAATGCTCTTTGGGGCTACAACATTCTGATTAGAACCTATTCATACAGTACATATCCAAAAAGTGATTGCTTTATCACTAATTAAAAACCACTTACATATATTTGAATCACCCACTTTGAAATTACCTTTCGGTCCTAGAATAAATCATAAATAAGCTACTGCTTTGCAAAATACAACGAATCAAATACGTACTTACATCAAGAAAAATAGTTACATTGCTATTCGTTGACAGGTTTTGTCCAGACGAAATAAGATATATATATCATTGGTTTTCGTACTTTACCTAACTTTTGAACAAAAAATCTGTCCTTTCTTTTCTCTCTGTATAGAAATACGTAAAATCTATTCCCTAACTTTACTTTTACGTATAAAATTCATATAAATAATTAATAATAAACATTTTACCAATAAAAAACCAAATCAAATGTCAGAAGATAAAAATACGCGCCTCAAAAATGAATGGCTGGAAATTCAAGAAAAATTAGCCCATTGGCAAATGAAAGCCAAAGAGTTACTCAGTGAAGAAAACAGAGAAAAACTCCAAGCAGAAGCAACACAAAAGTCGTCCGAATGGAAAAACGAACTGACTATCCAACTTGCCGAAGCCCAAAAAGAATTACATCATTGGAAAACAAAAGCAGCCACACTTTTGGAAGAAAACAAGCTAGAGGATTTTCTCGACAAAGCAGAAGATAAACTCGAAGACTTGCAAGAAGATGCCGAGTTGGCTGTTGAAAAACTCAAATTAAAAGCACAAGAATTGAGCAACGAAGCAGAAAACCTCGTGGACCAAGTAAAGGCAAAATTAAAATCATTCTTAGATTAATTGATTTACACTTTCCTTATTCTAAAATCAATCAGTAAAACCCTTTAATAGGAAATGGATTCTTTGTTCTTCCAAAATCAATATATTCTTGAAAACCAGCGTGTATTGTTGCGCCCTTTGGTAGAGAGTGATATTCCTCACCTCCTTCCATTTGCACTGTACGAACCCGAGATTTGGCAGTTTTCACTTTTGCAGGCAGTCGGAGAAGAAGGACTTCGTACGTATGTATTGGATGCCATAGCCCAGCGAGAGAATCAAAAAGAATATCCATTCATCGTTTACGATAAACAGACGCAACGATACGTCGGGTCTACACGTTTTTATGATATTCAATTTGCACAAAAAAATACCCAACTTGGTTATACGTGGTATGGCAAAGAAACACAAGGAACTGGGCTCAACCAAGCAGCAAAACAACTATTACTTTCCTTTGCATTTGAGAAAATGGGTATGGAAAGGGTGGAGTTTCGAGCGGATTCCCGCAATAAACGAAGTATCGCAGCCCTAAAAAAAATAGGCTGTACCCTAGAAGGAACACTCCGAAGTAATGGAATTTGTTCGGATGGAACTCGACGAGATAGCATTATTTGCAGTATTCTACGAAACGAATGGTTGGTTATAAATTCAAATTTATAAGCGCAGTATTTACATAAAGTGCCTAATTTTCAGTTGAAAGTCAGGCACTTTGTGTAAATATTTAAAAACACAATCAGGTTAATCGCGCACGCATTTGGCGCTCCATTTCTTGTACCATCGGCAATAAAACATGGTCTTCTATCAAAGCGTGCTTTCTAAGTTCTAACTCAAAAAGTTGAACTTGATTTAAAAATACACGGAACATCAAAGGTAAATCAGCTCCTTCTGTATATTCCAAAAGAATATGTGCTACTTCTTTTAGTTCGTCTTCAATGGAATGATGCTTTTCTTCAAATGTCGGGATGGGAGACAACGCCAAAATAGTCTGTATTTCCTCCGACGTACGGTCGTTGTTTTCCCATGCTTGACTTAGCTGCCAAACATACGGAAAAAAACCTTTTTCTTCCATCTGGATATGCTCCATCAAATCTTGCTTGTACTTATTGAAGAAGATAGCCAAAGCAGATAAATTCTTTTTTTCTGCGCCTTCACAGCGGTGAAAAATATGCCAAAGTGACTGCTCTATTTCAGGCAGTTTCTTCTGCATATAATATTTGTGAGTGGATTGTAGATACGTAAGTATTTGAGAAATAGAGAACTTCTTTAAACTTTCGTGCGAGAAAGATTCATCGTCTCCATACATTTCCAATAATAATTCGAGCAAATCAGGATCTAAAACATTGGGTTTGGAATCCTGCACAACATAAGGCTCTAAAAGACGCTCCTTCACGGTTCTTGTGAGTTCCTCTGCGCTTGTCCAATCTGTAAAATGAGTCGCTTGCATACCTTTTATTTGTAACTATTTTTTATCAAGCAAAAGACGCAAAAACTGCTCGCCCTTTTTATGACTATCCTCATAATAAAAGAAATTTATTTGGACTTATTCTAAATAGTAGATATATTTGCTCCATCTTATCGATAGTAAAAAAACGTATGAATCACGTAACCCAATTAGCCCACTCTCCTTTTGGTCAAGTTCTACAAAATGACTTAACCAACCGCATTGATGTGATTTTTGGAGATGTACACGTTCACTTTAAAATTCACAATTTCCTAAATTTTAAGGACTTGGTGGACAAGGTGGATATTCATGCCATGATATTTAATTTATCCGATGCATTTGACTACGAATTTATTTCAGCCCCAAATGCAAACAAAACCCTGAAACTAACCCTTTGCGAATTATTGCATTTACGTGAATTATTAGCGCAAGCTTCTTTCAGCCTTTACTTGTACCAAACATTGTTCGATATTTTGGGTGATTTTTTGGTAACAGACAACTAACTTCCCCTTGTAAATTAGACTAACTCTAAATATTACCCATATCTATCTAGAAACGAACAAATATAGACGGGTGACTGTTAGATTTGCATACGAACAGAATATGTAAATCCTAAAAGTCTCAGATATATATGAAAAATCTAGTGAGAATGCGCACTTCCTTAAAGTCAGAAGTAGAGTCAATTTTAAACGAACAAGTAAAAATTGAAGCTGAGGCTTCAAACAAATATTTAGCTATCGCCTCTTGGTGTGAGAGAAATGGTTTCTTAAACAGTGCCAATTATTTCTATACACAGTCTGCAGAAGAAAGAAGTCACATGATGAAAATCTTCAAATTTGTCATCAATATGGGAGGAACAGCAGTAACACCAGAGGTATCATTCCCTAAACAAGAATATTCTTCTCTCAAAGAATGCTTTGAAACAGCGCTCTCAAGTGAGATTTTTGTAACTTCAGCTATCAACAAAATTGTTGCAGCAAGTCGCGAAGCAAATGACTATGCTACAGAGCAATTGGCATTATGGTTTGTGAAAGAGCAAATCGAAGAAGAGTTTGTAGCACGCCGAGCATTGGAAGTAATTGACTTAATGGAGGGAGATTCCATGTACACCATTGACCAAGAGCTAGGAAATGTACGTGCAGCTGCAGCAGGAATTAGCTTTGATGCTGCTGAAGAAGAGTAAGTCATAAAAAACAATACCAAAAAAGGAAGACGTATGTCTTCCTTTTTTGGCTCATGAACAAATATAATTTGGAAATTAATACAACAAAAGCAAGTTATCTTTGAACTATTTATAGAATATTTGGCAAATAGGCCACCACCTATTGGTATTTGAATCAAATCTCTCTAAATTTGCATTGTTCTAGTCGAACAGTCCGTTCGAGACTCTGCAAATG
>JBKBRQ010000226.1:0-4201 GCA_046292055.1 Spirosomataceae bacterium | reverse complement strand
ATAGCTCTCGATAAACGGCTGATAGTATTTGTATTTGCTGGTCTCACAGGCAAACGTAACAATGAAAACCTTTTGGTTTTTGATGTAATAATACTGTCTCCACGTTTGCTGAAAATTATCTTTAATGCCTTTGTAAGTAAGTCGTACAAGATTACTTTTCAGCTTTTTACGCTCCACAACGGCAAATTCTTTGACGACTTTGGGTAAATATCCGACAGAAAACGTAGCATATTGATCCACGGTATACGTGGGCGTAGGTAGTTTCTGTACGGTGATGTTTATGTTTTCTACAAAGCGGTCAATGAAACCGAGCGTGTCCGTAGGCGAAAAGATATTGCAGTAATCTTCCGTACAATTTGGGGCGATTTCCCAAGTTGTAGGAAGCGTCATTTTGTAGGTTTTTTTATCCAAAAGATACGTTTTTGGTACAGACTTTTGCACAGAATCTTTTTTGGTAGAATCCTGTGGATAAGTCTGTGTAAACGCAAATCCATACAAGGAATCATTGGCTGAAACCTTTGATGCGACGAGCGTAAGTCCGACAAAAAATACAAAGAATAAACGGTGCATATAAATCAGAGTTGAGGGTGACGGGTAAATGGTTTTGTACGGTCAAAGAGATAGCGGTAACTGATGTATGTTTTGTATTTCTTCGCGCCAAGAATCCCGACGATAGCGAGCATCTTTGGGTTGAAATCGCCAATCCAGTTGAGTTCTAGCTCTTCGTATTGGTAATTGGGCGTCCAACAAACTTGAGAGAAAGCCAGTGCAATGGCAGATTCAACACCACGGCCTTGAAATTCTGGAATAACGCCAAAAATAACGCCTCGCGCCTTTTTATTGGTTTTCATCCATTGGTGGTACAAGAAAATGAGTTTGCCTTTCCAATCCATTTTCCCGTTCACGTACTTGAAAACTTGGTTCAAGTCCGGAATCATGATGAAGAACGCAATGGGCTCTCCTTCGTAATAGCCAAACCACATGAGTTCCGGTTCCATGATGGGTTTGAACATTTTCATGATGGCTTTCGCGCGGTTTTCGGACATTTCACCTGTCGAGAGGTTTTTAGCCCATGCTTTATTATAAATGACACGGAAATCGTGTGCGTATTTATCTAGGTTCTTTTTATCTACATGCTCAAAATGATAGCCCGGCGCATCATAAATTCGATTGGCACGCTCGAAAAGAGCAGGACGAACGTATTTTTTCGCCTCAACTTCCGGGATTGGTAGCCAGTATGTGTATTGTTCAAAGTAGTTTTGAAAGCCGTATTCTTCAAAAAACGTACGGTAGTACGGTTGGTGATACGGCATTCCCCAAGACGGTTGGAGGTCAAATGGGTCAACGAGAAGTCCCCACCAATTGTCTCTTTCACCAAAATTAATGGGTCCATCCATGGCTTCCATTCCTCTTTCTTGAAGCCAATTTTTAGCAAAATCAAATACCTGAAAGGCAACGTCTTTGTCATTAATACACTCGAAAAAACCAATGCCTCCTGTAGGTTGGTCATTGCTTCTGTGTGTCGTGCGTGGATTAATAAACACAGCAACTCGTGCCACAATCTCGCCTTCTTCGTTGTAGGCTAAAACACGCGTTGCTTCTGCACCCTCTTTAAAAAGCACATTTTTTGACTCGTCGAATAATTTATCAATATCTGCACGAATCGGTTGAATCCAATACGGGTTTCCTTTATAAACAGAAACAGCAAAGTCATGAAATGCCTGAATTAGCTTTTTATCTTGTCCTATCGATACGATTTTCATTTGTTGTGGAGCTAAATATGTGAGGATAATTGGGTCAAAGTTCGTTGTTTTGGATGGGGGAAACAAGTCTTACGGGCGCTTTCCGTATGTTTGGGGCTGAAGAAACTTTGTGAGAACTTCTTCGGTTTTGATAAGAATGACCTATTTTTGTTCAAATAACTAGCAAGTTCATGCAACCTTTACGGATTTACAATACATTAACGCGTCAAAAAGAACTTTTTACTTCACTTGTTCCCGACCATGTTGGCATGTACGTTTGTGGCCCCACGGTTTACAATTATGTGCATCTAGGCAATGTACGGACATTTCTCACTTTTGATGTTTTGTACCGTTACCTGACACACATTGGGTACAAAGTTCGGTATGTTCGCAATATCACAGACGTCGGGCATCTAGTTGGTGATGGGGATGAGGGTGAGGATAAAATTGGGAAAATGGCTAAACTAGAAAAGTTGGAGCCTATGGAAATTGTACAGCGTTATACGAATGATTTCCATGATGTATTGAACCAATTTAACTTTTTGCCACCAAGTATTGAGCCGACTGCAACAGGCCACATGGTAGAGCAAATAGAAGCCGTTGAGGATTTAATAGAAAAAGGATTGGCGTACGAGGCAAATGGTTCCGTTTATTTTGATATTCATAAATACAATGAATTAGGTCACGGATATGGCAAACTCTCGGGCAGGATTTTAGAAGATTTATTGAATGAAACACGGGAATTAGATGGGCAAGCGGAGAAGCGAAATCCATTGGATTTTGCTATCTGGAAACGTGCCGCACCCGAACATATCATGCAATGGAACAGCCCTTGGGGAAAAGGGTTTCCGGGTTGGCACTTGGAATGTACGTGCATGAGTACCAAGTATTTAGGGAAACAATTTGATATTCATGGTGGAGGAATGGATTTGAAATTCCCGCATCACGAATGTGAAATTGCACAAGGAACAGCTTTGACCGGCGTGGAGCCCGTTCGGTACTGGATGCACTCCAATATGTTGACGGTGAATGGGCAAAAAATGTCTAAGTCGCTTGGTAACAGCTTTTTACCATCCGAGTTATTTGCGGGTAGTCACCCTTTATTGGAGCAAGCATATAGCCCGATGACCGTTCGGTTTTTTATGTTGCAGTCCCAATACCGGAGTACACTCGATTTTTCAAATGAGGCGTTAAAAGGTTCACAGAAAGCATTTAGACGTTTGATAAACGGTCTTCGTATTTCTAAAACATTGGTTTATGAACCAGAAAATGAGGTAGCAATCGACGAGAAGAAAAAAGCCGACATTGAAAAAGCTATTCAGACTTTTTACGAAGCCATGAATGATGATTTGAATACGGCAGTGGCGATTGCACAATTATTTACCTTGTTGAAGTACATCAACATGATTTACATGAACCAACTAAAACCTGCTGCACTTGGTGAAGAAACCTTTGGGGCATTGGTTCGTTTATTCTCCGTTTTTATTGAGGAAATTTTAGGTTTGAAAGAAGAGAAGAATGACGGTGATACGTCTGTTCTTGACGGTATGTTAGTTCTTTACAAAGAATATAAAACGGCGCAACAATACGATAAGGTAGACCAGATTCGTGCCTATTTTAAAGACAATGGCATGGTTATCAAAGACCTAAAGCATCGAATTGATTGGGCTTGGGAAGAATAAGAGAAATGAAAAAATCCCTCCTTTCATTATACAATGTGAGAGGAGGGATTCTGTCATTAAAAGGTCAAAACTTGTACGAAATCGTTATTTTTAGCTAAAATAAAGGCTTTTTTGCCTTGGATAGTTATCGGATAGATGCCGCGTATTTGTCCTTGTATCTGCAATTGACCAATTCTATTCTTGGTCATTTTTTTATTTTTGTCAATTTGAAGAACACTTCCATAGTCTGCATCGTAGAGCCCCATCTGGATATTGCAATCGTAAAAATTACCACCCATGAGCCACTGGTTTGCATTGATTTGTGCTGCTGTATGAAAAGAAGTATGCTGCCATTCTGCTGGGAGCGCTTCTAGTTGGAAAGAACCTGTTCCATCGTTTTTTAACCATGCATTTTCTAAAAAATCTGCTGAGAATAGCGTTGCATTATCAATTTTCCCATCGCCTAATATTGACTTAAAATCAGCTTCTGAAAAATCCTTGGCATACGTAAATTCTTTTTTGACGTAGGGTAATTGTTTTTCAATTTCTCGCTTATCTGCAAACAGGACTTCTCGATCTTGCAAATGATAGGTTAAAATTTGTTCAATCCGTCCGTTCTCATCATAATCATCGACATACATGCGAATTGGTTTATCTAGGGAGGCTTTTAGACGGCTGTTTTTCCCGAGATTACCAAGTAAAAGGTCAATATTTCCGTCTTGATTGAGGTCTGTGGCGTAGATAAAATTCCACCAACCTTTGCGTTCCGTCAGGTAATTTTTCTTTATCTCTTTCTTA